>NZ_JASDCV010000014.1:0-207584 GCF_030407755.1 Rhodococcus sp. APC 3903
GTGCCGACAGCCTCAGGCCACAGCCGGCCGGCTCACCCGAACCCGCTGCCGTCATTGCCGAACGTAGCGCCAAGTAAGTAGGTCGGACTTCATTCATCGCCGGCTTCGGTGGCGTCGAGTAACGCACCGAGGGCGCGGTGGAGGTCGGCCAGTTCCCGCCCACCGGTTTTCGTCAGCACTTCCGTATTCTTTGCATCCAATTGGCGGACAATGTCTTTAGCGAGTTCTATGACTCGTTTCCCCTCGTCACTGAGATCGAGGCAAACGGCTCTCGCATCGCGACTGTCTCGTTCGCTGACAACAAACCCGCTCTTCTCCAACGCTCGCACGAGCTTGGATATGTAGATTCGCTGCAACCCCGTGTGCGCGGCGAGTTCTCGCTGACTAGGCCTCTCCCCCGCACTCACCAGACCATGGAGAGACGCGAGCACCGAATACTGGGCGTGGGTCAACCCGAGGTGGGCGATCGCTCGGTCAACCCCCGCCCGCCAGCGCAAGCCAAGGTGCCACACCAGCGACCCCGTCGTCCATAATTCTCGATCTTGCATTCAAATAGAATACATGGCTACTATCTCAATTAGGGTACATGGAAACTATTCGAGGAGTCGCAATGCCCACAATTCCCGTGCTCGACTCGACTGTGGCCTACCGCTCGTGCGGAGACGGAATACCCTTCGTACTTATCCACGGGAACCCCACATCCTCCTACCTGTGGCGAAACATCCTCCCGCAGATAGGAAATCTCGGCCAAGCGCTTGCCCCTGACCTCATCGGAATGGGCGCGTCGGGCAAACCGCCAATCGACTACGGTTTTCTCGACACCGCCCGCTACCTCGACGCATGGTTCGACCAGATGGAGCTCGACGACGTCGTACTCGTCGGACACGACTGGGGCGGGGCACTTGCACTGGACTGGGCTGCCCGCCATCCCGAACGCGTTCGAGGTGTTGCCTTCTTCGAAACGATCCTCCGTCCGATGACCTGGGACGAGCACTTCCCGGGAGACGCACGAGCGCGGGTCGAGGCCCTGAGAGCTCCCGATATCGGCGAGACCAAGGTACTCGACGAAAACTTCTTCCTCGAAATTGCGCTTCACAGAACAGTTCTCGGAGAGCTGTCCGAAACCGATGCTGAAACCTATCGCGCCCCTTACCCCTCGCCGGAGAGTCGCCGGCCCCTTCTCGAGTGGCCACGGTCCTTCCCCGTCGAAGGAAGTCCCGGCGACGTGAATGCACGAGTGGCGGCGTACAGCGATTGGCTCGCAGAAAGCAGCGAGGTACCCAAACTCCTTCTCACCTTCAGCGGCCCCGCCGAACTTCTCATGATCGGACCTGACGAAGTCGCGTGGAGCCGATCGAATATCGCAAACCTCGAGGTGAAACAGTGCGGTCCCGCAGGACATCTCGCCCCGGAGGATCAGCCTGCGGCCATCGCGGCGGCGATCACCGAATGGACACAGCGGCAACACTGCTTCAGCCGCGACTGAAGTGGGACCGTCGCCACGTACTCTGAGCGCCGGTTTCCCCGACCCATGCGGTAGCGATCCAGACGGTGCTCCGAAATATGGGACCGACACCACCTCCGCCGGATTTGTCCGATATAACTAACTGGCGAGTACGCCGGTTGGGACGAGGTCGAGAACGAGGGGGCGTGTGTGGTGAACGAGGACGGGTTGGGGCGAACGTCGGGATCGGGGGCTCCACACCGGGTGGGCGGCTTTCTTTATCACCGCAACGGCGACCGGTGGGAGTGGTCGGACGAAGTCGCACGGATTCACGGATACGAACCCGACCAAGTGGCTCCGACGACGGAATTGATGCTCGCGCACAAGCATCCCGACGACCGAAGACACGTTGCCCAAACACTGCACGCCATCCGCACTTCAGGCGGCCCGTTCAGCAGCCGCCACCGCATCATCGACACCGCAGGGGACACTCACTCGGTAATCGTCGTCGGCGACAGCGTCGTGGACGAGTCGGGTGCTGTGGTCGGCAGCTCAGGCTTCTACATCGACGTCACCGAAACCCTGGACAGCACGGTGAAAGCATCTGTCGACGTGCTGGTCAACGAAATCACTGCTTCTCGCGGGGTGATCGAGCAAGCCAAAGGCATGCTCATGGTGATCTACGGAATCTCTGCCGATCGAGCTTTCGACATCCTCGTGTGGCGTTCGCAGGAGACCAACGTGAAACTCAGGGATGTTGCCGAGCAGTTGATAGTTCGCACGCTGGACGATTTCCGGGTCCCGACACTTCTGCGGACCCGGTTCGATCACTTGCTGTTACAGGGTTGAACTTCTAACCCGGCTGAACCACGAACTGGGAGATGCTTAAGGCGGTTCCCGTGGCTGGCTGCTCAACCTCGAGGAACCTCGCCCGCATTGATTCCGGGACGGTCCGATGCGGCCTATCCCCGTTGTTACCCAACGCGGAGTAAAAGGAAACTACTTGTCGTCAGACTTCTTCTCGGAGGTCTCCTCGACCAGTTCAGGCGCCTGTTCTCGAGTTGCCATTCCGCCGTCGCCGCCCTTGTCCACGGGCCCTGGGTGCCCACCCTTGGGCGACTGGTCGTTGTTGTCTTTCTCGGTCATGCGGTCATCCCCGTCATTTGGTCCTGTCAGTCATACGGCGTGCGGCCTTTCAGGAGCCTCGGCCCGCCTCCCTCTCAATCTAACGCTCTCAGCACTTCCCGCAACCCTCACCGGTTTTGTTTGCATTTCAGCGCTTTCGGGCAGGTGACTGCGAACAGCATTTCCGCGATGAGAGGTCGATCCCAGTGCGCGCAGTGACTTGGCAAGGCAAACGAAAAGTAAGCGTCGATACGGTTCCGGACCCGAAGATCGTCGAACCCAGTGACGCGATCATCAAGGTCACCACGACGAATATCTGCGGATCCGATCTGCACCTGTACGAGACTCTGGGTGCGTTCATGAATGCCGGCGACATTCTCGGTCATGAACCGATGGGCATCGTCGAAGAAGTCGGCTCGGAAGTCACGAATCTCGAGATAGGCGACCGCGTCGTGATCCCGTTCCAGATCTCGTGTGGCAACTGTTTCATGTGTGATTCGAGCCTCTACACACAGTGCGAGACGACTCAGGTCCGCGATCAGGGAACGGGCGCAGCGTTGTTCGGCTTCTCCGAGCTGTACGGCTCGGTGCCAGGCGGGCAGGCCGAGTACCTTCGAGTACCGCAAGCACATTTCACACACATCAAAGTTCCCGAAGGTCCCGCGGATTCGCGATTCGTCTACCTCTCCGACGTGCTTCCCACAGCCTGGCAGTCGGTTGAATACGCCGACATCCCGCCGGGTGGGTCCGTGACCATCCTCGGTCTCGGACCGATCGGTGACATGGCGGCCCGCATCGCTCACCACCAGGGATTTCGAGTAATCGGCGTGGACCGTGTACCCGAACGCCTTGCACGCCTTGCCGAACGCGGGATCGAAACCCTCAATCTCGACGACTACGGCAGCAAGATCGGTGACGCAGTCAGAGATGCGACGAACGGCCGTGGAACCGATTCGGTGATCGATGCTGTCGGAATGGAAGCTCACGGGTCTCCGATCGGAAAGCTCGCGCAGCAGTTCGTCGGACTCCTTCCCGATGCTCTTGCCGCGCCTGCGATGCGTAACGCAGGAATCGATCGACTCGGTGCGGTCTATTCGGCCATCGACATCGTTCGGCGCGGGGGGACGATTTCTCTGATCGGTGTATACGGCGGCATGGTTGATCCACTGCCGCTGATGACTATGTTCGACAAGCAGATTCAGCTCAGGATGGGTCAGGCGAACGTCAAGAAGTGGGTAGACGACATCATGCCTTTGCTCACTGATGACGACCCACTCGGCGTCGACACCTTTTCCACTCATCAGCTGCCGCTCGATCAGGCGCCACACGCCTACGAGATCTTTCAGAAAAAGCAGGAAGGCGCGGTCAAGATCCAACTGAAACCGCACGGGTAATAATCAGCACCGATTCCATCCACGTTCGACAGAAAGAAACTGAAACCGAAATGGCTCGCGAACTCACCGTCTCCGACAGCGTCGTCGTCAATGTCGACGCGCTTTCTCTCTACGAGCTCATCAGCGATCCCACTCGCATGGGCGACTGGAGTCCCGAAAACCTGGGAGCTACCTTGCGGGGAGACCGCGAAAGCGCTTTCCTGGGTATGGAGTTCGACGGGCACAACAAACGTGGGCGCGCGCAGTGGACCACAAGATGCACCGTCACCGCTGCCGACACCGGGAAACTGTTCGAATTCCGTGTTCACAAGATCGGCCTTGCCACGCCACGAATCTCTGCCGCTATTGCAACCTGGCGGTACCGATTTCAGCCCGTCCCCGGTGGAACCCGAGTTACCGAAACGTGGATCGACGACAGACGGGGCTGGCCGGATTTTGCGGCGGACATATTCGACAAAGTTGCCACCGGCGGAAAGACGTTCGCCGACTTTCAGCGCGGCAACATCCGCAAGACGCTGCTGAACATCAAGAGCGCCGTTGAGCAGGAGGTATCCGGCATCGAAGGCAGCACCGGCTGACCGACCGGCACAGCTTGTGGCAGTTTCTGCCACTTTTGGTACAGTGCGGATATGGCAACAGCCCGCCGCACTGCACTACTTCTCCGCGTCTCGCAGAGTTGCGCTGCCGCTTTCGTCGAACGCGGCGACACTTCGACGACCATCGCGGAGCTCGCCGAACGGGCAGAAATCTCCGAGCGCACCTTCTATCGCTGCTTTGCCACCAAGGAAGAGAGCATCTGGCCGATGCTCGACGAGGGAAACCGCAGTCTTGCCACCGCCCTCAGCGCGCAATCCCGCGAATACGGACTCTCAGCGGCAGTGAAGACGGCCTTTATCGCATCGGTCGGAGAGTCCTTCGAGCCGATGACTCGGTCACTGATGCCCATCATCTTCGGCGACGCGGCGCTCCGGAGAGTGTGGGAATCAGCAACTTTCGAGACGATGGAACTGATCCGCCCAGAAGTTGCACGTCTGATCGATCGGCCAGAAGGCTCGCTCGACACGACAGCGGCTTCGGGCCAGGCAACACTGGCGGTAGTGGCCGCACTGCGCGAGATGGCAGACCTCCGGACCCCCGCACCCAAGGCCATCACCCGCGCGCTCGGCGCGTTCTCGAAGCCATATCTCGCAACACCAACAGGTTAGGAACAATCATGACTCAGGATCTCTCCGGAAAAATCGTTCTCGTCACTGGCGGCGCACGCGGCCTGGGCGAAGCGTTTGCGCGCGGCATCGTCGCGGGTAACGGCCGCGTCGTCATCGGCGACCTACTCGACGACGACGGCCGAGCAGTGGCCGAATCTCTCGGCGACGCAGCACGTTACGTTCACCTCGACGTCACCGATCCGACGTCTTGGAAGTCCGCCGCCGAGTACGCGGTATCCGAATTCGGCGCGATCAACGGTTTGGTCAACAATGCCGGAATCTCGGCTTCCGGCCAGACGGTCGCCGAAGAACCGCTCGAGACGTTCCAACGCATCATCCAGATCAACCTGGTGTCCGTACACACCGGTATCCACACGGTGGTGCCGTTCATGAAGGCAGCAGGCGGCGGATCCATCGTGAACATCTCCTCGGCCGCCGGCCTGATGGGCATGGCTCTGACCAGCGGTTACGGCGCAGCCAAGTGGGGCGTGCGTGGGCTGAGCAAGATCGCCGCCGTCGAACTCGGTCGCGACAAGATTCGGGTCAACTCCGTACACCCCGGCATGGTCCTCACCCCCATGACTGCGCCGACGGGCATCAGCCTCGAAGAGGGCGCATTCCCCAACAATCCGTATCGCCGTGTCGGTCGCCCGGAGGAGTTGGTCGGTGCGGTCACCTACCTACTTTCCGACGATGCCTCGTACACAACAGGTTCCGAGATCGCCGTCGACGGTGGTTGGACCGCCGGACCGTCGATCGAATACATCGCCGGCCAGTAAGGCAGGGATCCGTTCCCGCCTGAACCTGCGCATTCCGAACGTCCTCAGGTAGATACCAACGTCTCCCTGATTGCATTCGGAGAACTCAACTTTCGCAGGCGCTGCAGCGCACGATGCAGGTCGAGTGACACCTGGCCGGTCGTACGGGCGAGCGATGTTGCCGTCGCCTCACTGTCGAGGCCGACGATCAACCGCAACACCAGGACATCGCGTTCGACAACCGGGAGCGCTGTTGGAGGCGGGAGCGGCCCACTGCTGAACCGGTCGGATGCCGCCCGAGCAATCGCGACGCTTGTACTCACGTACAGCAGGCGCAGGAAAGGCTGATTCGCCGCCGATCCGTCACGAACTGCCGTGAGAACAGAGATGCATGCAGCATCCGCGGCGGAGTCGGAGACGGCCCGATCAAGCTCGGCGCGGCACCGCAGCACAACCATCGGGCGAAACACTGCGTACAAATCGGTCATGGCTTCATGGCTACCGCTCCGTGCCGCGGCGGCCAACATCTCGAGCGAGCCTTCCTGCAACATGGGCTTACAATCTCTCTCGACCCGAAATTCGTCGTGTAGCCGGGGAATCAGCTGGATCCGAACAGTCCGGCGAAGGGGTTCACTTTCGGCGCGGGTGCCTGATCTTGCCCGCCTTGCCATTGGTTCTGATTGCCCCAGTCGTTGCCCTGATTCCAGTTACCACCCTGGTTCCAGCCGCCGTTTCCACCACGGTCCCAATCGTGCGAGTGATCGCCCCCCTGATCTCCGTACCAACTGTTATCGGCCTGTGTTACATCATGATTCACAGTATCTGCCGAGGCCGGTGCGGCGAGCACGGCAATGGGTACGGTCAATACCGCCCCCGTCACCGCGAGCTTGGTCCAGAAGTACTTCCTACGTTGTTCCGGTGCGGATAGTCGTGTCATGATCGATCCCTTCTCCGAAGATTTCTCCAGACTCTCTCTGGCTGTCCCGAACGGGGCACACACCAGTGAAGTCCCGCATCCTGGCCGTCCACTGGCACAACCCTGGCAGATTCCTGGCAGGGCTGACTTCAAACCGAACGCCCTGCACTACACAATGTTCCGATGCCGGCTCGTTGTTGTTCGCGCCCCAGTTCCGACCGTTCCGTTCCAGGCGGCAAGGGGTCGCTCGGGCGTAAAGTCGAGAGGGTTCGGCTCAGTCGTCCAGAGCGGAAGGACACCCAGAAAATGCGGAGCGATGGAGATACGTGGGACATCGTCAGTAGCGTCGGACTCACCGCGCTTGCAGTGGCGACCTTCCGCGCATTGGAAAGCGCCCGCTCGGACGCGATCATCGAAGACAAGTTCGCATCATGGTTCGTAGAAGCTGCAGCGGAGCCGCATTTCACAGCTCTTCTGAAAGATCCGGCACTCCTCGACGACACACCCTTCGGCGGTTTCATGGGATTGCGAACCAGGTTCTTCGACGAATTCTTCTTGTCGTCAACCGAATCCGGAGTAAAGCAGGCGGTAATCGTTGCAGCGGGGTTGGATTCGCGTGCGTACCGGCTGGATTGGAACTCAGAATCCACAGTGTTCGAAGTAGATCAACCAAAGGTATTGGAGTTCAAAGCCGAAGTGCTCTCGGCGCGCGACGCCCAGCCGAAAACTGATCGACGCACTGTGCCTACGGATCTGCGCAACGACTGGCCGGCTGCGCTCGCGGAGGCCGGTTTCGATCCGAAGGAACCTACTGCATGGTCCGCAGAAGGCCTGCTCGCTTATCTCCCCGGCCCGGCCCACGACGCCCTGTTCGAGCGGATCGACGAACTCTCGGCCATTGGTAGTCGGTTGGCAGTGAACGACTTTCCGGCCGGCACGGACCCGAAGAAGCTGGCGACCATCAGATCCAAGTACTTTGCCGAGAACCCGTTCGGAGACCTGGACATTTCGCAACTGTTCTACAGCGACAAACGATCCGATCCCGGCCGGTGGCTCACTGAACACAATTGGACCGTCCGACGCTTCAGCTCGGTGGGGTTGGCAGATCTGTACGATCGCCGGATTCCTGATCTCCCCGAAGAGATCGCCGCACTGTCGACGCAGCCTTCTTTCCTGGCCGCGACCAAGAACTAACTCGGGCAGTCCTCACGAAAGTTACTCGGGTGCAGCATTTCTCCGTTTTGTCCAGCTTCACTATGCGTGTCACCACGACAAGTAGTTGACGGCACTCGAGGATGAACCGATTCAGTACTTCAGGCTGAGTACGTCTACACCTCAGACGGACGCGCGCCGAAGAGAACGCTGATGAAATGAGTCCATGAAACTCGAACACACACGCAGGAAGAGTCGCCCGCTCACGCTGGTGGCACTTGCCTCCGCAGCGGTATTCGCCCTCGCCGCATGTACTTCCGGGCCGGATTCTGCACAAACCTCGGACAACAGCACAAAGGTCTCCGCCACCGAGACACCCACGACAGTCACGATCCCCGACAGCCCCGTCGGCAAGCAGATCAGCTGGCTTCTCAGTGCGTTCAACACGAGCGCGCCATTGCCCCAGGAAGAAATCGCCGAGCACTTCGGACCCACCGCACCAGTTGTCCTGACGCCTCCGGACTTCGAGTCCATCCGAGCCGGACAGCCCTGGACAACAGTGAATTACAAGGGAGGCGATACCGACGGCACCGTTTCCATCACCAGTACCACCGGCGGCGCGTTCGACATAAACGTCGTCGTCGACGGCAGCGGGTTGGTCCTTGGAATGGCGATAACACCGACCAAAGACGATCATGTGCCTGCCGCATCGTGGCAAGAGCTCGAGGCAGCTGTCAAAGCACTTCCCGCGCCGACGAACTTGACCGTCACCGAGGTCACCGGCGGAAAGAACGCCGAAGTCTTCGGTGTCGGCGACACCTCACCACAGCCCACAGGGTCAACGATCAAGCTGTACGTTCTCGGCGCGGTCGCGACGGCTGTCCAGAACGGGACACTCTCGTGGGATCAGAAGCTCACCATCACCGACGACCTCAAGTCGATGCCCGGCGGGACAATGCAGGACCTGCCGTCGGGAACCGAAGTCACGGTCCGGGAGACCGCCGGCAAGATGATCTCGATCAGCGACAACACCGCCACCGACATGCTGATCGCTGCTGTCGGGCGCGAGCAGGTCGAGGCCGAGTTCGCCCCGATGGGCATGGCGGATCCTTCGCTCAACATTCCGCTGAAGCCGACCCGCGCACTGTTCCAACTCGGCTGGGGCAACGATGGCGCACAACGTATCGCCTGGCGCGACGGAACCCCGGACGAGCGTCGAGCAATACTGGCGGCACTACCTGGCGGCCTGGTGGACATCCCGGCGTCAGCATTCACCACCCCCGCATGGCCTTTCGATATCGACTGGTTCGCCTCGCCCGCCGACCTGCGTGCCGCGTTGGTCTCGTTGCAAGAGATGGCGAAGACCGAGAGCGGTGCACCGGTTCGAGACATACTGGCCGAAGATCCGGCGCTCGGTGACGAGTCCGCGAAATGGTTCACCTACGGCGGATTCAAGGGCGGCAGCTCCATCGGGGTCCTTGCGGGTGCCTACTACGTGGAACACGACGATCGCGCCTGGGTCGTCACCATGCAAACTCATGGTGACGACGCTGCCCTGGTTGCCGATCCGGCTCTGTACTTCGATCCGGTCGACGACGCGATGCTCCTGATCCAGAAGGATGCGACCAGCTAGAACGCACGTCCCAGCGCGAGCCGACGTCACCGAAAGGCCTGTCCCGACAAGTGAATCGTCGGGCAGGCCTTTGTCATCCCTCAGGAGAGTACGACGCTCTCGAGTCTGTCCGCGATCGCTTTGCCGACACCCCAGTCGAGTGCTGCACACCCGACCGACTTGAACACCGTGCGACCGTGGCGCTCCACGCCGGATTCCATTACCGCGCCCAGTGATCGGAGGTCGGAGATGGGGAACTCTCGCTCGATTGCCGACCGAACTTCGCCCGACCCCTCCAGGCATCCGGCCACGTCGTCCAGCACGGTGACCGTCGAGGCATCGATGAGCCCGGCAGGCAGTTCCGTCATCGAAGGACGGAAAGATCCGACTGCATTGACGTGGACGTTTGCCGGTAGTGCTGCGAGGTCGAACAACGGTGACGTGGCACCGGTCGCACAACACACCACGTCAGCATTTGCGACACATTGGTTTGCCGACCCTGCTACCGAAAACCGGAGTCCTGGATGCCGAACTTTCGCTTCGTCGACAAATCGTTGTGCATGGGTGAGGGTCCGACTGTATACCGAAATCTCTTCGAATTCCCTTACTGCACAGCAGGAATCAAGTTGTGTCCCGGCCTGGGCGCCGGAGCCGAGGATCGCCAGACGCCGGACCCTTTCCGGCGCCAGTACGTCCGTTGCCACGCCAGAGACCGCACCGGTTCGCAGCGCGGTGAACCGGTGGGCTTCCACACTGAACCGCGGAAGCCCGGTGGCTCCGTCGTACCAGAGCACAGTGCCTTCGATGCGCCTACTTCCGTCGATGTCGTAGATCGTCAACGTCTTGACAACGGCGTCGCGGGTGGACCGATGCAGTGCAGACATCACGAGCAACTGGCCGTCCGCCACGACCGTTCGCGGTGGTTGTTCGAGCCTCCCCTCGTGAAGTTCGGTGATGGCACTGGCCACCGCTGCGACGGCGACCCCGACCGGAATCAGCGAGTCGAGCCTGGCGAGGTCGATGTGTGGAGCCACTGCATGATCTTCGATTTCCATCTTTTCGATTCCGTTTCTCGGGGTGTACTTCAGGGCTAGTTCACTGAAATTCCTTGACATCCAATCGGTAAGGTATTACACCTAATGCATCCTCGCAAGGCTCCGTACGAACCCGCCGTTCCGAACGAACGGCCCGAAGGTGGATCTGATGGACAAAACAATGACGCGGTTCTCGAGGCGTACCGCTCTGATCGGAACTGCAACAGCACTCGCACTGGTTCTCGGTGGTTGTTCAGGCGCAGCTAAGGACGCAGGCGCTTCGTCCGAGCCCGCCGGCGAGCCGCAGCGGGGCGGTGAACTGCGAGTTTCTATCGGCGCAGAACCGATTGCACCTGCGTTCGACATGGGAACCATGGCCGTCACCTCGGTGGGCACGGCATCGATCGCCACCCTCGCCTACAACGGACTGGTCGACTTCCAGGACGGTCAGGCGGTACCCGAACTTGCTACGTCCTGGAAGCAGACTTCCCCCACTCAATACGTCTTCGCCCTCCGCGACGGTGTGAAGTTCACCGACGGAACGCCGTTCGATGCCGAAGCCGTCAAATTCAATCTCGATCGATTGCTCGACCCGAACGGAACGGGTGCGAACCTGCCTCCGTCTTTGGAGTCGGTCGAGGTCAGCGCACCCAATGAAGTAACCATGAATCTCTCCACCCCGGCCGGAGGGTTCGTCGCCTCGTTGCGCCGTGGACGGGTGATGATGATGTCCCCCACCGCCGTGACGCAATACGCCAAGACCGATCCGTTCAAAGCTTCGGTGGGCACCGGTCCGTACAAGTTCGAGGAGTACAAGACCGGTCAGTACATCAGGCTCGTCCGCAACGACGACTACTGGGCTGACGACAACTACCTGGACTCGATCAAGATCTCGATCCTTCCGGACCCGACCACCTCGATGCAGGCATTCGTCAACGGGGAACTCGATGTCCTCGGTGTGACACCGGCCCAACTCGCACAAGTCAAAAGCCGAGGCAACTCGGTCATCAAGACGTCGATCAGCAACACGTTCAACTACGTCAGTTTCAACCAGGCGGTCAAGCCTTTCGACAACGTCGACGTCCGCCGCGGATTCTCTGCGGCGATCAACCGTGACGGTATCGCACAGGGCATTTACCAGGGATACGCCGACCCGGCGAGTGGGCCCCTCAGCCCGAAAATCGGCGATGCATACTCGGACCTCTCCGGCCTTGCCTCACAGACGTTTTCAACAGACAAGGCAAAGGAATTCCTGAAGAACGGAAACTTCGACTTCGGTACGACGGTTCCGTTCAGCACCTTCACCCAGGCCCCGTTCTCGACAGAAGCCGATGCGGTTGCCGAACAGCTCCAGAACGTCGGTGTCAAAGTCGACCTGAGCAAAGAGGAGTTCGGATCCTGGGCTCAGAAGATCTACACCGCAAAGAATTTCACGGTCATGAACAGCGGCCAGACCACGGCCACCGTCGATCCCGACGAGATTCTCTACCCCTTGTTCCACAGTAAGGGCGATCTGAACGCCTCTTCGATCAACGATCCTGAACTCGACAAGCTGCTCGACGCTGCCCGCGCCGAACAGGATCCGCAGCAACGGGCACAGATGTACCAGCAGGCATCCAAGCTGATCGCGGACAATGCATACGCAGCGTTCACCGTGTACCCGCAGAAGATCGCCGCAACCAGCCCGTCGGTCGGCGGATACGAATTCACGGAGGGTGGCACCAACCCGCTCTCGAGGGTTTGGCTCGCGAAGTGAGCGTGATCGAAGCGGTACCTGATTCCGATATGCCGCCGAAGGAGCGAGAGCCCGCGCCCTCGTCCGGTCGGCTGCGTCGAATCGCGCGCACCCTGTTGATCAATGCCGCGCAGCTGGGAATCGTCGGACTCGCCGCAACTTTCCTGATGTTCGTACTTCTTCGGACAATCCCAGGGGACCCCGCTCGCACGGTAAGCGGTCCCGGCGGGTCCGTCAGTCCAGAGCAGATCGCACGTATTCGTTCCGAACTCGGCCTCGACCAGCCGGTGGTGGTCCAGTATTTCGACTGGCTGTCCGCAGCCGCTCGCGGCGACCTCGGAAAGTCGTTGGTGCTCAACGACTCGGTGACAACCTTGCTGTCCGACCGCATCGTCGTAACACTCCAACTGGGCATGTACGCGCTTGCCTTCGCATTGTTGGTGGCGGTACCACTGAGCGTCCTCGCTTCGAGGTTCACCAGCGATCGCGCGAACCGGAGTGTGCGACTGGTCGGAACTCTGGGTATCGCAGTACCAAGCTTCTGGTTGGCTCTCCTGTTGATCATCGCATTCCAGAACGTCTTGCCGACGTTCGGATACTCGTCGCTCAGTGATGGTATCGGCGCACATTTCCAACACATGATTCTTCCGACCATTGCGCTGGGTGTCGGTATGTCGACCCTGCTCTTCGAGACCACGCGTGCATCCCTGATCGGCACACTCAACTCCGATTACGTCCGGACGGCAAGGTCGTTCGGGATCCCCGAGCGTCGCGTTTACTCTCGATACGCACTACGGAACGCACTACTTCCCACTGTGACGATCGCCGGACTGGAGATGGGCGCGCTGATGGGCGGAGCACTCCTCGTCGAAAATGCTTTTGCCGTTCCCGGTATGGGCCGACTCCTCGTTCAATCCGTCTTGGCTCGCGACTACACAGTGGTGCAGGGTTGCATCCTCGTGCTGGTCATCGTTGTCGTATCTGTCAATCTTCTGATGGATGTCGTCTATTCCCTCATCGATCCCAGAGTCAGGACCGACAATGACTGAGTCATTCGGGGCTGCGCTTTCCCCGTCGTCCCCAATCGCGCCGAGCACACGTCAGCGGCGCCGATTCATGGCCCGCATTCTCTCCTTGCCTGGTCAGAAGGTGGCATGGAGCATTCTGTTCGTACTGGTGTCGGCGGCCGTGCTCGCGCCTCTTCTCGCGCCGCACTCCCCCAACGTCCAAGATCTCACCTCGACTCTCGCCCCACCCAGCGGTGAGCATCTCCTCGGAACCGACGATCTGGGTCGAGATCAGTTGAGCCGTCTGCTGTTCGGACTCCGCACGTCACTCGCCGTCAGTGCTGCCGTGACGTTGGGTGTCATGGTCATCGGGCTACCGCTGGGAATGCTGGCAGGTTTCACCCGGGGAATTGCGAACACCGTCATTGCTCGACTCATCGATGTCGGGTTGGCCTTGCCGTCGTTGCTGCTCGCGCTCGCGCTCATCGCCGCGATGGGAGCCGGAGTCACCAGTACGATCATCGCTCTCGTTGCGGGCTACACGCCGTATCTGGCACGGGTCACCCGCAGTGTCGTGCTCAAGATTCGTGAAGAGGAATACATCGACAGCGCAGCCGTGAGCGGAGTTCCGACCTGGCGCATCATCGTTCGGCACGTCACGCCGAACATGATCGAATCAGTGTCGGTTCAGCTGACCCTGATCTTCGCCTTCACCGTCATCGCCGAAGCCGGGCTCAGCTTCGTCGGCCTCGGTATCCAGCCACCGACCTCGTCTCTCGGCAACATGCTCGCCCTCGGGTCGACCCACAGCATCGACCTGCCTTTGATGTCGATAGTCCCCGGATGCACCATCGCCCTCGTCGTCATCACGTTGCTGGTCTGCGGAGACGGCCTTCGCCACGCGCTCGACCCGAGGAGCAACCGATGACGAAACCGCTACTGTCGATCACGGATCTCCACGTAGCTCTGTCCGACAATCCCGCACTGCGACCAGTGGACGGAGTCAGCTTCCACATAGATTCGGGTGAGAGCGTCGCTCTGGTCGGTGAAAGCGGTTGCGGCAAATCAGTAACGTCGTACTCCGTACTCGGTCTCCTCGAAGGGTCCCTGGCTGCGCATGGAGAGATGGTCTTCGACGGCCGACGATTCGACATGTCCGACCGTGGTGCGCTGGCGCCGCTTCGAGGCACAGACATTGCGATGATCCCCCAGGACCCCGGAACCTCGCTGAACCCGGTAGTGAGCATCGAACGACAACTCGGCGATCTCGTCCGCATCCACCACAAGCTCTCCAAACGCGTTGCCGCCAAACGAGTACGCGAACTGCTGGCCCGAGTCGGGATTCCGGCCCCGGATCGGGTTGCCGGAGCGTTTCCTTTCGAACTGTCCGGTGGCATGCGACAACGTGTACTGATCGCAATGGCTCTGGCCTGCGAACCGACGATGCTGATCGCCGATGAGCCGACCACCGCCCTGGACACCACCGTGCAGGCGCAGATCATGGATCTGTTGCAAAGTCTCATAGCAGACGAGGGGATGTCCATGATGTTCATCTCGCACGATCTCGGACTGGTTTCACAACACTGCAACCGGGCGTACGTGATGTACGCGGGCAAGATCGTCGAATCCGGATCGGTCGACAACGTACTGCGTGAACCGGAGCACCCCTACACGCATGCGCTGGTCGACTGTTTGGAAAGTATGAACTCGGGTGCACGACGCTTGAAGACGGTACGAGGGATCGTTCCGGCGTTGCCTGACCGAAAGCACGGTTGCCACTTCGCGCCACGCTGCGATCGCGCGGGAGACGAATGTCTTTCCATCTCACCCGAACTCGAAAGGAGTGGACACAGTCTCGCGGCCTGTCTGCACCCGATGACAGGCTCACATCAGCACGTTTCGGCAAGTGAGGTGGCTCGATGACTACGCACCAATTCGTTTCCACACGCGAAGTAGCCCGATTGGAGGGGATCACCCATTCCTTCCGCACCCGTCTGGGCGGCCGTGCCGTGCAGGCACTTCGGGGCGTCGACCTGTCGATCCCGGCAGGGCGGTCTCTCGGACTGGTCGGCGAAAGCGGAAGCGGAAAGTCAACTCTCGGTCGGGTTGTGACCGGCCTGCTCGAGCCGTCCGGCGGCAACCTGGAAATACTGGGGCAGCGTGTCACCGGCAAGTCCTCTCGCAAGCGAGCCCCGGGATCTGTGCAGATGATCTTCCAGAACCCGCGAGCATCGATCGATCCGAAGCTGCCAATCTGGCGTGCCGTCGCCGAACCCCTACGCATCGGCGGGCATTCGGCGCGACGCAAGGACGTCGACGACTTGCTCGACCGCGCCGGACTGAGTGCGTCGTACGGAGATATGTACGCGCACCAGCTTTCCGGCGGGCAGTGCCAGCGAGTGGCCATCGCACGCGCCGTCGCCGCGAAACCGCAACTCATCGTCGCCGACGAACCTGTCTCCGCCCTGGATGTTTCGGTACAGGCACAGATCCTCAATCTCCTCAAGGACATTCAAGAGGACTCCGGAACATCCTTCCTTTTCATCAGCCATGATCTAGGAGTCGTTCGATTCTTCTGCGACGAGGTTGCCGTCCTGTATCTGGGTCAGGTGCAGGAGTACGGTTCGACCGAGAGCATTCTGACCGACCCCGCACACCCGTACACGCGGGCATTGGCCTCGGCATCGCCGACACTGTTCTCCGAAGCTGCGCGAGAGCGAATCATCCTCACCGGCGAGCCCCCGAAGCCTGACAACCCGCCGAGCGGCTGTGTCTTTCACGAGAGATGTCACCTGCGCATCGGCGCGATCTGCGACACGGTCTCGCCTCCGACGTATTCCACGCCCTCAGGCGAGGCGCGTTGTCATCTTTACGCCCCGCCTCACTCCGCGAGTTCATGATCAGGTCACTGCCTTGATCGAAACATTCTCCTCCACAACAACTACCCGGAACGGAAGAACATGAGCACCAACCCCCTCAGGATCCTCGCCTCCATCGCCGACGTGTGTGACGACGCAAACGCCACCGTTGCGTTTCACGTCCGCAGCCTCGACGGAAAACTCGAAATCGGTTCCGGCGCCGATGCACGTTCGGTGACCGCCTCGACCTACAAGGTTCCCGTCATGCTCGAGGTCGCCGCCCAGGCATCCGAGGGGCGCATACAACTGGCTGACCGGATCAAGGTCCCTTCAGACAGGCGCACCATCGGGCCCTCCGGGATTTCAGCGATGACGGACGACGTCGAAGTATCGATCCGGGACTTGGGCCTACTCATGATGCAGGTCAGCGACAACACCGCCACCGACATCCTGCAAGAGATGGTCGGTACCGAGAACATCATGAGCCGACTCCGCTCGCTCGGATTGAACTCGACCGACATCACCACCGACTGCGAAGGCATCATTTCGCTTGCTCTCGAGGAACTCTCGACCGAGAATTACGCAACTTTGCAGAACACCTCCACCGGCAACCCGTTCGGACTGCCCGAGGACGAGTTCGTCGCGGCAATCGCAGCGGGCGAGTCGTTGAACGCGCGCGGCGGCAACACCAGCACCCCGCGCGAGATGACCGAACTGCTCAGCCTCATCTGGACGGACAAGGCTGCAGACGCCGAGGCCTGTGCCGAAGTGCGGCGGGTAATGGGCCTGCAGTTCGCGCCTCACCGCCTCTCCTCCGCGTACGTCGACGGCCCGACGATCTCCGGCAAGACCGGCACCTTCCTAGCCGGCGTTCGCAACGAGGTAGGAGTCGTCGACTTCGGCGACGGGGACGTCTACGTGGTCGCAATCTTTCTGAAAGACAAGAACAACCACATGCGTAACGGCAAGGTGGACGCGGCAATCGGGAAGATCGCCGCACTTGCGATCGACAGTCTTCGGAACGCAAGTCGCGGCGCGGCTGCGACGGCGGTAACAGCCTGATGACCCCTACGCTCGTAGCACCTCACTCGATGGCAGAGATGACGTGGACCCAGGTGCAGGAGGCGATGAATGGCGGGATCCGCAACGTCATCTTCGCGGTGGGAGCGACCGAACAACACGGCCCGCACCTGCCACTGTCCACCGACACCCTGATCGGCACTGCCACTTCACTTGCCGTCGCCGCACGGCTCGGGACGACGATAGTAGCGCCCACCATCGCGTTCGGGGTTTCCCCGCACCACATGTCCTTCCCCGGAACGCTCTCTCTACGCGAGGCAACGTTTGTCGACGTGGTCGAAGACTACGTTCGCAGTCTCGCCGCTCATGGGTTCGACAATATCCTCGTCATCTCGAGCCACGGCGGTAACTTCGAACCCCTCGCGCATCTGATCGAGAGAGTCGGACCCCGGATCGGCGAGACACGGATTCATGCCCACACCGATCTTCTCCAGTTGCTCACAGCTTTCGAAGCAGTGGCAGAGGAGGATTCGATCTCTCCCGAGGCCTGCGGATCCCATGCCGGTGATTTCGAAACATCGATAGTCCTCGCACTGCGACCCGACCTCGTCGACATGAACGCCGCCGAGCCCGGATTCCTCGGACGCTTCGACAAAGACACTGCCACAGCGTTGTTCGACGGCGGAACCAAAGCATTATCGGTGAACGGAATTCTCGGCGACCCCGTCGCCGCACTGGCGTCACGCGGCGAACGGTATCTCGAATCACTGACCACAATTGTCTCGGAATACTTTTGTGCCGAGATCACCAAGCACGAAGGACACGAAAGGTGACCGTCGACGTACAGGAGGTGGTGCAGGCCGAGCTCGACGCAATGGTCACCGCAGACGCCCAACTCGGCATCCAGGTTGCGGTGTACCAGCATGGTCAGCTGGTTGTCGATGCCTGGTCCGGACACACCGAACCCACTCGAAGTGCGCCTGTCCGAAGTGACACCCTGTTCCCGATCTTCTCGTGCAGCAAAGGCCTGATGTATACGACGGTGCATCTGCTGGCCGAACACGGCGAACTCGACTACGACGCACAGGTCAGCGACTATTGGCCGGAGTTCGGACAGAACGGCAAGGGAGAGGCGACCATTCGACAGGTCCTCGTACACACGTCCGGAGTCCAAGACATCACACACGACTTTCACCTCGACGACTGGGACGGCACCTGCGCTCGCCTGGCCGAGTCCGAGGCCATGTGGATTCCGGGTAGCGAGACCGCTTACCGCGGACTGTCTTCCGGATTCGTTCTCGGCGAGGTAGCAAGTCGCGTGTACGGGAAGCCCTTCGGCCAGATCGTCACCGAACTGATCTGTGAGCCTTTGGGTATCACGGATCTGTTCTTCGGCGTTCCCGCTTCGGTGAAAGACCGCATCGCAGTTCTCGCGAATGACGAATCAGTTCTGACCGGTCCCGCGTCGAGCCCCGATACTCGGATCATGGCCGAACTCTTCAACACCCCGTCGATTCAGGCATCAGCTGTACCTGCCGGCGGCGCCATCACCTCCGCCCGATCCCTGGCAAGACACTACGCGTCGTTGATCGGCGATGGTGTGGACGGAGTGCGTCTACTCCCGCCAGCGCGGACCACTCTGGCAACGACGCTGGAAACCGATGCGTACGATCAAACGCACAAGGCGCCGGTCCGCAAGGGTTTGGGTTATCTACTGGGCGACAAAGGGATTGCAATGGGCGGACGGTCGAATTCATTCGGCCACAGCGGGTTCGGCGGTTCGTACGGGTTTGCCGATCCGGACTACGGTTTGAGTTTCGCGCTCACGAAGAATCGACTGGTTGCCACGACGCCTCTCGAGGTGCCGGCCTCGGTCGTCCTGGCGAATACGGTACGAGAAGCTTTGTCCATCCCGAACGGTTGACCGCCCCGGACCGAGTCGTCACGAAGATAATCGACAAACGGAGAGTCTCACTATGCACGTTTACATTTCGGTGGACATGGAAGGCATCGCAGGAATTGCGACGCTCGACCAGATAGTTCGTGGAGGTCACGGATACCAACGTGCGCAAGCACTGATGACGGCCGAGGCCAACGCGGCAATCGCCGGAGCATTCGACGCGGGCGCGCAATCGGTGCTCGTCAACGACAGTCATGGAACGATGGACAATCTGCTGCACGCCGAACTGGATCCGCGGGCGCGGGTTCTGTTCGGATCGCCGAAACTGCAGTGCATGGCAGAGGGTCTCACCGCTGAACACGACGTGGCCCTTTTTGTTGGCTACCATGCTCCTGCGGGTGGTCCGGGTGTGCTGGCACATACGTTCTCGGCTCTGTTCACGGATGTTCGTCTCGACGGCAGGACCGTGTCGGAAAGCGATGTGAACTCGCTCTACGCGGCTACTCACGGCGTGCCGGTCGGCTTGGTCACTGGAGATGACGTGATCTGCGGGTTGGTCAGCGCTACGTCTCCTTCGACCGAAACCGTCGTGGTGAAGCAGGCGCACGGGTGGTCTGCTACCAACTCGCTTCCGCCGAGTCTGGCGTGCGCAGCCATTCGCGATGCATCCAGACGAGTTGTGCAACAGTGTGACTCGCTGAAGCCGACGAAGTTACGCGACGAGTGGGTCCTCGAAATCGTTCACCCGACAACAACTGCTGCGGAGATGGCGGAGGGTGTCCCCGGTTCTCGGCGAACGTCAGATCGAACCATCGAGCATCGCTTGAACACCGTCGACGACATCATCGGACTGATCACCGTCAACTATCAATTGGCATCTGCCGGCCTCCGCGGACAGATGACGATCGCCAACCGTCAGTAGAGGGCAAATTTCCATGAGAGTGACCGTTATCGGTGCAGGTTCGATCGGGTTGTGTTCGGCGCTGGCTTTGGCTGCCGAGGGAGCCGACGTGTGTGTAGTCGACGCGAGGGCTGCGGGAACCGGCGCGTCGAGCCATAACGCCGGGTGGGTCGTCCCGAGCATGTCGGCCCCCGTCCCTGCCCCCGGAGTACTGACCCAATCGTTGAAGTGGATGCTGCGTCCTGACAGCCCGCTGTACATCAGCCCCAGCCGCGATCCTCGCTTTGCCTCCTTCTTGATTGCGATGCTTCGCAACTGCACCACAACGAGATTCGAATCCGGTCTGCGAAATCTGATGGCACTCACTCATCGGACTTTCGAGCTTTTCGACGAACTCGAGCGCACTGGGCTTCAGTTCGAAAACCACCGTTCCGGATTGGTGCAGCTGTTTCGCACACAGAAGTCGCTCGACTCCCACTCCGAAGAAATGACGCTGGTGCGAGCACTCGGCGGTGACGAATTCGACGTACTCACAAGTGCCCGAACGGCTCAGCTGATGCCGGGACTCTCGAGCTCGGTCGTCGGTGGGATCGCCTGTCCCCACGAGAGATTCCTCGACCCCGCAGCCTTCGTCGAAAGCTTGATCACACAGTGCGAGAGCCTCGGGGTCGAGATCGTGGAGGGCACCGAACTGACGCTGTCGGAAGACTCCATCGGTAACGTGACGGCATCTGGAGCAGAACGGCCGATGACGTCCGATCATTTTGTGGTCGCCGCAGGCGCTTGGAGCGCGGACGTGGTGCGAGGACTCGGGTACACACTCCCCGTCCAATCCGGGAAAGGCTACGGTTTCGACGTTCCACCGATTTTCCCCGTCGGAACTCGGGCATCGTATCTGTCGGAAGCCAAGGTTGCCGTCACCCCCTTGTCCGGTGCGACCCGAATGGCCGGCACCATGGGATTCGGAGGCCGAAGTGAACACATCGACAAGCGAAGGGCCGAAGGCATACTGACCTCGGCAGCCGACTATTTCGACACCTGGGAACCTCCGCAGAATGCAGTCCCGTGGACAGGGCTACGCCCGATGACACCCGACGGGATGCCCATCATCGGTCGCTTACCTCACCATCCGAATGTCACTGTCGCCACCGGCCACGCGATGCTCGGTATAACCCTCGGCCCCGTCACCGGAGAGTTGGTCGCTCGAAGCGTGTTCGGCCGAAGCCTCCCTGCCTATGCCGGCGTGTTCGGGCCAGACCGCTTCAGTCGGACTTTTCGGAGCGTCCGGCCCACAACCCGCTGACGTGGTGGAGGTGTGCAGTCATGACAGCTTCGGCCGCAACCGGATCTCGTGATTCCAACGCCTGCAGGAGTTGATCGTGCTCCCGAGCCGACCCGACCAAGTCCTTGCTTCCTGCAATGCCTTTCAGCCCGGACAGGCGAGTCTGATCGCGCAACTGCTCCACCACCTTGACCAGCCGTGCGTTACCCAGTGCAGCCAAAAGTTCCAGGTGGAAGTCCTTGTCCAGGGTCAGGAATGAGACCAGATCCCCCTCGGCCGCGGCGTTCTCGACGCGCTTGCTCAGCGTCCAGAGATCGGTGAGATCCAACGGGGGTTCGAGCGCGGCAACCTTCGCCATTGCAGGTGGCTCGAGCATCAGCCGGATTTCGACGATCTCCGCGAGTTCGTCATCCGTCAGTTCGACGATGCGAAAGCCGCGGTTCCTCACCATCTCGATGAGGCCTTGGCTCTTCAGATCGAGGAGAGCCTCGCGTACCGGGGTGGGCGAGACCTCGAGCTGCGCGGCGATGTCGCCGATCGCGTAGAGCCGGCCGGACTCCAGTTCACCGCTCGAGATCCGGGCCCGAAGCAGTCTCGTGGCATCGCTGCGCAAGCTGGTCCGTGCCAGTGGCTGAAATACGGCACTCTGCTTTTCGTCGCCGGTACTACGATCTGCGCTTGAACCGGCCGGCTGCTTCGTCCCCATACCTGCACCCTAATACCCAGCGATGTCCAATATGTAATACCTAACATTTTATGTGACAAAGATCGTTCCAGCTCGCGCCGATGTGCAAACTGAGACCGCCCCGGCCGAGATGCCGAGCTCGGTCGCCGACTGGGTTGACAGGAGGTCCGATACATAGGAGGTCCGGATACAGAGAAGCCGCTGCGCTTCCAGTGTCATCCGGATGCACAGCGGCTTCGCCAAGTCTTAGCCCGTGGTGGGCTCGGTCTCGTCCGACGAGAATCCGTCGAAGAATGCGATGACCTTCTGAAGAAGTGCCGCGATGTCGAAATCTTCCAAGCTACCCATTGCGTTCGTCCTTTCGTTTAACACTGGAGGATGAAACGTGCATCTTGCAATTTCCAATGTAAAGCATGAAAAGCATTATTTCTCGACCACGTGGCACTTCGGTTGCAAATACCTCACTCAGCAAGATATGAGCAAATCACCGCAAATAATAGCTCCCACCCGCAATATTTCCACTTTCCACAACCCATTAAATTCCCTAATTCGCAAGTGGGTAAATCTTGAGAAAAATTTCCGGACGCGTCGATTACGAAAGATCCTCCTGGTGAAACTCTCAATCCAAGACCACAAGGCAGAGGAAGTTGCGACACGGATGACACGCAGTTTTCCCGCTTCCAAGAGGCGCCATCCACATACATGGTGGGCATTCGGCGGCGATAACGAACCGTTAGCAACACAATCCCAGGCACTTTCTCCCACCTTCTGACTTTCACCCATGACCACTGGATATTCTCGCAGATGAAACGCAATACCAGTTCGAAAATTACATATCTTCAGTGGATACTGTGCACGCGATTAACTGATCAAATGTCTGTTGACTCACCGAGTCCCCACACTTCGCCAGAACTTCACATCCGAATGCTGGACGTTAGTTTAGATGGGTTCGTATTTCTCGAAATCTGCCCGATAAAGGCGGCCCCACGGATAAACCGCGACTGGACCGCCGCAGGCCACCAGGTCACGATCCGCGCCTCGACGAAGGGCGTGCAGGCACCCTCGCATGAGGGTGAAATCGGGGGTGAGACATGCCTTGGGGTCTCGTTTTACCGAGTCCGACACAGTACGTTTTCCCAGGCACGCCAGTCCCCAGATTCATACGGTGTGCAAGGGCTCGTTGACGCTTCCGAGATGTTGGCAAGACCGACCACAGGCCCCGTTCTCCCGACGAGAACGGGGCTTCCTCGGGTCGGTTTCCGCCTTCGACCGACCGGGTAGACGCGAGCATGGGCGCCACCTGTTCGACCGGATCCACCGCTGGCCGCTACGAATCGACGACCCCGACCGTCGGCGTCGAAGAAGAATTCATCCTCGTCGACCCGACATCCTGGCTGCCGTCCACCGACAATGCCGCGGTTGCGGAAACCGCGTCGACACTCGGTTTGGATCTTCAGCTCGAGTTGTCCTGCTGCCAAGTCGAGACCAACTCTCCCGTGTGCCAGAGCATCGACGAACTCCGAACCCACTTGATCGACATGCGTCGGCTCGCGGCGAAAGCGGCCGAGTTGAACGGCTGCAGGCTGTTGGCCGTCGGCGCACCGCTTTCGGGGCCTTCTCGTTTCGAGATTAGCGACTCCCCTCGCTACCGCCAGATGGGCGAACACTTCGGCGCCCTTGCCGCCGAACAAAGTATCTGCGGTTGCCACATCCATGTGGGCGTCGCTGATCAAGTAGAGGCCGTGCAGGTCTGCAATCACGTGCGCATCTGGTTGCCTGCCCTGCTGGCACTGAGCGCCAACTCCCGTATCCACCAAGGAGTCGACACCGACTTCGCGAGTTGGCGGGCGATCCAATGGTCCCGGTGGCCCGTCGCCGGGCCGCCGCCGTACTTCGAGACCGCCGGGGACTTCGACACCGCGGTCGCGAAGATGGTGGATTGCGGCGTGATGCTCGACAAGCGGATGGCCTACTGGGATATCCGGCCTTCCTGCCACCTACCGACCGTCGAGATCCGGGTCTGCGACGTTCAGCCGACGGTCGACGACACCGTATTGCTTGCAGCACTTGTGCGCGCGCTGGTCGCCACTGCACTGCGCGCTGTCGAACGAGGAGTCGTCGCTCCGCGCACTTCCCTCGAGAACCTCCGCCTCGCAACCTGGGTGTCCGCGAAGGAAGGCGTCCTGGGAGCGTCGATCGATCCGGTTACCACACAAAGAATTTCGGCCGCGGAACAGTTGCACCGGCTCCTGATCCATGTCCGTGACTCCCTCGACGAGACAGGCGAGTACACGAGCGTGGAGTCAGCACTTCGCGACAAATGCGTGACCGGCGGCGGCAGCGACTGGCAACAGCGGACGCTTCGCCAGGTCTGCCTGCGGAAACTGATCGCACGTGCGGTTGAGCGCACCGTCCCGACTGGCACGGATACGCATGACGGGCCGACCCCTGATCAGTAGTAATGCCTCCGACCACCGATAGCGTGCCCGGCCGCGCCCAGCGCGTACAGGATGATTCCGATCACCAACAAGACGACACCGATCGTCCAGAGGATCGGAATGTTCACCACGAAACCGATAATCAGCAGGATTACGCCGAGGATGATCATCACAAGCTCCTTCAGTGCGTTCACTCGGGCGGATACGCCCGCCTCGAGCCGCATACATCAGGGATACCCGTCGGCTGAGCGTTTCATACCCACTCTGACCGGGTATTTCGCTGGGCACCATAATATTTGAAGAATCGAGCCCGCCATGATGAGAATTGTGACTCTGATCGTTCTGATCTGGCTGATAGTCGGGGCCGTCGCGGCCGGCCAACGCGGCTACTACAGCAGTTCGCCGACCAACTGCGCCGGCGTCGGGACCATCGCGCTCACGGTCATCGCCGGCCCGCTGAACTACTTCGGCGTCAACCCCAAAGTCACGGATTGCACGCTCCCCCAGCCCACCGAGTGAGCTGCCGGACATCCGCGCTAAACCGACTAGTCGTTACCCTGGAGGTGAGTCGACACACATCGAAGTGAGGGGCCACCATGACCACTGCACCAGATCGCACCCGAATCGAGTTCCCGGACATCAGCTCGCGTGCGTGGGAACACCCAGCCGATCGGGCCGCATTGGTGACGCTCCGGACGCTTCGGGGGTTCGACACTGTTCTGCGGACGCTGTCCGGACTGCTCCAAGAACGTCAGCACCGCCTCATGTACCTCGCCACGTCAGTGCGAGTCGACGAACGCCAGTTCAGTGACCTGAACGATCTGCGCCGTGACTGCGTCGAGATCCTGCAGGCCGACGAGACACCAGAGCTGTTCGTACTCCAGACCCCGATGGTCAACGCCTTCACCATCGGCATGGACAAGCCGTTCATGGTGGTCACTACTGGTCTGCTGGACGTGATGAACTACGAGGAGCAACGGTTCATCATCGGCCACGAACTAGGCCACGCACTGTCCGGCCATGCCGTGTATCGCACCATCTTGATGCATTTGATGCGACTGGCCGGAACCATCGGATGGCTGCCGGTCGGCGGATGGGCACTGCGCGCGATCATCGCCGCCCTGATGGAATGGCAACGCAAGTCCGAACTGTCCGGCGATCGTGCAGGACTACTGTGCGGCCAGGACGTACACACAGCGATTCGCGTGCAGATGAAATTGGCCGGCGGATCCCGAGTCAGTGAAATCGACATCGACGCGTTTCTTGCCCAGGCCGCCGAGTACGACGCCAGCGGCGACCTCCGCGACGGTGTACTCAAGCTCCTCAACATCGAACTGCTCTCTCACCCGTTCTCGGTGCTTCGCGCCGCCGAACTCAAGAAGTGGGTGGACAGCGGAGACTACGCCGCGATTCTGCGCGGAAACTACCCCCGCCGCGGCGATGACGACGGAGCGAAGATCAGCGACGAGTTCAAGAATGCAGCCAAGACCTACAAGCAGAACTTCGACGAGTCGGAGGACCCTTTGGTCCGGATGGTGCGCGACATCGGTAGCGGATTGGGCGGTGCCGTGGGCGCCGTCGGGAACGGCGTCGGCGACGTAGCGACGGACATCAAGGAACGATTCACTCACTGGCGCAAGAGTTCCGACAGGTCGAAGGGCACTGACGACGCCGATTGAGCAGAATCGGGACCTGCCACCGAAGGCAGTCGGCGGCAGGTCCCGGGTTCTTGGCGTGAAGGTGATGCAGGCTTCCCTCTGCACCACCCTCACGTTCACAGACAGTACCAGCAGTCGAACAAACGTGCGAACTGAAAGCGGTCGTGTCGAATCACCAGTTGTCGGGTACGCGGCATAGGACCACTACAGAAGGGAGCCGACATGCATGCTGGGCGGCTGAAGAAGGTCGGTTCGAGTGACGGCCCGTTTGCCTCCGTGTACTTCGAAGACGTCCGCAACCGGGAAGATGCACGCGAGCGCTTCGAACTCGAATGGCGCTCGATGCGCAATCAACTGACGAAACAGGGAGCATCGGAATCGCTGATCGCGCGACTGGACGAGGTGAAGGACAACCATCACGGCATCTCAGGTCGCGCCGGACGCGCGATCGTCGCCACATCCGAGGCAGTGCTGATCGACGATATTCTGCTCGAACCTGCCGGCTCCACCATCGCGACCTTGGGCGAACTGCCCTACTTGATTCCACTGATCGCACACGGATACGACACCGAACCGTTCCTCATCGCAAAGGTCGACCACACCGGCGCGGACTTGTGCGTGCGCGATGCTCGCGGGCGTGACGTGTACGGCGAAACGGTAGACGGCGACGGCTTCCCGGTCCACAAGGCGCACGTGGGCGGCCAGGAGCGGTACACCGACAGCCAAAGCCTCGTGGAGGAGAACATCCGAAAGAACCTGACACAGGCCGTGGAGCGCGCGGCGGCGCTCGCCCGCGAACACAAGGTCGCACTGGTGGTCGTGATCGGAGAAGTACAGTCCCGCAAAGCTTTTGCACAGCTCCTACCGTCGACGCTACGGGTGGTGGACGTCGAAAAAGGTTCGCGTTCAGTCGGTTCGACACCCGCCGAGGTGTCGAAGTCGATTCGTGAACTGATCGACACGCAGCGACTACGCAGAATGGATGCGGAAACCGAACGCTACGTCGCAGAGCAGGGCCGGGACTCCGGCCTCTCCATCGACGGGACCGCACGCGTCCTCGACGCCCTCGAGCAGGGCAAGGTCGAGACACTGCTGCTCACCGATCCCGACGACAAGGAAGTCACCAGTGGAAAGCTGATCGGGCCCGCCGATCGCGTACTCCCCTACATCGCAATCGGGACCGGCACCGAGCTGGTACAGATCGACGAACGCCTCGTTCTCGCCGACGGATACGGCGCGATACTTCGGCACCCCTGAACACCGGCCTGATGATCAGATTCGGGGGCGAGCACGTTCAGCGAGAAGCGTGCTTGCCCACCGAGTCCGGGAAACCGTCGGCAATCGCTGCGACGAGTTCCAGATATGCCCGAGCAGTGCGCTTGTTCAACAATTTCAAGTCGATAGGACCTCCCTCGCCGAGGTGATCGTCATAGGGCAACGTCTTGACCGCTCGCACTCCACGCTGAGCGAAAACGTCCTCGAGTTGGTCGAGGTCGAGCGAAGACGAACCCGGGCGCGTCGCATTGATCGCCACGACCGACCTGCTCACCAGATCTGCGTATCCGTGCTTGGTCAGCCAACTGAGCGTTGCTGCAGCACTACGGGCACCGTCCTGCGCCGTCGGGCTGACGACTACCAAAGCGTCTGCTTCGTCGAGAATTCCGTACATGGCCGAGTGCATGATTCCGGTGCCACAGTCGGTGATGACGATGTTGTAATGCACCTCGAGAATTCGCAGAGTATCGAGGTAGTCCTGCTCGTTGAAAGACTCCGAAGTTTCCGGATCTGCCTCACTCGCAAGGATTTCGAGTCGGCTGTCGCCTTGCGAGGTGTAGTAGCGAACATCGCTGTACGTACGAATGTCACCGTCGGCCAACAGATCACGAACGGTCAGGTGATGTTCACGTCGTTCACGATCAGCCAGAGTCCCCAGGTCGGGATTGGCGTCGATGGCTACGATTCGATCGCCACGGATCGACGCGAACGTCGAACCGACGGTCTTTGCCGCCGTGGTTTTTCCCACACCACCCTTGAGTGAGATGAAAGCAATCTTGTACACGCCGCGCACTGTTCGGTTGGCACGGCGCACCAGAGCTTGATGTTCGAGTTCGGCGGCCGACTGCCCGGTGTTGATCCGACCCCCGGTGAGTTTGAACAACACACTGCCCAAACCGCGTTCGGGTGGACGCTTCGCCCGCTTGATGATGTCCAGATCGTCGACGGACGTCATAGCTCTGGGCGTCGAGGTCCGAAAATCGGTCGGCTCTTCACGACGTTGCTGGCGCATCCGCTGACTGGGCAACGGTTTTGCCGCAGGTTCGTCGAATTGCGGCGTGAAGGTGACGGTTCGAATCGACGTTGCGTAACCGTCGTCGGACGCGTCGAAAAGGCCGTCGCCCTGAGTCGTTCCGGAGTTGTTCCCCAGGACTCCGTTATTCGAACCGTTGTTATCGCTGCGCACCGTTTTCCTAGGTCGAGTTCGGAATCATTTCGGACATAGCCTCTCGGACGCTATCACTCTGGCGGGCTTGCCGTTCTCTGCTCAATACCGTCACGGCACAACAGACCGTTACACCCGCACTTCGATGACTTTGGTCCCCACGCCTGTGCCGATCTCAGCAAATACGAACGTCGTAACGATATGCGGCACAGATATCTTCATCTGCCGCTGAAAACAGCCTTCCGCAATGTCAGGGCAAATCCCTTGGTAACAAACGAGAAAAGGGAGGGTGATCACCTGGGCGATCGCCCTCCCTTCATGGACAAGTGTTCAGCTGCTGCAGAATTCCGCGCTCTCGAACGAAGTGCCCCCAACCCTACGGATCACTCGTACCATTCGACCGCCATCACGGGCAGAGCACACTCTTCACGTATGCACCACTCGGTTTGACGGTGCCGTCCGACCTCACTGCGCCGAAATACGACTCTCGATCCGTCGTTGCCCCGTAAGGCGCGTAGTCGTTGAGACGGTAGAAGATGAGCGGCCCCAACCAAGACTTGGTTTGCTTGTCTGCCATCGCTGCCTGATAGATCTCGAGTTGACGTGCTTCGCTGACGCTGTCGGGAGTCCCACTTGTAGGCGCCCCGAACTCGGTAATCCAAATCTTTTTTGCAGAATCTCCGTTGGCAGTCATGATTCCGCGAAGGCTCGGCCGAACGATCCCGCCGCCCGCGAACGACTCGACACTCATCTGAGACCACGAGTTCCAGTCATGTTCATCGGTAGGCAGCGCCGGATACGAGTACGGATGATGACCGACAGCGTTGAACGATGACCGTGCACCATTCGTATACAGGGATTGCAAGAATGTGAGTGGCGCGACCTGACTGCCGTCAACGGCGTCAAACCGACTCGGCCGGGCTCGACTACTAGTCCTCGTAGTAGCTGCCTGTATCCTTTCGCGTATGACGCCGGGCCCGAAAGATGTCGCGCAGCTGCGCGGCGCTTTCGTGGGCGGTACCTCCGGCGCGGTTTCCGTCGCAGCCCACGCGCTCGGTGGCGGCATGGCCCCGTCCGAGAGCGCGGTGGTGTTGTTGATCCTCGCGTGCGCGAGCGTCGGCGCGGTGGTCACGTCCATCGACACTCGCCGATCCCCTGCCCTCTTGCTCGCCCTTATGCTCGCTGCGGGTCAGGCCATCGGTCACGCGACATTGACCATCGCTTCGGATCATCAACACGGCCTGCTCCTGTCGCTTCCGATGCTCGCAGCGCACATCGCTGCCGTCGGAGTGTGCGCAGTTCTGATCCGCGGCGCAGAACGCGGGTACGTCGTGGCGGCATCGACGGTGGCGGCAATCGTCGCCGTCCTATTGCGCCCGTGGGCACCTGAACCCTCGCCGTTCACTGCGCGCACTCGATACCGCGCCAAAGTTGTTCTGCGTCAACTTCTCACCTCAGGCCTGGGCACTCGCGGCCCACCGGCATTCGTGTAACTCACCTTCCCTTTCCTCTCACGCACGTGAATACGTGCGCCACTTTGCTGTGCGCCTTTATTAACCGCGGGCGGTTAATAAAGGCGCACGGCGGGATCGAGTACACGCATGTCCGCACCCGAATTGGAGCGCGCACAGACACGCGCTTCCAACGACAGCTCTCCCCCGAAGAAGCAGGTCGGCGGCGCCAGACCGCTGATTCTGCGCCTGCACTTCTATGCCGGAATCCTCATCGGGCCGTTCATCCTCATCGCCGCGCTGAGCGGTGGTCTCTACGCGATGGCGCCCACCATCGAGAAATTCGTCTACAGCGACTATCTCCAGACCGACACCACCGGACAAATCGCGTCGCTGAACGATCAGATCCGTTCCGCCCAGCAGTACCGCCCTGACCTGACCGTCTCGGCAGTACGTCCGTCCCCTGCGGCCGGAGAAACCACGCGGGTCCTGTTCACCGATCCGTCGTTGGGCGAATCGGAGAGGCTCGCAGTCTTCGTCGATCCAGTGCTTGCACAGCCGGTCGGCGAGCTGGCGGTCTACGGAAGCAGTGGTTCGTTGCCACTGCGCACCTGGATCTCTCAGCTGCATCGCCACCTTCATCTCGGTGAACCTGGCCGCCTCTACAGCGAATTGGCCGCGTCGTGGATGTGGGTGGTCGCACTCGGTGGCGTCTACCTGTGGTTCCGTCGATACCGCACCGCTCGGAACGCTCGACTGCTCACGATCGACCGAGCATCCGCCGGACGAAGCCGGACCCTGAACTGGCACGGTGTCGTCGGCATCTGGATAGCAGTTGCATTGGTCTTCCTCTCGGCGACCGGCCTCACGTGGTCGACCTACGCCGGAGAGAACGTCAGCAATCTGAGAACCGCATTGAGTTGGACGACGCCCTCGGTCGTGAAAACTCTCGGCGACGCTCCACCACCGGCAACGGGCGGGCACGAGGGTCACGACATGGCCCCCGCCGCCGCCGGCACGCTGACAGACACCAACGTCGGACGTGTCGACACCGTCCTCGGTATCGCCAGGTACAACGGGATCACCGGTCCGGTCGAAGTATCGATACCCGCGAACGCCGAGACGGCGTTCACCGTCGCCCAGACGCGTCAGCCGTGGGTGTACAGCAACAACACCATCGCAATCGACGGAGCGACGCAGAAGGTCACCGACGAGTTGTGGTTCTCGGATTGGCCACTCGCAGCCAAACTTTCGGCTTGGGGAATCCAGCTCCACATGGGCCTGCTGTTCGGCCTTGCCAACCAGATCGCACTCACCGCACTGGCACTCGCGTTGGTCAGCGTGGTCATTCGTGGCTACATCATGTGGTGGCGCCGACGCCCCACCCGTGGCTCCGACTGGGCTGTCGGCCGGGCCCCTGCCCGCGGCGGGATTCGCAACCTCTCCCCGCTCAGCATTGTTGCGCTGGTTGCGGTAACCGCACTGGTGGGCTGGTTTGTTCCGCTACTCGGCATCAGTCTTCTCACATTCCTGCTGATCGACGTTTGTATTGCGGCGTTCAAACGCCGCGCCACCACCTGACACCTCACGAATCACGGAGACACACATGACTGTTCGAACAAAGATATTCGCAGCTGTTGCACTGACCGCAGCTCTCGCCTTGACCGGCTGTTCTTCGAACTCCGACAAGGAAACCGAAGCCGCACAATCCATCACAGTTCAGGATCAATGGGTCAAGGCAGCACCCGAGGGAATGAGTGCGGCGTTCGCCGAACTCGTCAACTCCAGCGACAAGGACGTACGGGTGGTCTCGGCAACCAGTCCCGCGTCATCGCGACTGGAACTGCACGAGGTCGTGACCGGGGACGGCGGCACGATGACGATGCGCCCCAAGGACGGTGGGTTCCTGGTCCCTGCCAACGGGTCAGCCAGCCTCACCCCGGGCGGTGACCACCTGATGTTCATGGACCTGTCCGCGCCGCTGCTCCCTGGCGCCGAAACCGACCTCACATTGATCTACGACGACGGTTCCAGCACCACGTTCACAGCCCAGATTCGCGACTTCTCCGGTAATCAGGAGAACTACGACCCGAATCACGGTGGCTGAGAACACGAACCCGCCCAGCCGAGCACTCAGCCGGCGGCGCCTTCTCGGAGGAGGTGCCGCCGCGCTCGGCGTCGCGGGAATAACGTGGGGCGCAACCACAGTGGTCGAGCGCAGCGAACACGAGCAGCAAGCAGGCAAGCTGGTGGAACCGTTCTACGGCGTCCACCAGGCTGGGATCGCCACCACTCCGCAAGCGCACGGCACGTTCATCGGGTTCGACCTCTTGCCTGGAGCCGATCGAACTGTGGTCGTCGGGATCATGAAGATGTGGTCCGAGGATGCGTCACGGCTGACCGCCGGTAACCCGGCGTTGGCGGATACCGAACGGGAACTGGCCGTGGATCCGGCCCGCTTGACGGTGACCGTCGGCTACGGCCCTGGCCTGTTCACCAAGCTGGGATTGCAAGCACGTCAACCGGACTGGTTCGAGCCGTTGCCGAGCTACGAGATCGACCGACTTGACGATCGATGGGGCGGATCGGACCTATTGCTGCAGATTTGTGGCGACGATCCGGTGACCATTGCTCATGCTGTGCGAGTTCTGACCAAGAACGTCCGATCACTGACGACAATCCGGTGGACGCAGAAGGGATTCCGTAACGCGCGCGGCACCACGCCCGAGGGAACCACGATGCGCAATCTCATGGGCCAAGTGGACGGGACGGTCAATCCGGCTCCGGGAACAGTGGATTTCGATTCACTGATCTGGCACGACGGCGCTGGTCAACCGTGGCTGGCGGGCGGAACCTCGTTGGTACTACGACGCATTCGCATGGAAATGGATACCTGGGACGAACTCGATCGCTCGGGGCGCGAACTCACCATGGGGCGCACGTTGTCCAATGGCGCTCCGCTCAACGGAACCAACGAATTCGACGAAGCGGATTTCACACTCACGGACAAGTTCGGCATTCCGGTGATCCCGCCAGGATCACACATCGCGCGAGCCCACCAGACGCATGAGAAGGAGCAGTTCTTCCGTCGGGCATACAACTACGACGACGCACCCGAGAGCGGGCAGACCTCGAACTCGGGATTGATCTTCGCAGCATTCCAACGGGACATCGCCGAGCAATATCTACCGGTCCAACAGCGATTGAGTGACTTCGACGCACTCAACGAGTGGACGACGCCGATCGGTTCTGCGGTGTATCTCATTCCGCCGGGATGCACCGAGAACGACTATGTGGGAAGCGGATTGCTCGGCTGACAACCCCGGGTAACGATACTGTGGGGGCGGGATCCGTTCGGATCCCGCCCCCACAACGCCTTCTACCTGAAGTTGTTGCGTTACTTGGACTTACGAGGTCCCGGCATAACCGCCCCCGGACGAGCGGTAGTCAACCTCGTGACCCAACCGCTGACGGGCCACTTCTTCAGGCCGACGTTGTGCGGGGTGACCTCGGTTCCGACGTACTTGGCAGCGAGCTCGTCGTCGACGGTTCCGTTGAACCGCCACAGTTGGCTTCCGTCGGCATTGCGAGTGGACACCTCCCATGACTGAGCGCGGAATGCACCACGAATGATGCTGTCGGCAAACACCAGAACGGGGATTCCGATCTCGGCACGAACAGCTGCACCGGCAGACCACTCGGCGCGCGCGAGTTCGTAGATCTCTTCCGGCGTTGCTCCCGGACGAGCGGAGGCCGGCACGTGGAGGACGATGCTCGGCGTCGGGAGTTCCGGCGCGGGATCGGCCGAGTAGCGCAACGCGAGTTCCTCGACGCGGGTCGCACGGGCGTCCTTGTCCGATGTATCGCCCGCGAGGTTGGTCAGGCCCTCGCCCGCGTCGGTGATTCGCAAGGCTTCCACGACGCCGCGGACGACCTCGTCGGTAGTGGCGGCCGAATCCGTGGCGGCAGCGACCGAGCGGAGAAGAACGAAGTGCTCCACCGCCGAACCCGCGTCGTAGATTTCACGGATGCGGGCGATCTTGGCTGCTGTCACAGCAGCATTCGACTCGGCTGGGCCGTCCGCTCCTTCGAGATTCGCAAGTTCACCGAGCGCTTCGAATACCGGCGCGAACACTTGATTTCCCGTGCCGTGCCCGACATGGAACACCTGATCGTTGCGCGGGTCACGCAGGGCAAAGACGTACTGCCCCAGTCTCTTCCCAACCTTTTCGGTGAACGGCTGCGGAGCCGGCTTCCTGACGACCACCTCGGTGGACAGAGTGCGCATCACGGCCAGACGGAGTGCGTCGGGCACGCTGGTGGAACCGGCAGCACCGGAAAAGATTGCCGCCGAAGCAGCGCTGATCGAGGTGAACGTGCGGCCGACTTGCTTCTCGAGAGATGCAGAGACCGTACCGACCGCAGTCACTTTTGCATCGAGGGTGCCGTCACCCTCGACAAGGAACTCCTTGATCAACGGAGCAACGAGCAGGGTGGAGCCGATAGCGCGAGGAACTGTCCAGACAATAGCCATGCCACGAGCCTAGGCGATCACCTCGAGACGCGAGGCGAACGCGACTCAGCCCGCCGCTGCCGGCCCGGCCAGTCCCTGCACAAGAAGGTTCCAGGCCGAGTGCGCAACTTCTTTCCGCGAGCTCTCGGCAGTCCGTTCCATGATCGCGGCGAACATGGCGATCGCCAGGATCACGTCTTCAGCAGTCACGGACTCTCGTATCTTCCCAGTTCGACGCGCCTCGTCGAGGCGCCCTTCGAGGAGATCGATCAAACGGGCGCCGGCCGAATTCAGTCGCGAGTCGCCGAAGGAGACCGGCTTGATGACCTCCACGAACACGATGGAGGTAGTGATCTGGTCGACCAACAAACGAAAAAGATCGTCGAGAGTCGAATCCGGATCGGCCGCCAGTTCTTGCAGCTCGACGATGTTCTCGTCGAACACCGCGAGTGCGAGGCTTTCGCGAGTGGGAAAGTGCCGGTAGAGGCTGCCCTGGCCGACGCCGGCCGTGCGGGCGATCAGGCTGAGCGGAGCAGCAAATCCTTGGGTGGCGAACACCTCGCGAGCTGCTGAGATGAGCGCCGCACGATTGCGCGCCGCATCTCTCGGCCCTCTGTTGAGAGATCCGCTATTGACGCGGCCAGACGATGTCACGCACACTACGATACCAACCGGACAGCATTGTCCGGTTGGTTGCGGCCCGACACCGGTTCACACCCCGACCCGATCGTCGTGAGCGCTCGAACGCGCGCCTGCCCTCCGTGCTGCCTGTCCTTGAGGTACGTCTGCCCGTGAGATACGAAAGGCAATCCCGCACCGGGAGTTGGACTCGATGAAATCGTTCACGACCATCAGAACCAGATCTGCCATCGCGCTCGTCACCTTGATCACCGTCCTTCCCGTGTGCGTCGCTTCTGCTGAGCCCGCCACTGCCCCGGGCTCGATCCACGAGAACCCGGGTGTCGCTTCCAACGCTGCAAGCCGCGCCGAATGCGGCCCGGGCTCGATGCCCGAGACCGGGTTGCAGGGTGATGTTCCGGCCGAGGACCGAAACAGCGGACGCAGCCGAGACGGGTACAGCTGCAACATGTCTCAGATCGGCGGTTACTCGGGTCGCGGCGGCGGGATCACGTCCACCAACTTCGAACACTGCTCGTACATCGGCAGCTTCTTCCCCGGGAACCTCCTGGGCCCCGCGCAGGGCGTGCAAGTTCTCGACGTGTCGGATCCTGCCAATCCTGCTCTCACCGCCACGCTGACCGAACCTGCGATGCTGGCCGGAACGTGGGAGAGTCTCAAGGTCAACACCGCGCGAAAGCTGCTGGTGGGCACGGGCGTTCCGCTCTTGACCGGCGTCGGCCTGATGTCGGTCTACGACATCTCCGATTGCGCGCACCCGAAACTGCTCAACCCCGGACCAGGAACCGATCTGGGGATGCTGCTGCCGATCACCAATCACGAGGGTGGATTTTCACCGGACGGGAACACCTACTGGTCTTCCGGCACCGCTCCCGGTGTGGTGAGCGCCGTCGATCTCACCGATCCCGCCAACCCGCGTGTCGTCTGGCAGGACCTCATCGGGTTGTCGACCCACGGCTTCGGAATCACTCCAGACGGAAATCGCATGTACTTGTCGAACAATCTCGGCGGAATACATGTTCTCGACATCAGTGAGGTTCAGCGCCGCGTCCCGAATCCTCGGGTGCGCCAACTGTCCCAGCTCTCGTGGACCGACGGTTGGGCCACCCAACACAGCATTCCGGTCACCTACGACGGTTCGCCGTACCTGTTCACCGTCGACGAAGGTGGTTCCGGCGGAGTGAAATTGATCGACGTCTCCAATGACGACGAACCGGCGGTCGTCAATTCGGTGAAGCTCGAGATCAATCTGCCGGAGAATCAAGATGCTGCGCTGGCGTCTGCTGCCGGCGGATCGCTGTTCGCGTACGAATCTCACTACTGTTCGGCCGATCGCCCGGTCGACCCGACGGCGCTGGCATGCGGATGGATCTCGAGCGGGATTCGGGTCTTCGATGTTCGAGATCCCTTCGACGTCCACGAAATTGCGTACTTCAACCCACCCGCTCGGACCGGCGACAATGTCGAACTCGCCAACTCGCCGCACGCTCTCGCCTCGCTCATCGGGGTACCCATTCTCAGCACGCCGGCAATCGCGCAGTCGATCGCGCAGGGCCAGTTCGACCCCGGCCAAGCGCTGAGTTCGCGATCGGGCATGCTCGCTCTCGGCGACATCTCGACCGATTGGTGCTTCTCCCCACCCGAATGGCGCGGTACCACGTTGTGGGCGACGTGCGCCGACAACGGCTTTGTTGCCATGCAACTCGAAAACGGTGTCTACACACCACCCGCTGACCAGAAGACGACCGTGGGATCATGACGGCGCCGCGATCGGTCAAAGCCGTCGCACTCGTGGCTGCGGCACTGATGCTGCTCGTACTCGGCGCAGCATTACGTCCGCTGTTCGCACCCGAGAACCACACGCAGACAGCTGTTCTGAGCGAAACCGAAATCGGATTCGTGCATGACATGGCGGCCCACCATCAACAGGCCCTCTTCATTCTCGCGCGTCTGAGTCCCGATGTGGACCCGGCGGTTACGCGACTGGCCCAGCAGATCGACGATGTTCAGAGAACGGAAATCGGTGTCATGCTCGGCTGGCTGAGGTTGGCCGGTGTCCCACCGAACAGTAGAACGCCGATGGCGTGGATGGAGGCGTCACCGAGCGGCGCTGGCGACTCTCATCATCACCCGGCAACGCTGGACACCGAGGCCGCCTCCATGCCGGGTATGGCTACGACCGAAGAACTCGAGAAACTGAGTAGCGCTCGCGGGTTCGACGCCGAGGTTGTGTTCCTGCAACTGATGGAACGCCACCACCGTGGCGGGATCGCTATGGCGCAGGCCGCCGATGCTCTGCTCGAGCGCGGACCGGTGAAACAGTCGGCCCGCGACATGATCAATTCCCAGAGTCAGGAATCCGGGCTGATGACACTGATGCTCGGACAACGTGGGGCGCAACCACTGCACTGAACCGCATCTGCACTGACTAGCATGGGTGTCGACCTGTGAACTACAGAAGGAATCGACACTTCAATGACCCTGCTCGTTCGCGGAATCGAATGGTCGAACCCGACAGCACCGCGGATCCGATGCGTCGACGACACCACTTCCGCTACGACCTTCTACACTCACGACTCGGTTCTGCGATTCTCCGTCGACGAGAAGAAGGGCCGCCGCTGCCTCGGCTGGCGAGATCTCACCGCAGAAGGTCGAGGACACTCGCCGTGTGACCGCGGGGCCACGGTCGTTACCGGGCGCCAGTGCGATCGGTGCCGAAATCGTGAGGGATTCACCACCGTTCATCAGGCACATGTCAGCGGTGCGCACATTCATCCGAACGTGCGCACCTATCTCACGCAACCACAATGGCTCTACATCGACATCTTCGCCGGCGGTCAGATGAAGGTGGGGACGGCAGCCGAGTTCCGCAAGCATCCGCGAGTCGCCGAACAGGGAGCGGTCTGCGCATTGTTCGTAGCGCGGTCGACGGACGGTTACAGCATTCGTTCCCTCGAAGCCCGAGTTTCGGAGCACTTCCGCTTGAGTCAGGCCATACGTACGTCTCGGAAGATCGAAGCGCTGACAGGACCCTTGGATCGCGAGAAACTGCGAAAGTCGTTGCACCACTTCGTATCCTCGATCAAAGACGAGCTGAATGACATCGGATCGGACATCGACGGAATCGAGATCCTGGAGGCTCCCGAAGAATGGACGGCGCCGGCGTGCGCCGACGTTGTCTTCGATGCGGCACCGTTGATCGCGTATCCGCACACTTTCGAGTCCGGGGAACATTCCTTGTACTTCGAGGGCCTTGCCGGTTCGATCGCCTCGCTGCGGATCGACCCCGATCCTGAATCGCCACGCTTCGTCGCGGATGTGTCCGGACTGGTCGGTCGAACCATCACCGTCGGCGAGTTCGAGTCCCCTGGCGTGGCGATTCAGGAATCGTTGTTCTGAAAGTAGGTCAGCAACTTCCCGCGGTCGCTGCGGCGAATCCGCGAGTGACCTCAGCCTGCTCGTCGGCAGACAAGCTCGACCACTCGGGATAAGCCTGGATGGAGGTCAGCATGTCGTTTGCCAATGATTCACGCGTCATGCCCATTTCCTCGCCCGACTCGTCAATTGCCGGCTGGTATGCGTCGAGGTACCGGAGAACGTCGGAGCACGCCTGCGCGTAGGTCCGTGGCAGTGCCGAACTCACATTCGGGTCCGACGGGACCTCAGCCGGGACGCTCGAGTCGACCGACGGTGCCTCGGTAGTCGATTCCGACGATGTCGCCGGAGCCTCGGATGACGTCGTCGGTGACGCAGTGGTGGTCGCCGAAACGGAGGAAGTGAGTGTTCCGACCTCGGTCGGCTTGTCTCCGTCAGAACCGCAGGCAACCAGCGCCACCAGCGAGCAGGCACCGATGAACCCGGTGATCGTTTTCTTCATCCTTCAAGGATGCCAGAGGGCGTCTGGCGCTCGAACGGACCGGCATCGTCGACCGGCGAGAATCGTCCGGGCAGCCTGTCGAATCCGACTGCCTCGTCGGCCCGCCTACAGGATTGGACCATATGCCCCGTCTGCGAACCCATGCTACGGTGACTTAACTGCAAAGTAACTATGGGTGGGATTGTCCGGTCTGCCGCGTTCATCCGGAACGCTCTGATCGGAAATAGTTCGTCTTTAAGGGGCTGGAACGAGTGGGACTTTTTCGTCGACGAGGCTCCCGGGAGGAAGACGACGATCGCGGGCAAAACCTCGATCGCAGCGACCCCGGGTATGCCGCCTGGTTCGCGAACGTCTCCGACGCGGGCGGTCAGCCGGTTCCGTACAAGCGGCCGCTTACCGCGCCGGTGTATCCGCAACTTCAGACGCCGGTGCCGGACTTCGAGACGGATACGAGATGGCCGCTCAGCGCACCCCCCGGGGACGGCTGGCTGCCCGCAGACCGCATCGACGAATTCGAGTCGTCGAATGGCCGCTCATCTGCACCGAACGGAACGAGCCCACAAATCTCACAAGCTGAACAGTTGCCGCCCAGCCCACTCCCGACACCGCAACCAACGATTCCACCTCGAAATGTACCGATGACTTCATCACCGAAGCATCACCTGGAGTCGCCCCGCGCGACTCTGCCCTACCAAGGAGAAGCAATGAGCAACATCGACAAGATCCTCGGCGAACTGATGCGCATCGACGGTGCCAGCGGTGCAGCCGTCGTCGACGCCGACAGCGGGATGGTTCTCGGTATGAGCGGCAACCCGTCATTCAGCCTCGAGTACGCCGGCGCCGGCAACTCCGAGGTTGTGCGAGCAAAGCTCCGCACGATGAGTAACTTGGGGATTACCGACACTCTCGAAGACATTCTGATCACCCTGAGTAACCAGTACCACCTCATTCGCGTCCTCGAGACGCCCGGACTGTCAACGCTGTTCGTGTACCTGGTTTTGGACCGCGCGCGTGCGAATCTGGCACTGGCCCGCCACAAGCTGGGCGAACAGACACCCAAGATCGAGATCTGACGCTTCCACTCCCTTCCCGACAATGCCCGGTCCTCGCCAACGGCGAGGACCGGGCATTGTTCGTTCCGCACCGTCGATTGGTGAACGTCGCGCCGGCACCGATACTGGGACAGTGACTATCGCGGATACTCCTTGCGTGTGGTTGACCACCCTTCGAAGCGACGGCTCGCCGCACACGACTCCGGTCTGGTTCTTACTGCGTCAGAACACATTCTGGATACCGAGCGCCGAGCAGAATCGGAAGGTTCGGAACCTGCTGGACGATCCTCGGGTCTCGTTGGCAGTCGACGGATCCTCTCACGACCCGTGGGTCGCACAGGGGTTCGGGACAATTCATCACAACGTCGGCGAGTTCGGCGATCTCCTGAAACTTTTCGGCGAGAAGTACGACGGCTGGGATGCCGCAGACGAAACTCGTGAAGGTCCGCGAGTTCTCGTGTCGGTTCCGGTGACGCGATGGCTACTTCGACCGGACTGACAGACAGTGCCGGTTCAGCCCGAAATGTCGTGAATGACATACTTGTAGTTCATCTCTCGCAGAAATGGACTCTCACACATGGCACGCACGGCACATCACAGGCGCGGCATCACCGGCGTCACCATCGGCATTGCTGCCGTGATCGTGCTGGGAGGTTGCGCCAGTTCCAACGCCGACGCACCCGAAACATCTTCTCTCGGTTCGGGAATCGGATCCGGCGTCACGACGACGGTTACGGCCGGAACTTCGGCTCCCTCGTCCGCCGCAATTGAACTGCTGGCACAGATCCCCATCAAGGGACGCGCACCCAAGACCGGATACGACCGTGCACTGTTCGGTACCGCCTGGACCGACGACGTCACCGTCGAGTTCGGCCACAACGGCTGCGATACCCGAAACGACATCCTGCGGCGTGACCTCACCGACCTGACATTCAAAGACGGCTCCAAAAGCTGCTCGGTCCAAACCGGTACGCTCCGTGACCCGTACACGAACAAGACCATCGCCTTCACCCGCGGCCAGGACACGTCTTCTGCAGTCCAGATCGACCATGTTGTCGCACTCTCGGACGCCTGGCAGAAGGGCGCGCAGCAGCTCGACACGCAAACGCGAACCAATCTGGCCAACGACCCTCGAAACCTACGCGCTGTCGACGGGCCCACCAACCAGAAGAAGTCGGATTCCGACGCGGCGTCGTGGCTGCCACCCAACAAGGCATACCGCTGCCAGTACGTGACTGCTCAAGTGGAAGTAAAAGCGGCATACGGTTTGTGGGTTACCCAAGCCGAACACGACACCATCGCAGACATTCTCGCGACCTGCTGAACTCTTGCGGTGATCAGCGACATTTGATCCGAGGACTCTGATCAGCGACATTTGATCAGAGGACTCTGATCAGCGACCTTTGATCAGATACCGCACAATCGCCATTCCGAGCGCGAGGCCCAACACGGTGGCCAGCGCTGCAACCAGACCGTGGCCGGTCAGTGCGACGAACACACCGGTTATGACTGCGACGACGGCAATGATCCCCGCGTCCACTCTGCTTTGACCACGTTCAGGCATGGCACTCTCTCGTGCTGTCAGGTCCGTCCGCTCCCCTCGTAGCGGACGGACCCAGCGGCAATCTGTCGAAATGCGCGAACTCTGGTGGCCTCACCGGGCTGACTTTGCGGGCGGTCCTGCGAGGCCGGCACGTCCCCCGGAGCCAACTCACATCGGTTCACGAAGTCCGTACCTTCGCAGAATATACCGATTGGTAGGTAATTACTGAGGGCTAAAGTCCCTGGTCATGGACTCATGCGACGAGTGGTCGAAAACTCGAGACGAACGAGCGCATCCGCGAGCCGAGCGTTCAATCGAGATGGCAGAGGGCCGTGGTCACCTCCAGAGGTCCATCTCGACATAGAGTGGAGACGTCTAGGACCCGAAAAGCGATCCGAGATCCAACGATCCGACTGACGACACTCTCTTCCAATCAGCGCAATACGCGGTGGTGAAGCGAGAATCCGTCAAGAGAATGGTGACTGTCGCCGGTTCGAGGGTGCTTTCGAACTCGAGGACATTCAATTCACCGTCGCCGTCGACTTTTGCCCGACCGTATATGCACGGCATATCAGCTGATACGGGTCCAGACGTCGTGTAGGTTCCCGGCAACACCTCCCACGGCACGTCGAACAGCCCATGACCGGGAATCGTTCCCGGCGCTGCTGAGGCCGCAGACGTCGCGATCATTGCCACACCGACAGCTACTGCTGCAGCGGACGCGAGCAAACTAACCTTGCGCATTTTCCCTACCTTGTTCATACCTGAACCGCAGCGGCGAGTTCGAAGGCTTGTTGATGTAAGAACCCGCGGTTCGCGCAGTTCTTCAACTAACGGTAGTAAAAGGGCACGAGTTTTGGTGAGCTACCTTTTGTGGTTCTGGCCCGATTTCCGTGACGGAGACTCCCATTGAGAAAAATAGGGAACGCCGGCGTTGCGGCTCTCGGCATGATTCGAACCTGTCATTCCAGTATTCGATCACACAACCGTATTCGAGCCGAAACGTCGACGCTCCCCTGCCGTTTGGGTGACTCAGCCTCCGAGTGAGCCCGTCGGCAGCTTCGAGAAGATGTCCCCGAGGCTTCCGGTTCCACCAGGAGTTTCCGGTTCCGTCGGATCCACCGGCTCGACGACGATGACGCCGGGCACGGTGACGGTCACGGTCTTGTCTGCAGATTCCGAAGAACTGAACTTCTTGGTACCCAAGAACTTTGCGGTGATACGATGCTCGCCCTGGTCGCGGAACGGCCAGACCAGTTCTGCATGGCCATTGGAATCGACTGTGGCGCTACCGATCTTCGTCTCGCCGTCGAAGAACTCGACCGTGCCCTCACCCGGGTTCGGGTCGATACTCGCCGCAATCTTGACGTCTTCGCCCGTCAGTGCCTCCAGTGCGACAGCGACCGTCGTCTCGGTCTGGTTGGTCGCGAATACCTCGGTAGTCGAGAGGGCGCTGCGTCCCTCGCCCGAAGCAACACAATACCCAGCGGCATTGACCCACCGGGACTCACCGAAACTCATGCTCGTGTCTTTGATCTTGATACTCGGGCTCGTCGCCCCGGCGCGCAGGTGCGTCGTCGCGTTTCCCTCGTCGGACCGAGCTTCGAGTTTCAATTCGACTGCCGGCAAACGAAAGTCCGTGTTGGCCTTGACTTGCAGCCCTTCCTTGGGCTTGTTGTCGCTGGCGCTCGGACCGTCGTTGACTGTCTTGTTGCCGGTGCCGGTAATTCGCAGGTACTCACCCGCCGGGTTCGCGTTTCCGTCTGCGCCCACCCGGAGCAGCACCGCAGTCTCGCCGGTCAAGTTGGACGACGAATCACCGACGAGGGAGTACGAAACCAGGGTTGCCCCTTGCGGTAGTGCGATGTCGTACTTGATACGACCGGTGTCCGAATCCGAACTACGCATGGTGCCCGGATGCAGTTTCACTGTGAACTGTTCGCCCGGACGCACGGACGTGGGCGCCGTGACCTCCAGGTTGTCGGAGAACGACGAATCCCAATCGGTGGCGCCGTCGACCCGGCACTTGTGTTCGAAGGAAACTGTTCGCGTCACGGTATCGGAAGCCGCTGCTACCGGAGCGGACACAGCGAGGAGTCCGGCCGCAACAGCTGGTACGACTGCGCAAACAGCCAGAGAACGGGAGTTCATATGTTGCCTTTCAAAAAGACTCGGTCATCGAGTGTTCGGTGAAGTAGGACCGTGATCACTTGCCACCGAGCGAACCTGTGGGCAGCTGCGGCAGAACGGACTCGAGGCTGCCGAGACCACCCGGAGTGCCCGGATCGGTCGGGTCGGGATCGACCGGGCCTGTTGAATCCCCGGTCACCGTGAGCATGTGTGCCGCCGACGTGTACTTCGCCTCGTCGCCGGTAGCTGTGAAGACTGCAGTCACGGACCTGGTACCCGCCTTACCGAAGGTCAGATCCAGGCGGGCAATACCGCGAACCACCGGCCGCGGGTCACCGACGGGCTTGCCGTCGACCATGAACTGTACTGTTCCCGTTGCGTTTTCCGGATCGACGCGAGAAGCAAAAGACACCTTGGTACCGGTAGCGGCCGTCGTCGGTCCTTCGAGCGTCGTCACGATGTCTGCTCCAGGCTCGGGATCAACAGGTCCGAGGTCTCCGTCGATTTTCGTGGATGCCAATGCGCCGGCACCGGCGTTGAGGGGACCAGTCTCACCGTCGCGAGGAGAACAGGATGTGGGCGCCCAGATGGTTCCCGCGAGCCAGTGACTTACCTGAGGGAGGAAGGTCAAAAACGACTCCGGCCCGCCGAAAGTACCTGCAGCACCCGAAGTCCGGACATTGGTTTCGACTGCGCCGGACGGCCCGGCCTTTACAGTGATTCTGATCTTCGGAAAGACGATGTCGGTCTCGGCTCCGGACTGAGCATTGATCGCAAGCCCGCCGTGCGCACCCGACGACGATGACGGACTGTTGCCGATCGCTTCGTTTGCTCCGGACAACCGGAGTATCGGACCGTCCGCTGCGGGAGTGCCGTCTTCGTTGACACGAATCACCGAAGCAGGTTTCCCGGCAATAACATTGCCCGGATCGGTGACCGCCGCAGAAACGAACTCCGCGTTGGTCGGAATCGGCAGATCGATCTTCAGACGCGAGATCTTCTTGACACTTGCGCCGCTCACATCGTTCGGGATCTGGACGCTACCCGGATCCACGTCGATGTCGAAGACTTGACCTGGCGCCACGACCGAAGGAGCCGAAACTCGCACCGTAGCAGGCTTTCCGTCTGACGAAGGACCGGAGAACGCACTCGGAACTGCGCGGCACGTGACCTGAAACGTTGTCGACGTGGTTTCTGCAACGGGCGCCGCGGTCGCCGGAATCACGGCCACAGCGGTTCCACCGGCAAGGAGGCCGGTAAGGAGCGCAGCATTCAGTAGGCGTTTTGACATGATGTCCTCTCGGAACAACCTGATTGACGTTTGCCGCCGAACTGTAACGGAGCCAGCGCCCGAGTTGACCCGTTTTCAATAAACAAAAACCACACAGTAGGTAAATACTTGGTAAGGGTTACTGGTCGTCACATCTGACCGCCACCGCGAGCCTTGCCCCTCTCGACCAATCTCGCGATTTGAGATTCACTGCAGGGAAACATAATTCGACAGAATCAGCGCCGTAGTGAGAACTCCGTCCATACTCTACCCTTACGGGAGGGTAGAGTATGAGAACCTCGTCAGGACGGAATCTCATGGCAGTAACCATCGCTTCATCCACCAACGACAATTCGGTTCGGGCCGCGCTCCGGTCACCTCGCCGTCTCAAAACGGAAGTTTTGGCCGGACTGGTCGTCGCGTTAGCACTGATTCCCGAGGCGATCTCGTTCTCGATCATCGCCGGCGTCGATCCGCGGGTAGGACTGTTCGCGTCGTTCACGATGGCAGTGACCATCGCCGTCGTCGGCGGACGACCCGCAATGATCTCCGCAGCTACCGGCGCCGTCGCACTGGTCGTCGCTCCACTGACGCGCGAGTACGGAATCGACTACCTGATTGCGACAGTCCTTCTGGCCGGCCTGCTCCAGATCGTGTTGAGCCTCCTCGGCGTCGCCAAGCTGATGCGCTTCATCCCGCGCAGCGTCATGGTGGGATTCGTCAATGCACTGGCCATCTTGATCTTCATTGCCCAACTCCCCCACCTGATCGATGTTCCGTGGCTCGTCTACCCACTTCTGGCCGTCGCCCTCCTGATACTCGTATTCCTGCCGAAACTGACCAGCGCGGTCCCGGCTCCACTGGTGGCGATCGTGTTACTGACCAGCGCCACAGTCGTTTTCGCGTTCAACGTCCCCAATGTCGGCGACGAAGGCGAGCTTCCGTCGAGCCTGCCGACGCTACTGTTCCCCGACGTCCCTCTGGACATGCACACACTGTCGATCATTGCTCCGTATGCATTGGCCATGGCGCTCGTCGGCCTCCTCGAATCGTTGATGACGGCCAAGCTCGTCGACGACGTCACGGATACTCACTCGAACAAGACCCGAGAAGGGTGGGGCCAAGGCGTCGCGAACATCGTCACCGGCTTCTTCGGAGGCATGGGAGGGTGCGCGATGATCGGCCAGACCATGATCAACGTCAAGGTCTCCGGCGCTCGCACTCGAATCTCGACTTTCCTGGCGGGCGTGTTCTTGCTGATACTCGTGGTCGGCCTCGGCGATGTCGTGGCGTTGATTCCCATGGCCGCATTGGTAGCGGTCATGATCATGGTCTCGGTCGGCACTTTCGACTGGCACAGCATCAATCCGAAGACCCTGCGCCGCATGCCGATCGGCGAGACAGTGGTCATGCTGGTCACCGTGGCGGTCACCGTCGCGACCCACAATCTTGCCTACGGCGTGATCGTCGGAGTGATCACCGCGATGGTCATCTTCGCCCGCCGCGTCGCGCATCTCACCGAAGTGATCGACGTCGCGCATCCGGACGAGGACACCCGTGTCTATGCGGTTCGAGGCGAGCTGTTCTTCGCATCCAGCAACGATCTGATCTACCAGTTCGACTATGTCGACGACCCGAAGAACATTGTCATCGATCTGTCCGAGTCTCATGTCTGGGACGCGTCGACCGTGGCGACACTGGACGCGATCACCACCAAGTACGCGGCCAGAGGCAAGAATGTCGAGATCGTGGGGCTCGACGACGCATCGGCCGAGCGCCATCTGCGCCTGTCCGGACGCCTGGGTAACGGTCACTGAGAGTATGGAAGCCCAGCGCGACGAAAGTAGGAGTGATGTCTGAGCCGGAACATGCGGTCCAGGGACAGAACATGCAGATCGGGCAGGTTGCCGAACGCACCGAACTGTCGATCAAGACGATCCGTCATTACGACGAGGTCGGTCTGGTCACTCCATCGGAGCGGACCGCCGGAGGATTCCGCTTGTACACCGAGGCGGACGTCCAACGGCTACTGGTAATCCGACGAATGAAGCCGCTCGGATTCAGTCTCGAAGAAATGAAACAACTCCTCAATTCCCTGGCAGTGCTCGGCGACGAAGCTTCCGACGCGTCAACGCGAACCGCTGCAACCGAATTCGTCACCGATTGCCACACCCGGGCGGAAGAAAGCTGCACACACTTACGTAAGCAACTCGCCTACGCCGAAGAGCTGACGGGATTGCTCGCCGACCACAGTCTGAACGGTGAACGGCATTCGTGATCTGCAAGCTGAACTAAGCTGGGTTGATGGCCCGATACTTCGACGTTCACCCGGAAAACCCGCAGCCGCGCGCGATCAGCCAGATCGTCGAAATGCTGCGCAACGACGCGGTCATCGCCTACCCCACCGACTCCTGCTACGCCCTGGGTGCCCGAATGGACAATCACTCGGGCACCGATCGGATCCGCGAGATCCGTCACCTGCGGTCGGATCACCACTTCACGCTGGTCTGTGCCGACTTCGCGCAGCTCGGGCACTTCGTCCACGTCACCAACTCGGCGTTCCGGGCGGTCAAAGCGGCTACGCCTGGGCAGTACACGTTCATCCTTCCCGCCACGAAGGAAGTTCCGCGTCGACTGGCACACGCCAAGAAGAAGACCGTCGGAGTGCGTATCCCCAGCCACCCGGTAGTGCGGGCGCTCTTGCAAGAGTTGGGTGAACCGATCCTCTCCAGCACCCTTCTCCTGCCCGGCGCCGAGGAGCCGATGACGGACGGCTGGCAGATCAAGGAAGAACTCGACCACCAACTCGACGCCGTCATCGACTCGGGTGACTGCGGCACCGAGCCCACCACGGTGGTCGACTATTCGTCCGGTGCCCCCGAGATCGTGCGCGTCGGCGCGGGAGATCCTTCCCGTTTCGAATGATCCCCCCGCCCGTGCCACATCACGGATGGCAACGTGTCACGGCGTCACGATGTCGAACCACAGATCGAAGTCCTCCAGCAGCGAGATGAACGTCTCCAGTTCAGACTGATCTCCCACAGCTTTTGCCGTTCCGGCCTTGATGGATTCGGTGAGCGAAGTCGTTCCCAGATACACCTCGTTGAACACGGCACGGGTCAAGGTCAGAGTCAGCGCCGCCGAAGCATCTGCCTTGTCCGTGTCGTAATTCAGCACGCCGTTGCGCACTGTGACCAGGACGTTGTCCGCAGTGTCCGACAACACGAATCGCAACGACAGGTCGACGTCGGCAGCTTTGGGACCGTCGAGGCGAACTGCCCAGAAGTCCAGCATCTGCTCGAGAGGCATCACGGCGACAACGGCCGGGCCGGTGGGGTTGTTGGACGGCATCGGTGCCAGCGGATGCCGCAATTCCATCGCTCCGACCAGGTAGAAGTTGCGCCACGTACCGTTCTCGGCTTGGTAGCCGAGTTGTTCGTACGTGTCCGCCAACAACTCTCGCGCTTTCTGGTTACTCGGATCGGCGAACACCAGATGGTTCACCAGCTCCGCTGCCCAGCGATAGTCGCCGTCGTCGAACGCCTGCTTGCCCTTGGTCAGAAGCGCATCGGGTCCGCCGACGGCTTCGACATAGCGCTTGCCGTTCTCCACCGGCGGATGAGGATTGAGGTGAGCGGGAACGCCGTCGAACCAACCGAGATAGAAGGTGTAGATCGCTTTGACGTTGTGACTGAGCGAGCCGTAGTACCCGCGGTTGTACCACTGCTTTCCGATGGCGTCGGGTACCTCGATCTGGTCGGCAATCTCTACCGGTGTCAGTCCCTTGTTGGCAAGACGCAACGTCTGATCGTGCAGATACTTGTACAGGTCTGCCTGATCCGACATCAGCTTCAAGATCTTGTCGTTGCCCCACGTGGGCCAATGATGCTGCGCGAAAATGATTTCGACGTCGGGGAAAAGTTCCATCGCCAGACGAACGTAGTGCGACCAGGCCTTGGCGTCGCGAGTTTTGGCGCCGCGCAACGTGTACAGGTTGTGCATTGTGTGCGTGACGTCCTCCGCTGACCCGAGCGCCTTGAAATCGGGTAGATAGAACAACATTTCGGACGGCGCTTCGGTGCCCGGCGCGAGCATGAACGTCACTCGCACGCCGTCGATGACTTCTTCGTGTACCGGTTCGGTGATGACGTCGGTCGGCACCGCGAACGTCGACGTGCCGTGCGACGTGGACAGTCCGAGACCACCGGAAACCTGCCCCTGCGGGCCTGGACGCAGGAATGATCCGTACATGTACATTCCGCGACGCGTCATCGCTGTGCCGGCGAGCACGTTCTCGGAGATCGCTTCCTCCGTGAAACTGTCTGGTGCATAGACTTTTACGGCACCGGACTCGATCTCTTCGTCGGTGACAAATCCTTTGACTCCGCCGAAGTGATCGCCGTGGGAGTGTGTGAAGATGATCGCCTTGACCGGGACCTTGGGGCGGTGCTGGTAGTACAACTCCAGCGCAAGAGCGGCTGTTTCCGCGGACATCAGGGTGTCACCGATGATCAACCCGGTATCGCCCTCGATGATAGTCGTGTTCGACAAGTCCTGGCCGATCACCTGGTAGAGGCGATCGGCAAGCTTGAAGAGCCCGCCGCCTTTTCCCATCAAAGTGGCTTGGCGCCAGAGACTCGGGTTGACGGTGTCCGGCGCTTCGCCGTCGGCGAACCCGTAGGCGTCGTAGGAGAAGATGAACTGTCCTTTGTCACCCTTGACCAACCCGCCGTCGATGAGCGGCGCTACCAGACCTCGAGAAATCAGTTCGAAGTCGAATGTGTCATCGAACGGAAGATCACGGAGGACCTGGGCATTCGCAAGGCGAGTCGCTTCGGTAGCGGGCTTGGGGTCGAGTTCGGATGGTGTAGTCATCTTCTCTTACGCTCCTCGGAACTCGCGGTGTCCTGTGTCTGGATACCGGTTCATCCTCGATCGCCACGTAGTCCTCGCGCATCACCCGGAAGGGATGATCACGTGGTTCGTCCAGCGTTCAACAGCGCAGCAACGAACTCACGCACCAACGTCCGCTCGTCGTTCTCGTCCGCCCCCGGCACCATGAGCAGTGAGAGGATCACTCGCACGATCCAGCGTGCTCGTGACGCTGTGCCTGCTCCGATTTCACCGAGCATCGCGACGCCCAGTCCGTTGATGACGTCGGATGAATTGGCAAGTTCACCTGCAAGACTCGCATCACCCGGAGTGAACCATGCAGCCAACGTCGGAGTGCTGCGCACCGCGGAGACTGCGGTGAGCATCGCCGTTTCTAGACGCTCGCTCGGATCATCGATGGTCGCTACCGATTCCGCGATCGCAGTTCCCAGCTTGCGCGCTTCGCGGTGAACGAATGCAATGTGAAGGGCCTGCCGATTCTCGAAGTACCGATACAGGGTGGCCCGGGAACATCCTGCAGCAGAGGCTATCTCCGCCATACCGACGGCGTTGACACCTTTCTCGACGAACAGTTGCGCCGCACTGTCGAGGATCTTCTCGGCTGCCGCCAAGGCGCGCCCCTCACCGAGCCAGTCGTTGCTCACGGCCGGGTCACCGACATCGGCGCTGTGAGTGGACGGCGCACGTAGTTGCCCGGCGCGTATTGCATCGCTTCGACGTCGATATGGAAATCTGGAATCCGGGAGAGCAACTCTTCCAACGCAACTCGAGCCTGCATCCGAGCCGCCGACGCCCCCAGACAGTGGTGGGCGCCATGACTGAAGGTGAGAATCTTCTGCGGTCGACGCAAGACGTCCAACTCCGCCGCGTCGGGTCCGTACTTTTCGGGATCACGATTGGCCGCACCGTACATCAGCAGAACCTTACGTCCTGCCGGAATCACTTTGCCACCCAAGGCCACATCCCGAGTCGTGGTGCGTGCCAGTCCTTGGACCGGTGAGGTGAGTCGAAGCAACTCGTCGACCGCGTCGGTGATCAATGCGGGATCGTCCAGCAGGATCTGACGCTGGTCGAGGCGTTCGGTCAACATCGCAACCGAACCACCCAGCATTCCTGTTGTGGTGTCGTTTCCACCGGCCACCATGGTGAAGGCGAAGCCCAGAATCGACAGCAGGCCGGACATGTCGCCGTCTTCACCGAGTCCAGCGGCGAGTAGGTGCGAAATCGTGTCGTCACCCGGTTCGACCTTGCGGCGTTCGATCAGCGAAGCGAAGTACATCATCAACTCACCGGTGGCGGCCTGCGCCGTCGTCGCTGCCGCGGCCACACCACCTGCCGAATTGGCAGCGACAATGGCCTCGGTCCAGCCGTCGAACTGGTCACGGTCCGATTCCGGCACACCCAGATAGTGTGCGACAACCATCGACGGCAACGGCTTGAATAGCTCGACGACGATATCGCCACTGCCACGCGCTTTCAACGCTTCGATACGCTCGACGACGAATTCGCGGACCATCGGCTCGACCGCCGAGACCTGACGCGGAGTGAATCCCTTCGACACCATGCGCCGGAACTCCGACTGCACGGGCGGATCCTGCATGACGAACGGCGGATTGTCCTGCATCCCGATCTGTTCGAGTTCACCGTAGACAGTGGTCAATCCCTTTGCCGACGAATACGTCTCGTAGTCGCGAGCGGCGTTGTAGACGTCTTCGTGACGGGTGAGCACCCAGTAGTCGTCCTGCGGCGCAGCTTCCGGCACAACGTTGTGCACCGGGTCGTTCTCTCGCAATGCGTCGTACATGGCCCAGGGCGAACGCCAGGACTCCCCGGTGGAAGGAACAAACCGTGGCGAATGTGACACAGAGGTTGTCATGACTCGACTATGAGACAAATTGATAGATGTGTCAACCTATCTCCATGTTCAATATCGAGTAACTCGCTTCCACGCAGAGCACTATCGTGTGTCGGGTGATCACGGACCCGATGAAGCAACCGACTAGCTCTGACACCGGACGCCGCGCCGTGGTTGCGGTCCTGCTCCCCCGCGAACATCTCCCCTTCATCAGGGACTGGTGCCTCCACCACATCGAGCAGGGCTGGGAGGTTGTTCTCTACGACAACACCGGTTCCGTCGGGTCCACCCGCAAGACAAGCGCATTCAGTCTCAACCGTTGGCACGGCCGCAGCGAGGACAAGAGAGGCAACTCTTACGGCGCCTTCACCCGATCGATGTCGGACAGTGAAGTTCAGGTCGCATTCCGCAAAGAACTGCACGACCTTCCGGTGACGATCGTCGACTGGCAACCGCGCGACGCGGACGGTCGGATCGTGCACGGACAGGTAGAGGCCTACGTCGATTACGTGAGCCGGTACCGCGACACCGTCGCGTGGGCAGCATTCATCGACGCCGACGAATACCTCGAACACGCACCAGGATTGGACTGGGAGGTTCTACTTGCCGGAGTTACTCAGGCGGATTCACACCGTGTTGTTCTCGACGCTCTGGTCTACGAATCCAGGTGGACGCGCGACGGGCAACTGCGAGACGTCGAGGAATTGAAATGCCTTGGGCTACAGAGCCACGGCTGCAAGAACATCGTGAGGCTGTCGGAGATTCTGCGAGCGGACGTCCACTGGGGATGGAAGACAAGCGAACCGGACAGCCTGGTGCGGCCCGACCGATCCCTCTTCTACTTCCGCCATTACCGCGGTTCGGAGGCGGCACTCGACTTCACTCCGCTGCCGAACTTCGGACCCCAAGTCCACGAAGAAGGTGTGGATGTTCCGGCGACAATCGACTTATCACAAAAATGAATGTGCCTGCAAGCCACAGGTATTCAGATGCAGATAAACCTCCGGCCCGCGTCCACGAAGGCAATGCCTTCAGGCCACGGGCCGGAGGATCAGCTCAGCGAAAAATCAGCTGAAGGACTGCAGGGCAACGCCCAGTCCGACGATTGCGCCGATGCCCGAGATCAGGCCAGCAACACCCGTGATAACCGGCTGGATCTGCTTGATCAATGCCAGGTCTGCGTCCGAAGAACCCATGTCTAACTCCTCATCATGGAATGTGTGTACGCGTTCCGCGCGTCCGGTGTGTAACGGCGCTCACAATATACGTAAGACGGCCGAAATTTGAAGCGGCACCACCGAGTGGGACGTAACTCACATCTCATCCAGCGGGAACCCACGAGTAACAATGCGCGATTCGGACAACGCTTCGGGAACCGTTGAATGACGAGCAGGAGAACAGCAGTGGGCAAGTTGGATGGAAAAGTGGCCCTGATCACTGGCGCAGGGCAAGGCGTCGGCCAGGGTGTTGCGTTTGCGCTTGCCAAGGAAGGTGCTTCCGTCGCGGTGGCGGGCCGCACTGAGTCGAAACTCGTCGTCACATGTAACGAGATCACCGAACGCGGAGGCCGTGCCGAACCGGTGCTCGTGGATATCGCCGACGCGGGTTCCATCACCGCTGCCGTGGCGCGAACCGTGGAACTGTTCGGCGGCGTCGACATCCTGATCAACAACGCCAGCCTCAACCCGCTCGGCAACGTCCTCGACCTCACTCCGGAGCGCCTTGCCGACGGATTGACTTCCGGTCCCGTCGCGACGCTGCGAACAATGCAAGCCTGCTACCCGTTCATGAAGGAACGCGGCGGCGGGGCGATCATCAACATGGTCAGTTCCGTGGCCGTCCGTTGGGACGCCGCCGGCTACGGCGGATACGCGGCTGTGAAGGAATCCGTCCGAGCCCTCAGTCGCGCAGCAGCGTGCGAATGGGGCGTCGACGGGATCCGAGTCAACGCGGTTGCTCCTCACGCATCCTCGCCCGGGCTACAGCGTTGGGCAGATGCGCGTCCGGAAGAGGCTGCCGCTTTTGTTGCCGGGATTCCGCTACGGAGGATCGGGGACTGCGAAACGGACATCGGCACCGCGGTGGCTTTCCTGGTCGGCCCGGATGCCGCGTATCTGACTGGAGCAACAATTCCGCTCGACGGTGGTCAGTCGCGCTGGGGCTGAGAGCTGGCGTCGTCGAAGGCAAGCACCGCCGACTTGGCTTCGGCGATCGGGCGGCGGAAAACGAAACCGACCAGAACGGATGCCAAAACCAGCGCGGCCAGAACAATGAGCCCGACCATCCACCACATGGTTTTCAGTATGCCCGAACCGACCTCCGCCGGACGCACACCACGGCCGTCGGAAAGCGATGACAATCGCGAAAAGTACTTGACACCAGTCAAATTCCGTTTTGCCCGTTTCCCGAGCTTCCCGATAATCCGTGATCGAGGACACAGTTTCGGATACCGAACCGGGACGAGAGCGTGACTGGAACCGCGCCTCGGTGCATCCTGTCAGGTATGGAATCCGCTGTTTCGGCCGAACTCGCCGACGGAAGCACCCTCACACACCCGTGGGGCGGGACAAGCAACATCACCGATCTCGGCGGTGATGTTCACTGGATCGACTTCGGCGGTCCCAGCGGAGCGCCGCCCATCGTGCTCGTTCACGGTCTGGGCGGCTCGCACCTGAACTGGGTGCGGGTGGCACCGACGCTGGCGGCGCGCACGCGTGTGTACGCACTGGACCTCGCCGGATTCGGACTCACCTCTGCCCGTGGGCGGCACACCGGCGTCGACGCCAACGCAGCACTCCTGAATCGCTTTCTCGAGACAGTAGTAGGTGAACCTGCCGTCCTGTTCGGCAATTCGATGGGGGGAATGGTCTCGGCAATCTCGACCCATGCCAATCCCGAATCAGTTGCCGGCCTGGTGCTGGTGGATCCGGCGCTCCCACTGCCCGTCCAACTTCCCGATCTGACCGTCGCCGCCCAATTCGCGCTCTACTCGATGCCGTACGTCGGTGAGCAGGTTCTCGGCTTCGGACGCCGGAAGATGTCCGACCGGCAGTTGGCCGCTCAGATGACCAGATTGTGTTTTGCCGATCCGACGCGAGCCGATCCCGCGGTCCTCGACGCGGGCGCTGCCTTGACTGCGATTCGTCGCGGCGAACCCACTCAGGATGCCGAGTTCCTGCAGGCAGCACGGTCACTGTTGATGACCCTCGCCCGTCCGGCCTCTTATCGAAAGACACTGCGAGAGATCGCGACTCCGACGCTCCTGATACACGGCGATCGCGATCGGCTTGTCCCGGTCGAGGCTGCCCGGGCAGCCGCCGCCGCACATCCACACTGGACCACCATCATTCTCGGCGATACCGGCCACACCCCTCAGTTGGAGATTCCGGACGAGTTTTCACGTCATGCGCTCGCGTGGCTCGATCGCACGGGGCTGATCACGAGCTGACAAGTACCGGCACTACACCCGCGGAACGGCCTCGCCGATCGAGCAAGTGCCCCATCAACTTCGGCGTATCAAGGACGATTCGGCGATCGACTACGTCGGCAGGTCCGGCCCACCGGTAAGCGCGAACGGTCAAATACTCCAAAGCTCTCGAGCCCTGGGAATGTGTCGGGGTACGCGCGTAGCGTGAGATTCGCGCCTTCCTCGGCCAAGCATTTGCGCGACCCGTACTTGTGTATCCGTTTCGGTAAAGGAGAGTTTCAGATGCCCGCACGCACAGCGCTCGACGGAACACCCTGTTGGATCGACCTCACCAGCTCCGATACCGAGGTCGCCAAATCCTTCTACACCAACGTGTTCGGTTGGCAGACTGACACAAACGACGACCCGCAGTACGGCGGCTACGCGATCTTCAGCAAAGACGGGCAGCCCATCGCCGGGCTCGGACCTCAGCAGGAGGGAAACCCGTACGGCAACGTCTGGACCACCTACATCTCCTCGACTGATGCGGCAACGTCGGCGTCCAAGGCCGAAGCCGCGGGCGGAATGATCATGATGCCGTCGATGCAGGTCGGTCCCCAGGGCAGCATGGCGATCGTGGGCGATCCTGCCGGTGCAGTCGTCGGTATCTGGCAGGCAGATCAGCACCACGGCTTCGGTCTGGTCGGCGAGGCCGGAGCCCCGGTGTGGCACGAGACTTTGTCCAAGAACTACGCCGCGGTCCTGCCGTTCTACACCGACGTGTTCGGCTGGACTTACGAGTCCATCGGCGACAGCGACGAGTTCCGGTACTCACAGGCCAAGCAGGGCGACACCGTCGTCGCCGGTTTGATGGATGCCAGCTCGTTCCTCCCGGCAGAGGTGCCGTCGTTCTGGCAGGTGTACTTCGGGGCGGACGACACCGACGCGGCCGTCGCCAAGGTCGTCGAATTCGGCGGCAGCGTCTTGCGCGATCCCGAGGACACGCCCTTCGGCCGTCTCGCGTCGGTGGCCGATCCACTCGGTGCCAAGTTCCAGATCTCCACGATCATGGAGTGAATCTCCGCGCAGAGGCCGCACCGGCCCGCGGTCTCTGCGCGCTGATCATCTGGAAAGTCCCGATTTGACCGCACGGATTTGAACACTCGCCCAGAAGGTATGCAGTTTTCTGCGTCCAACGCCTAATCTCATGGGATGCCCGCCCCCGCCCCTCTCCTCGATGTGTACTCGCAGCCGACTCTGTCGACGCTTGCGCCGTCGGTACTCGCTTCTCTCGGAGTGAGCGGCGAAGCGAACCGTCTCGATCTACAGCCCAGCCAGAAGACTGTAATTCTGCTGGTAGACGGGATGGGCGCGAACTTGCTCGCCCGCAACGCCGAACACGCACCATTCCTGAACTCACTGATCGGAACGCCCATACGGGCAGGATTCCCCACGACGACGGCCACCAGCATCGTCTCGTTGGGGACCGGGCTGCCCTCGGGGGCGCACGGAATCACCGGTTACCAGTCTTACGTCGAAGAAGCCGATTCGGTGTTCAACTGGCTGGGTTGGCACAGCGCGGGCAAGAAGGAATCTCAGACCGACTCCATCGTCCCGGAGACCCTGCAGCCGCAGGCCACGACCTTCGATCGTGCCGCGGCCGCCGGCATCACCGTCACTACCGTCGTTCCGTCCAAATTCGACGGCAGCGGCCTCACCCGGGCGGGAATGCGCGGCGCCCAGTTCGCCGGAATCCAGGCATACGGAGACCTCCTCGCTCGCACCGTGGCCGCGTCGAAATCTGCCGACCGTACGTTCACGTACTGCTACATCAGTGAGATCGATGCACTGGGCCACGTCTACGGCCCCGAGTCCGAGCCGTGGATTTTCCAACTGATGCTTGTCGATCGACTGGTCGAGCAACTCGCCGCCGCTCTCGGTCCGGACGTGAGATTGCTGGTGACGGCAGACCACGGAATGGTCGACGTGTTGGACGAGAACAAGATCGACTTCGACAACACTCCGATTCTGTCCAAAGATGTACTCGCCCTTGCCGGTGAACCTAGATGTCGTCACATCCACACCCGAGAAGGCGCTGCACAAGATGTTGCGGACCGCTGGCGCGCCGAACTGGGTGACCGCATGTGGATCGGGACGAGATCCGAGGGCATAGTCGCAGGATTGTTCGGGCCTGCAGTGCATTCCGAGTATCACGGCCGGATCGGTGATGTCATCGCCATTGCGTCCGGGGACGTGGCCGTCGTACGTCGATCTGTCGAATCGGGACTGTCCGGCCTCCGTGGACAGCACGGCGCCCTCACTCCGGACGAACTGCTGGTACCGCTCTTGTCCTCAGGACAACAGTAGGGCCCGAGCCCGGCGAATCTCGGGAACACCGACTACCTTGCATGCGCCCAACAGGACGACTGCACCGACGACCGCACCCGCCGACAATGAAATAACAGCAGCAAGCCTGGGCTCGGGAACTCGGTTCTGAACCGCCACCACCAAAGCCAGCGCACAACAACCTGCCAGAATTGCCGCCGCCGAAATCCTTCCGACGGTGGCCTGCACGCGACGGAATCCCAACAGCCCGTATCGCTTTCGAAGCAGTATGTGGCCGAGCGCCGCTCCGCACACGTAGGAGAACGAGCCCGCCGCACAGACGGCCAGGACCAGCGTTTCGTCACTCGCCGACAGAGACGCAAGTAGAACGAGCGCTGTTTTGGCTACCACCATCACCAGCGCGATCACCGCGGGAGTTCGGGTGTTGTTGTCGGCGTAGAACACTCGAAGCTGAAGCATGACCATCGCAAAGGGCACCAGCCCGAATGCACTGACCGCAACGGCCGTCCCGATCAACCGGGCACTGCTGCCGTCGACCCGGCCGAAGAAGATCAGGGTGGTCAACGAGGGGCCGAAGACCATGAGCGCCACCGTGACCGGAATCAGCGCCACCACTGAATACCGGGCTCCCCGGCCGAGATCGGATACGACGCCGACGTCGTCACCCGCAGCAACCGACCTGGCGATCCGCGGCATCAGCACCGTCAACAACGACACACCGAGAATGCCGTACGCCACTTGAAACAGCAGATCCGCGTGCGTGTACATCGAGTAGACGTGACGGGAGAGAGTGACCTTCATCGTCACCCACACACCGATCTGACCGGCAACGACGTACACAAGTACCCAGCCGAGCAACGGCGCCCCGACGCGCACCGGGCGCCAGGTGTGCGGTACGATCCGCACGCGAAGGCGCCACCGAAACCCGTTGCGGTGCAGCGCTCGAGCAACGACGGCGGTTTGCGCCACGATCCCGAGCAGAGTGCCGATACCGATCACCAGAACCTGCGCGGTGGTCATCGACTCGGGAGTCAGAGTAACCGGCCCCGGGATGCACAGGAAGACCGCGACCGTCACCAGAAGGACGACGTTGTTGATCACCGGCGCCCAGGCCGGCGCGCCGAACACTGATCGAACACTGAGTACTGCCGTCATCATCGCCGTGACGCCGTAGAAGAAGATCTCCGGCAGAAGCAAGTACGCGAAGAGCGTCGTCAACTCTCGTTGAGCCGGATCATCGATCACAGCCGAGACCAGAGGCGGCGCGCACACCACCGCCACTACCGTCACGAGCGCAAGAGCAAGCGCTCCGACGGTGAGAACGCGCTGCGTCTGCTCTCGTTCGAGCGTCCGCCCACGACTTCGCTGCCGTGTCAGATACGGAAGCAGAACGCTGGCGAGAATCCCGCCGAGGAGGAGCTGATAGACCATGTTCGGGAAGCTGTTGGCCGCGTTGTACGCATCACTGACCAGGGCGATGCCGAGGACCGCGGCAAGGGCAAGGGTGCGGACGAAGCCGGTGATCCGGCTGACCGTGCTGGCGAGCGCCACTTGCCCGCCCATCTTCGCCAAGCTGCCGCCCGTCACACCCGTACGTTCGGACTCCCCCATACTCTCGACCATCTCGCCAGAGTGCCACATCGCAGAGGTACGACGATCTGGACGGAAACGGAAGAGCGCCCCGAACCGTGGGGTTCGAGGCGCTCGTCACGAGAGAAGATCAGGCTGATTCCGCTCCAGCCAACGGCGGCATGACGACAACCTGGCCGGCGAAGGACAGACCCGCACCGAAGGCGAGAAGCAATGCCTTGTCGCCCGGCTTGCACTGGCCGTCGCGCAGCATCTGCTCCATCGCGAGCGGGATCGAGGCCGCGGACGTGTTGCCCGTCTCGGCGATGTCGTTGGAGACGGGGAAGCCCTCGGGCAGCTTCATGCTGCGAGCGATGACCTCGTTGATGCGCTGGTTTGCCTGGTGCGGCACAAAAGCGTCGATGTCCTCGATACCCAGCCCCGACTTCTCCAGGGTGCGAGTGGCGACCTTGCCCATCTCGAAGGCAGCCCAGCGGAACACCGCGGTACCGGCCATCTTGATCCACGGCCGAGGTCCGGTCGGGTTCTTGGTGTAGTCGAGCCAGCTCGGCTCCTGAACGATGGCGTCGGACTGGCTGCCGTCCGAACCCCACTCGACCGGGCCGATTCCGACGGTATCGCTCGGGCCGACGACAACTGCGCCTGCGCCGTCACCGAAGATGAAGCGAACGCTGCGATCGGTGGGCTCGGTGGCCTCGCTCATCAACTCGACGCCGACGACGAGTACGTGATCAACCGTGCCGCCGCGAACCAGGTCGCTGGCCACCGCAAGGGCGGTACAGAAACCGGCGCAGCCTGCCGCGACGTCGAATGCAGCCGGACCCTTGATGCCGAGCTCGTGGGCGACGATGGACGCAGCCTGAGGAGTCTGCAGGTCCCACGTCGACGTCGCGATGATCACGGCGCCGATCTGCTCGGGAGCAATGCCGCTGACGTCCAGTGCTTTACGGGCCGCGCTGATCGACATCGCGAGGATGCCTTCACCTTCGCCGGAGAACCGGCGCGACTTGATACCCGATCGCGTCTGGATCCACTCGTCGGTGGAATCGATCAGCTCGCAGATCTCGTCGTTGGTCACGACTCGCTCCGGGCGGTGAACGCCGAGCCCGAGAAGGACGGACTGCCGACCTCCGGCCACACTGGCAATCGGCTTACCCATTGATCGATCTCCTCGTTGGTTTCTGGTGATGACGCGCATTCGACATCACACGTTACGTACAGGACATAAGCCCCTGCCTCTCAGGTCACCGTTCGATCTCGGCAACAACATGAGGCTGGCTCACATTACGCTTCGGTCAGGTATGTAGTCCAGATCCACGATCAGGCGCGTAAATGAGCTAGAACTGCCAAAACACGACGATGCCCGCTTTCGGAAGCCGACAGGCCGAGTTTTGCGAAGATATTTCCTATGTGCTTGCTCACAGCAGTGTCGCTCACGACCAGTTTCCTGGCGATTTCCTGATTTCCCAGCCCCTCCGCCATCAGTCCGAGAACCTCGGACTCGCGTGGGGTCAGCGATCTGATCGGATCGTCGGCGCGTCGACGGCTCATCAGTTGGGATACGACCTCGGGATCCATCACGGTTCCGCCGTCGACGACCCGGTTCAATGCGTCGACGAACTCGGCTACCTTGCCGACCCGTTCCTTGAGCAGGTACCCGACCCCGCCGGCGCCTCCTGCCAACAATTCACCGGCGTAGCGATCCTCGACGTACGCGGAAAGGACCAGGACGGGAAAGCCCGGGCGAAGCTTGCGCACCTCGATCGCCGCTCGAAGCCCCTCGTTGGTGAAAGTAGGAGGCATCCGGACGTCGAGCACCGCGGCGTCGGGGGCGGTCTCCTCGAACACCGTGAGGAACTGTGCGGCGTCGGAGACGGCAGACACCTCGAAGCCCTCTCCGCGGAGCAGCAGTGCCAGCCCCTCTCGCAGGAGAGCGTCGTCCTCGGCAATCAGAATCCGCACGGTAGTTCCACCTTCATCGTTGTCGGTCCACCCTCCGGGCTCTCCAATACTGCGGTTCCTTCGAAAGCCTCGACCCGGCGTCGGATACCCGCCACGCCGCCGCCCGGGCGTTCGTTCGCGCCGCCGTGACCATCGTCGATCACGTCGATGAGCATCGTCTCACCCAACGACTCGGCAGACGCCTCCGTCCGTGCCGTGACGGTGACCCTGCGCGCTCCGCTGTGTTTTGCGACGTTGGTCAAGGCCTCGGCGACGACGAAGTACGCAGCAGCCTCGACGGCAGCCGGGGCACGGCGGAGTTCGTCGATCTCGAGTACGCAGGGCACGGCGGAGCGCCCGGCGAGCGCGGAGATCGCGCCCTCGAGACCCAACTCGTCGAGGATCGGCGGGTAGATGTCGTGCACCAACGTCCGGAGTTCGCTCAACGCCTCGGTGGCCGCATCCTGGGCCCGATGCAGTTGTGGCAGAGCCTGGTCCGGATTGTTCTGCAATGACCGCTCGGCCATCCCCAACATCATCACCACCGCGACCAGACGGTTCTGCGCGCCGTCGTGCAGATCCCGCTCGATGCGCTTGAGTTCGGCCGAATGTGCGTCGAGCGCCGCAGCGCGGCTGGCCGTCAGGGCGGTGACGCGCTTCGAGAGGTCCGAACGCGTTTCCGGCGCAAGCAAAGTCGTGGTCGACCAGCTGATCCACTTCGCCATCGCGGGGACCAACCACCACGCGATCAGGAGGTACAGGATGCCGATCAACGGCATTCCGGCAGCGCCCAACCACGACGTCACGGGGTACGGATTGTTGACGGGTTCACCGGCGGGCATCTGCTGCCAGTACAGCGGGACGGCAATCGAATTGAGTGCACCGAGTGGCAGAGCAATGGTCAGCATCGCCGCGACGAAAGCCCCCAGACCATGAATCGACAGCCAGGCCGCGTCGCGCCTGGTCGACTGATCGGTGAGGAACCGGCGCCAATCCCCGAAGGTCGGATTGCTTGGCATCGGTGGGTATCGCTGCAGAACAGGGCGTCCGGTGTACGCAGCCGTTCTCTTGCGGGCCAGACCCGCCCACCACCGGAGCACCCGCACGTACGACGGCAACAGCAACCATCCGACGATCAGAATCGAGAGCGACAGCAGAATGAGACCGACCATCAGCAAGAACAGGGAGACCACGGCTGCCGCACCCTCGACGAGCACGTACACCGCAGCCCTGGTTCTCTTCTTCACTGCCCCAGCATGCCGCACCTGATGCCGCGATCCACTACAGCTGGCTACACCATTGATTCGGGACCCTGCTGGATGTCGACGAATGCCGAATCTCCATAGCGTTCATCCCATGAAGAATCGACACTCGGTCCTCGCCCCGCCGGCCCCTGGTGCCACGGCCGCCCGAACATCCGCCGTGCGACTCGAAGGCGTCAGCAAGATCTACGGCAACGGCCGCGGCGCCGTGACCGCCCTCGACAACATCAGCCTCACCTTGCCGCGCAGCACCTTCACCGCCGTGATGGGCCCGTCCGGATCGGGCAAGAGCACTTTCCTGCACTGCGCCGCAGGGCTCGATCGACCGAGCAGCGGATCGGTGTGGCTGGGCGACACCGAGATCTCACAGCTGAAGCCGAAGGCCCGCAGCATCTTCCGTCGCGATCACATCGGTTTCGTCTTCCAGGCCTACAACCTGCTCGGCGCTCTCGACGTCGAGCAGAACGTCACGCTCCCCCTACTCCTCGCCGGACGACGAGCCGACAAGCAGTACCTGACCTTCGTCCTCGAATCCGTCGGACTCGGATCGCACCGCAAGCGCAAACCCTCCGAACTGTCCGGCGGTCAGCAGCAACGCGTCGCCATCGCGCGCGCCCTCGTCACTCACCCCGACGCACTCTTTGCCGACGAGCCGACCGGCGCCCTCGACTCCCGCAGCGCCAAGCAGGTTCTGGAGTTGTTGCGCCGGACAGCCGCCGAGTTCGATCAGACCATCGTCATGGTCACGCACGACCCGGTGGCCGCGTCGTACGCCGATCGTGTGCTGTTCCTCGCCGACGGGAAACTTGTCGGGCACATCGACCGCCCGACGCCGCAGCAGATCGCCGAGCGCATGACACACCTCGGGGACTGGTGATGATGAAAGCGCACACCTTTGCGCACCTGAAAGCGCATCGCTCCGGTTTCGTCGCCGTGTTCGTCTCCGTATTCTGCGCAGCGCTCCTCACCTGCGGTCTGGGTGTGCTGCTGGAATCGGGAGTGCGAGGCGGCGTCTCACCACATCTCTACGCCGGTGCCGACGCCGTCGTGAGTGCACCACAGGCGCTCGTGGTCAAGGAAGACGCCGATCAGCCTTTTGCCGAGCGAGTTCTCCTCGACAGCGATACGGTCCGCAAGCTCGACGCACTCGATGTCACCGTGGTTCCCGACATCTCCGTCCCCGTCAGCACCGCCGAGGGCGTCGTACTCGACGCACATCCTTGGAACACAGCACAATTGGCGCCGTACTCGCTCACCGAAGGTCGCGCTCCGCAGAGCCGAGACGAGGTGGTCTCGACCACGGGCGCCGCTCTCGGCGAGCAAATCACGCTGGCTCACGGCGCGATAGCCGACGAGTACACCGTCGTCGGCACAGCTGATTCGGCTTCGGTGCCGTCACCCGACCGTCCGGCACTCGTCTTCCTCGACGACGCAGAGGCCGAACGGTTGTGGCCGCACCAGAACGCTGTCACCGCAGTCGGATTGATCGCTCCCGAAGGCGTGGATGCTGCCGCTCTCGCCCGCGATGCACTCGCCGGAACCGGCGCGGAGGTCTCGACCGGCACTGCGCGCGGAGGCATCGAATTCCTCGACGCCGGTGCTGCGCGGACCCAGTTGATCGTGCTCTGCGCGTCGTTTGCCGGTCTCGCGTTGATGGTCAGTATGTTCGTCGTTTCCAGCACGCTGTCGCTCTCGATCAACGCAAGACGCCGAGAGTTCGCTCTGTTGCGGGCAATCGGGGCCACCACGCGACAAGTCCACGTCATGATCGGACGTGAAGTGCTGCTCGTCGCGGCGGCTGCGGCGGCTCTCGGCGCGGTGCCCGGATACCTGCTCGCCCGATTCCTGGGTGCACAGTTTGCCGACGCCGGGGTCATGCCCACCGATTTCGCGTTGGCGTACAGCCCGCTTCCGGCGATCGCGGCATTCCTGATCTGCGTACTCACTGCCCGCGCGGCAGCGGCGATCGCGGCACGACGACCGGCGAAGCTCGACCCCGTCGAAGCGCTTCGCGAATCCGAAAGCGGCCCGGCGAAACTGAGCCGCGGACGCATCGTCACCGGGCTGATCTTCGGTGCCGCCGGTCTCAGCGCGTGCATCCTCCCCGCTTTCCTGCCCGGCAGCGTGGCAGCCGCTGGAGCCGGTTCGAGTGCACTGTTGTTGATCTTCTCGGTCGCGCTGCTCGGCCCCTTGTTGGTGCGCGGCATCATCAAGGTGATCGGCGGTCCACTGCGCCGTAGTGGGTCAGCGTCCAAAGTTCTCGCTGCCGCCAACGCCGAATCCAATTCGAGACGGCTCTCGTCGGCGGTTGTTCCCTTGGCTCTCGCAATCGCACTGAGCTCGGTGCAGTTCTTCAGCCAGAGCACCGTCGCCGCCGAGGCGACCAACCAGTCGATCAACGGCGTCACCGCCGACCTGATCGTCGGCGCGCCGGCCGGTATCGCTCCCTCGCTCCTCGACTCGATCGCATCGGTGCCCGGAGTGAGTGCGGCAAACCCGGTGGTCCGCAGTCAAGTCCTGCCGGTACCCAGCGGTGAGGAAGGCGGCTCAGCCGACAGCGCGATCGCTGCCCAGGGCATCGACGCCGCCAGCGCCGACGCGACCCTCGATCTCGCGGTGACCGAGGGCGACCTGAGCGCTCTGACCGGCGATACCGTTGCTGTGAGCGAAGACGGCGCCTTCACACTCGGAGCCAAGGTAGGTCAGCGCGTCGACCTCTATCTAGGGGACGGCACACTGGTGCATCCGATGGTCGTCGCAAAATATGGTCGCGGCCTCGGATTCGGGGACGTGACCATGCCGATCGAGACTTTGCGTCAGCACTCCACCGACGCTCTGATCGACACCGTTCTGGTTGCTGCCGAACCCGGACGGTCGGCCGAAGTCCAGCAGTCGTTGCGCTCGTTCCCCTCGATCGCCGCGATGAACCAGGACCAGTTCGGGGCCGCGGGCGAAGATCAGCGTCGTATGCAGTCCTGGGTCAGCATCCTCGCCGTCCTCGTCCTGCTCGGCTATCTCGCAGTCGCCGTCGTGAACACCCTGGTCGCCGCCACTGCCGAGCGTTCCCGCGAGTTCGCGCTCCTTCAACTGGTGGGCTCGCGGACGAGGCAGGTCCGAGCAATGATGCGCATCGAGTCGTTGATGGTGGTGGGAATCGCCGTCGTGGTTGGATCACTGATCGCCCTGCCGCCTCTGATGGGTATCGCCGTAGCGGTGTCCGGGCAGCCGATCCCGGCGATTTCACCGGCGATCTACGGTTCCATCGTCGCGGTGACCGCTGTTCTGGGATTTGTCTCCATCGCGATCCCGACGCGCGCCGCCCTACGCAAGAACCCGATGGACGGAGTGCGTAACCACTGAGTGGCACTACCGTCGTCATCTATGGATGCGGCGGCCTGGGACAAGAAGTACGAAGAAACCGAGCTCGTCTGGGGCGCTCCTCCCAACGAACTGCTGGTGGAATACGCGACGGCCCTCCCCCACGGCCAGGCACTCGACCTGGCGTGCGGCGAGGGCCGTAACGCGTTGTGGCTCGCGACCCGCGGTTGGGAGGTCACCGGCATCGACTACTCGGCCGTCGCGATCGAGAAAGCCCGCACGATCGCGGCCCGCTCACCTCGCTCGGTTCTCGACCGGCTCGACTACCGATGCGGCGACGTCACCGTCGCGGATTACGCCTCAAGGAACGGGCAGGGATACGACTTGGCCCTGCTTCTTTACCTTCATCTGCCCGCACCACAACGCACCCTGGTTGTGAACCGTGCCATAAATTCTCTGAAACCTGATGGAATCCTCATGATTTTGGGGCACGACCGAAGCAACATCGACTACGGCGTCGGCGGACCGAAAGATCCCGAAATCCTTTACACACCAGAAGAATTGATGCAGGAGTTCCAAGGAAGGCTCGAGTTCGAGATCGCCGGAAATCCGCACAGACACACCGAAACGGGAATCGCGGTCGACGCACTTGTCATCGGACGCAAATCCGGTGTTGGCAATGCAAAGAACGGCTAGTAACATGTATTAAGTTACCGACGAGTAATAAACTTCGGGCGGTACTAGGAGTGCTGGACCGCACCACCTCACTGGGAGAAGCAGAAGACATGGGCCATTACAAGAGCAACGTTCGGGACCTGGAGTTCAACCTCTTCGAGGTTCTCGGACTGGAGAAGCCACTGAGCGAAGGCGCTTGGGGCGACCTGGATGCCGACACTGTCCGCAACATGCTGGCAGAGGTCGCACGCCTGGCCGAGGGACCGCTTGGCGAATCTTTCGCCGACGCGGACCGCAACCCCCCTGTCTTCGATCCCGAGACGCACACCGTTGCACTTCCGGAATCCTTCAAGAAGTCGTTCAAGGCTCTGTGGGATGCCGAGTGGTACCGCATGGGACTGAGCGAAGAGGTCGGCGGCGTGCCGGTTCCCCGCTCCGTCGTGTGGGCCATCGGTGAGCTGATCCTGGGCGCACAGCCTGCAGCGCACATGTACCAGGCCGGACCCGCCTTCGCGGACGTGCTGTTCAACAACGGCACCGAAGAGCAGAAGAAGTGGGCAGCAACCATCGTCGAACGCGGATGGGGCGCCACGATGGTCCTCACCGAGCCCGACGCCGGCTCCGACGTCGGTGCCGGACGCACCAAGGCGATCAAGCAGGACGACGGCTCCTGGCACATCGAGGGCGTCAAGCGCTTCATCACCTCGGCCGACTCGGACGACCTGTTCGAGAACATCTTCCACCTCGTTCTCGCTCGCCCCGAAGGCGCCGGACCCGGCACCAAGGGCCTGAGCCTGTTCTTCGTCCCGAAGACGCACTTCAACTTCGAGACCGAAGAGTTCGGCGAGCGTAACGGCGTCTTCGTCACCAACGTCGAGCACAAGATGGGCCTGAAGGTCTCCGCCACATGTGAGGTCACCTTCGGTGGCCACGGCATCCCCGCACAGGGCTGGCTGGTCGGCGAGGTCCACAACGGCATCGCCCAGATGTTCGACGTCATCGAGCACGCTCGAATGATGGTCGGCACCAAGGCAATCGCCACCCTCTCCACCGGTTACCTCAACGCTCTCGATTACGCCAAGCAGCGCGTTCAGGGTGCTGACCTGACCCAGATGACCAACAAGGCAGCGCCGCGCGTGACCATCACGCACCACCCCGACGTGCGTCGCAGCCTGGCAATGCAGAAGGCATACGCCGAAGGCCTGCGCGCGGTGTACCTCTACACCGCAGCACACCAGGACGAGGTTGTCGCCCAGCTCGTCTCGGGCGCAGACAAGGACACCGCGTTCCGCGTCAACGACCTGCTGCTCCCGATCGTCAAGGGCGTCGGCTCCGAGCGTGCGTACCAGTACCTGACGGACAGCCTGCAGACCCTCGGTGGCTCCGGCTTCCTGCAGGACTACCCGATCGAGCAGTACATCCGCGATTCCAAGATCGACTCGCTGTACGAAGGCACCACGGCCATCCAGGCTCAGGACTTCTTCTTCCGCAAGATCGCTCGTGACCGCGGCGTCGCGCTCGCTCACGTTGCCGGACAGATCAAGACCTTCATCGACAGCGAAGCCGGCAACGGTCGCCTGAAGGCGGAGCGCGCACTGCTCGCCACCGCACTCGAAGACGTCCAGGCCATGGCTGCCACGCTCACCGGCTTCCTCATGGGAGCTCAGGAGCAGCCCACCGAGCTGTACAAGGTCGGCCTCGGTTCCGTCCGCTTCCTGATGTCCGTCGGCGACCTGCTCATCGGCTGGCAGCTCCTCCGCCAGTCCGAGATCGCTCTCGCGGCACTCGACAACGGCGCTTCCGACAAGGACAAGGGCTTCTACGAGGGCAAGGTCGCCATCGCGTCCTTCTTCACCAAGAACGTCCTGCCCGAGCTCACCGCTTCACGCGAGATCATCGCGAACACCGAGAACGACATCATGGAGATCGACGAAGCAGCATTCTGATTCGTTCCTGATTCATGAAAAGTGCCGGTCCCGAGAATGTTTCGGGACCGGCATTTTCATGCTCGGCAGTCAATGCAATCTGTGGTCATCTGCGCTCGACGGTCGGGCAACTGATCTGTGCGGACAGTACGGACGTCGTCGGTTGTTCGCCGGGCCGTGCCGCCGTTCCTACCAGGGAAAGCGCCACGCGCCTGCGGTCCGGAGAACTGACTATTTCGACGGAATTGTCGACGCCGCCGCCGAAGGACACGAACTGTCCGCTCTGATCCGAGAACATCATCGTCGCCCCGGACTGACCTGGTTCCGGGTTTTCGTTCACGTAGACCTGCAACTGGAAATCACGCCCCGGATATTCGCCGCCGCCGTCGTACTCGTAGAAGGAACTCGTGTGCACCTCGTAGGCCCACTGGCGGTGACCGGCGGGCAGCGAATCCGCCCAGTTGTGCTCGAAACACGTGACGGATCCGGGCAGCGAGACATTGGCTGCGCCGCTCCACCCACCGGACAGGGTGATGGCTCCGTACGGCGCTGCTTCGGACTCGTGCCGATCGGAAGGCAAGGGCGGAACGGTCACGGGTCCGACATTGCGACCGGTGAACTCGAAAAGCCTCTCGCTCGACACGAACGGGGGCGACTCGCGCTCACCGGCACAGGAGACAACTGACAGGGCGGCCATGACCAGTAACGCGCACATACCGCGTCTACGAACCGGCACCTCGACACCCCCTGTCCGTTCAAACAGAATACATACCGTTCGGTCTCCAAGTTACCGATCGTGTCCGACACATCCCATTCGTGGGACCGCTCACCCGCTACCGATGTGATTGGGTGAGCACGAACGTCCACTGAACCAGCACTCGGTTCTTTCGAAGGCCGAGTAGATCAACAGACAGGTGATCATCGTGGTCGCACCAGAGCACGCACAACTCGATTACGCCCCTGAACTGGCATTGACCGCCACGGACTTGGCGCTCGACGGCCCATGGGGGCCGGTGTTCGGACCCGTCAATCTCGAGATTCGTGCAGGCGGTGTGACCATCCTCGAAGGCTCCGCCGGTTCAGGACGTACGTCCTTACTTCTGACACTCAGCGGACGAATGAAAGCCAGTTCCGGATCACTGTCCGTCTTCGGTCGAACGCGTCCCCGAGAGATCTTCGAGATCGCCGGGGTCGCCGGGTTCGAGGACATCGACGAGCTTGCCGAGTCCGTCACCGTCCGAGATCTGATCACCGAACAAATTCGCTGGGATGCGCCCTGGTACAAGCTCATCGGACGTGCCGGAGACCGCGAACTCGAAGCGGTGTGCGCTCCCGTCTTCGGCGATCATCCCTTACCTGCGCTCGGCCGGTACGTCAGCGATCTCGGGGAACTCGAGGCGACCCTGCTGCGTATCGCCGTCGCGAACACGAAGAAGCCGGCCCTGCTCGTCGTCGACGATCTCGAACAGGTGCGGCGCGACTCCGAACGCGCGTACCTCGTCGAGCGACTCGTCGAGATGGGGAGCTACCAGACCATCATCGCGTCGACCGTCAACCCGCTGCCCGACGGATCACCCATCGATGCCGTCGCCCTGCTCCAAGAAGTCACCAATCCCGACCAAGAAGGGGCGAGGTAACCGCGATGCTCGCTGGAATGTCTCTCGGAACCGAACTCAAGCGGTTCTCCCGCGGCGCGATGCCCAGGATCGCACTCGTCACCATCATCTTGATGCCACTGCTGTACGGCGCAATGTACCTGTGGGCCTTCTGGAATCCGTTCGGTGAGGTCAACAAGGTCCCCGTCGCACTGGTCAACACCGACCGCGGTGCAATGGTGCAGGGTCAAGAGCTCAAGGCTGGCGACGAAGTAAGCCAAGCACTTCTCGATTCCGGTGAGCTCGATCTCCACCTGGTCTCACAGCAGGAAGCCGAACAGGGAGTCTCGGACGGGACGTACTACTTCTCTCTCACTCTGCCCGAGAATTTCAGCGAGGCCGTTGCCTCCCCGACGTCCAAGGACCCCCACAAAGCTCAGTTGCAGTTCACCTTCAACGACGTCAACAACTACCTCGGCACCATCATCGGCCAAAATGCCGCCCAGCAGGTTCTCAGTCAAGTCAGCGACAAGATCGGCGCGCAGTCCGTCGAGACGGTTCTGGTCGGATTGACCGATGCGGGTGCAGGTTTGAAGCAGGCCGCCGACGGAGCGCTCCAGCTCTCGGCCGGAGTGAACACTGCCAATGCCGGAGCCGGCGAATTGGCGTCGGGCTCGAAAACTCTGGCAGACAACATGGTTACCGCACGTGACGGTGCAGCCACTCTTGCCGGCGGTACAGCGCAACTCTCGACCGGTATCAATACCGCCACGGACGGTGTCCTCGCACTGACCGACGGTTTGGGGCAACTCGATCTCGGAGCCGTCCAACTGGGCGACGGCGCAAGCCAACTCAGTGGTGGCGTCACCCAGGTCGTCGACCAACTGAGCGTCCTCGGGAACACACAGGCAGACGTTGCACAACTGGTCGGGCAGGCGGTGGCCAGCCTTCGGCTGAACCCGGATCCTGTCAGCCAACAGATCGCCAATGCCCTCGCGCCTGCCCAGGACATGCTGCGCACTCAGGGTTTCGGTGAAGCGACCATGGGCCAACTGGGCGAACTCAAGAGCGGTGCACAACAACTCGCTTACCAACTCGACGATCCGTCGAGCACCTTCCGAGCCGGGCTGAATGCCGCGGCCAACGGCGGCGGTGAACTCCGCAACGGCCTGGTGCAGCTGCGTGACGGCGGTCAGCAAGTCAACGACGGCGCGCAAACCCTCAGCAGTGGACTGGTTCAACTCACCGACGGCAGCGTCCAACTCTCCGATGGTGCAGCCAAACTCGCCGACGGCACCGAGCAACTCCGTGCCGGGTCTGCCGAACTCGCGACCAAACTCACCGAGGGCGCCGGTCAGATTCCCAGTTGGACCGATCAGCAGCGAACCGCAACCGCTCAAACCCTCTCCAGCCCGGTCGAACTACAGGAGACCTACGAGAACCGGGCAAGCACCTTCGGTACCGGTTTTGCTCCGTTCTTCCTGCCCCTCGCGCTGTTCGTGGGCGGCATCATCACCTGGATGCTGCTCAAGCCGCTCCAGAACCGGCCCATCGCAAACGGACTCGGCGCGCTGCGAGTGGTCCTCGCCTCGTACTGGCCGGCATTGCTCATCGGCATCTGCCAGGTGATCGTGATGTACCTGGTCGTGCACTTCGCCGTCGGCCTGCACCCCACACACGCCCTCGGCACCGTCGGATTCCTGATGCTCATCACTGCCACGTATATGGCGTTGATCCAGGCATTCAACGCCATCTTCGGAGTATCCGTCGGACGCGTCATCACCCTGGCGTTCCTGATGCTGCAACTGGTTTCGGCCGGCGGCATCTATCCCGTCGAAACCACCGCGAAACCGTTCCAGATCATCCACCCCTTCGACCCGATGACCTACGCGGTGAACGGGCTACGACAACTCACCGTCGGCGGTATCGACTCGAGACTGTGGGTCTCGATCGCCGTCCTCGGCGGCCTTCTCGTCGCCTCACTCGGGGCCAGTTCACTTGCTGCACGCCGAAATCGGCAATGGACCATGGACAGGCTGCATCCGCCGATCGAAGTCTAGGTCAGGGTCTCCGGCCAAGGCTCCACGGTCAGCGCAGGCCATTCCCTGCGCCAACGTGCCGCCTTGGCCTCGTAAACCTCTCTCGGCGCCAGCACCGGGTTGGGGCGGACGATCATGTCGAAAAGATCGTCGTATCCATGCGGGGCATACACGTCCACAGTGCCGCCCGCGGCCTTGGTGATCCCGAAACAGCAAGTTGTGGAAGCGAAGTGGTCGATAGCGTCGCGGCAACTGGTGAACGGAACGCCGGGAATCCCGAAATGCTGCTCGTACCACAGGTGCACGCGGGCTTCGTTGCGTACTTCGACATCGGCATCCACATCGGCGAACAGTTCTGCCGCCGAACGAATCACACGGTCCTCCGCGTCGTAGCTCAGATCGCCGGCGTCGAAATAGAAGAGGTCGTAGTCCTTGATTCCGGCGCCGAGGTCACGGCCGTCGATGTGATTCCAGACGGTTTGGAAGAGCCCACCCGCCGTCAGGTACCACTCCGGCAATCCCAGCTTCGGCGCCCGATCCACGATCGTTGCGACCACTGGATTGGCCAGGGCGATCTCGAGAAATCGTTCACGCATGCTCGTCAGCCTCGCATATGACAAGTAAACTTGACATCATGTGACAAGTATTCTTTACTTTTCCTATGACTGGAAAGGCCGGCGACAACAACGTGCGGGAGCACCGACGCCTCGCCGGCCTCACCCAGGCGCAACTGGCCACGGCAGGTCAGGTGAGCAGACAGAGCATCGTCTCCGTCGAACGCGGCGACTACGCACCGAGTGTCTACCTGGCACTTCGCCTGGCACTGGCACTGGGGACCACCGTCGAAGCGCTCTTCCCCTTACCCGAATCGGCACTCACCGCAGAAATTCCAGAGGAGACGGCATGAGCACCATGATGAAGGCAATGCGGTTCGTCGGAGATCTGGACGACGACTTCTACAAGGACGAGCGGCAGCGCGACGTCTGGAACGAAGCCTCGGCGGTGGGATTGCAATTCGCCTATTGGATCACGTTGATCGCAGCGGCAATTCTGCCGTGGGTTGCCGGACGCACCGGCGCATGGATTTCAGTGGGACTGATCATCGGATGGTTTATCTGCTCGATGGTGGTGCTGCGGTATGCGCAGGCTCACGACGTCGACGCCTACACAAGCATGAAGGGTCTGCCGCCCCGAGTACTCATGGCTGGGTCCGTCTATCTGATCGCATTGATCGGCGTCGTCGCCCAACTCGTAGCTCGACCGGGCGACGGAATCTCGACTTGGGCCGGCGCTGGAGTCGGTGCACTCGTCGGCGTCACAGCCGCCGCCCTGGGCGTAAAGCGCCACCAGCAGCGCGCCAAGCGACGCGAAGCGGCCGAAGAACTTCTCTGAATTCCGGAAGTCTGCCCAGCACAACGGAATCCATAGAGTTGGTAAAATCGTGCCGGGTCCTCCGATCGCGAGTAACGTCGAAACGGTGAGCACTCGCCTCGGATACCAGATGCCCAACTTCAGCTACGGCGGTCCGGTCAAGGACCTCTTCCCCACCGTCATAGCGCAGGCCCGCGAAGCCGAAGCCGCAGGCTTCGACACTGCATTCGTGATGGATCACTTCTACCAACTCCCCGGAATCGGAGCGCCGGACGCCCCGATGCTCGAGGCCTACTCCGCGCTCTCCGCGCTGGCGACGGCCACCGAGACCATCCAGTTGTCTGCACTGGTCACGGGAAACACCTACCGCAATCCGCCCATGCTCGCCAAGACCGTCACCACCCTCGACGTGGTGAGCGGCGGTCGGGCCATCCTGGGAATCGGCGCCGGTTGGTTCGAGCTCGAACACAATTCGTTCGGATACGAGTTCGGAACGTTCACCGAGCGCTTCCAGAAGCTCGACGAAGCACTGCAGATCATCGCGCCGATGCTCCGCGGTGAGCGCCCCACCTTCGACGGCAAGTGGTACCACGTCAAGGACGCCATCAACGAGCCTCGCGTCCGCGACGACCTGCCGATCCTGCTCGGCGGCGGCGGTGAGAAGAAGACGTTCGGCCTCGCCGCTCGCTTCGCGGATCACCTCAACATCATCTGCGACCCCTCGGAACTGCCGCGCAAGATGGAAGCACTTGCGGCACGCTGCGACGAAGCCGGTCGCGATCCCGCAACCCTCGAGACCAGCTTCCTCACGTTCATGATGATCGACGAGGACGGCGACAAGGCTCGCGCGCATCAGCGAACGTTTCTCGCGGAGCGTGGCCTCGACATCACCACGGCGCCGGAAGACGTGGTCGCCAAGGCCACCGAACGCCATTTCGTCGGCAGCCCGGACGACGTCGCCGAGCAGGTTCAGACGCGCATCCTCGACCACGGCATCGACGGCGTCGTGATCAACCTGATCACCAACGGCGAAGAGCCAGGCATCGTCGACCTCGCGGGCCGCACCCTCGGCCCACTCGTCGGCAAGTAGTTCCCTACTCGCACTTCACGATCGGCACCGGGTCGTACTTGACGGTCCGGGTGTTCGAGGAAATCTCGGCGCCACTCGCGTGGTCGGTGATCACGCGGGTGTCGCTGACCGTGAATCCGGGCGCACCGCTCGAAGCCACACAACCAGGCCCCTCCGGCAACGTCACGGTGTTCGGCGACGTCGGCGACGTACGCGGGCCGGTCGTCGAAGCGACATCGACGGTTTTGGTTCCCCAGATCCGAACGGTGATGTTCGACGACGTCGCAATCGTCTCGATCATCACGCCGGTCTTCGCCGGATTACGGAACTGCAAGTCGATCGCTCCATCGAAGATGGTCGCCTCACGCGCTTCGGGGTACCGCGAGATGTAGTAACTGTGCTCGGTGTGCGCAACGTCGTCCATGCCTGCGAAATACGTCGCGTTGTAGAGCGTCGTCGCGAGCTGGCTGATACCGCCGCCGACAGCCTTGTCCGGGCGACCATTGTTGATGATCCCCGACTCGACGTATCCCTGAGCCGCACCGCGCGGGCCCGTGTACTCGTTGAGCGAGAACGTATCCCCTGGCTTGATCACGGCCCCGTCGATCTCCGATGCGGCCAGGCCGATATTCACTCCAGACGCGTATTCGAAACCACCGGTGGTGAATTCGCCGATCACCTCGTTGATGCCGAGGGCATCCGCGGCTTCGGTGGTCAACGCCGGCGGGACGGGTCCGTACACGGCGGGTGTTGCCCGAGAAGCCGTGCTGCCCAGCAGAACCGGAAGTTCCTTGACCGTGTCCGGCCAGTTGATCAGATCACCGACAACACCCGGCACAACCGACGGCTTACCACCGGCGAAGGTGAACGACGCGTCCTTGGGTTGTACTTCAGTCGATACCAACTGCGGAGTCAGAATCTTGATCGCAGCATCCGTGTTGTACTGCGGAGTCAGCCCACCCGAGCCGTCAGGGGTGAAGGTCAGAACCTCACCGATCTGGTCGACGCCGAGCGTCGCAACCTTGCCGTCACGGCCGTTGACCACGACATCACCCGAGGCAGCCGGAATGGCAATCTCCTGCAGTGCGCGATCGACACCGGCCTGAGTGACCGTCACCGGCACCTCGTCGACCGGAAGATCGACGACGCCACCGTCAGACCACTCCGCGGCGAACGTTGCGCCCGCCTGCTGCGTTTCGAGAGCCTGGCCGGCGGCAGGTGAAACACCCGTCGCCTTCCCACTCTCGAACACGACTGCGCCTTCGACGGGCGCACGATCGCTGTTCGCCGCAAGTTGCGACATCGAGGCATCCAACGCACCCTGGTCGACCGTCGACACCACGGGCACCTCGCGGGAGCCGAAGAACGACGTGATGCGGGTGATCGGGTTGATCGGCTGAGCGTTCACGCCCGAGAGCGTCGCCGACCAGTCGACGTCCACACCCGCAGATGCGGGAACGATCTCGGAATCGACGCCGCCGGCATGTACCGCTACCGGTTCGACGAGCCTTGGGCCAAGTTCGGCGCGCAGCGTGGCCTCTGCGTCGGCAGGCGTGAGATCACCGATGTCCACCCCGGCGACCTGGGTGCCGCGTGGTGTCTTCCCCGACGACGTGAAGATGTCCACTCCGTAGGCAATCACTGCGACGGCAAAGATGGCGCCGACTGCTATCGCCGGTTTGACCCACTTACGGGAAGAAGCCGGAGCGGGCGCTTCTGGCTGTTGTTGCGGTGCTGGTGGTGCAACTGCCTCTGGTTCGCGGACAACAGGCTCGTACTGCTGCTGGATGGGTTCGAATTGCTGGGTGTCGTACTGCTGCACGAACTCGGGACGCGGCGGCTTCGGGGGAACCACCACTGCCGGGGGCTCGAACTGCTCTGTCTGCTCGTCGATGGTTTCTGTCGCAGGAGCCGAGTCGACTACTTCCGTCGGCGGTGCGTCCCCCGCTGGGACGACAGGGATGACGGTGGTGACCTCGTTTGCCGATTCGTCGATGGCCGGTTCGACGATTGTGGGCTCGACGATTGTCGGCTCGTCTACTGCTTCGTCGACTGTCGCTTCTGTGGAATCGATTGCGTCTTCGTCGACTGGCCTTGGTGCTTCGGCTGGTTCAGGTCCTACTGATTCAGCCTCGACAACTGCCTCGGTGTCCTCAGGGGTCTTGGGTTCCTCGACCGACTCGGTCTCTTCGACCGCCTGAGGTTCCTCGACCGCCTGAGGTTCCTCGACCGACTCGAGTTCCTGTTCCGGGAGGGACGAGTCCTCGCTGTTCGTCTTCTCGACGGACGGACCCTCTTCGTCACTCACCTGTTGGCTCCTCGCTGCATCAACCGTCGCTGCGGCGCTCACCGACAACTCAATACAGGATATCCGGACATACGAGAGCCCCGCGCTGCTGCCAGGTCGGGGGTCAGGCAGCAACACGGGGCTGTCATGAATATCGGTAGCTATTCTGCAGCGTTACACGCCTGCGCGAAAAAGTTTGCAAAGAGTTCGGGGATCCGGCCACCCCTCGTGGCCGGATCCCCGATTACGCATCCCCTCGCCACGATCACTGCAGGTGAGCGCAGTTTTCAGTCGCGTGGGGAGATTGTGGAGCGGTTACCGCTCGATGATCGCCGTGACACCCTGGCCGCCGGCCGCACAGATCGAGATCAGACCGCGGCCCGAACCCTTCTCCGCGAGCATCTTTGCGAGGGAAGCCACAATACGTCCGCCGGTTGCCGCGAACGGGTGACCTGCAGCCAAGGACGATCCGTTGACATTGAGCTTGCTTCGGTCGATCGATCCCAACGCGCCGTCGAGGCCGAGGCGTTCCTTGCAGTACTCGTCGGACTCGAAGGCCTGCAGGGTTGCCAGAACCACCGAAGCGAAGGCTTCGTGGATCTCGTAGTAATCGAAGTCCTGCAAGGTCAGACCGTTGCGGGCCAGCAAACGCGGAATCGCGTACGTGGGAGCCATGAGCAACCCGTCTTTGCCGTGGACGTAGTCGACGGCAGCGGTTTCGGAATCGACGAGGTGCGCCAGAACCGGAAGATTGCGCTCGGCTGCCCACTCGTCGGTGGAGAGGAGGACTGCAGAAGCGCCGTCGGTGAGCGGCGTCGAGTTGCCTGCCGTCATCGTCGCGTCGCCGAGCTTGGTACCGAAGACGGGCTTGAGCGTCGACAGCTTCTCGACGGTCGAACCGGGACGGAGGTTGTCGTCGCGGGTCAGGCCGAGGAACGGGGTGACGAGGTCGTCGAAGAAACCGCGGTCGTAGGCAGCCGCCATGTTCTTGTGGCTGGCAGCGGCAAGTTCGTCCTGGTCCTCGCGCTTGATGCCGAATTCCTTGGCGGTGATCGCAGCGTGGTCACCCATCGACTTGCCGGTGCGAGGCTCGCCGTTGCGCGGAATTTCGAGGCCGAGCATGCCCGCACGGACGTTGCCGAGCAGCTTGATGCGGTCGCCCGTGGACTTCGCGCGATTGAGGGAGAGCAGGAACTCGCGCGCCTGATCGTTGACGCCGATCGGGGCGTCGGACGTGGTGTCCGTGCCGCCGCCGATGCCCGAATCGATGCGGCCGGCCGAAATGGCGTCGCCGACGGCGATGATCGACTGCAGTCCCGTGCCACACGCCTGCTGAAGGTCGTACGCCGACGTGTACGGGCTCAGCGCGCTGCCGAGAACGGACTCGCGAATGAGATTGAAATCACGGCTGTGCTTGAGCACCGCACCGCCGACGACCATGCCGAGCTTCTCGCCCTGCAGATTGAATCGGCTCACCAGACCGTCGAGCGTCGCAGTGAACATGTCCTGGTTGGACGCCTGTGCGTACGCCTTGTCCGAGCGTGCGAACGGAATGCGATTTCCGCCGACGATCGCAACCGAACGGCGCTGACCTGCGGACTTCGCAGCGGCTGCGGCCGGTGCGGTGCGCGGTGCGGCGGGCTTTGCGTTTGAACGGGCTTTGCTTGTCACTTGCGTCTCCAAGGATGGTGCGATTACCTGTTGAAGACTATTCTTACTCAGTAGTAAGTTACTTGTCTATCGCCGCATTCTTCCGATTGCCCGGTGAGAGACAACCCGAAACACAACAGAAGGTAGGACCGTGGCAGCCAGCAAGGGAGCTCCCGACCTCTATTCACAGTTCCTCTCGTCCGCCCCCGGCGCATTCATCGCGTCGAAGGCCGGCCTGCCCAGGCCCGAGAACCTGCGTCGCTACAAAGCAGGGGAACCCGCACTCGCCGGACCTGTCCTCATCGGCGGCAAGGGTCGGCTCGCAGAACCACTTCGCGTACTGCTCTCCGACTACCCGGCGGCTCAGGCACACGACAGCAGCTTCGGCGGACTCGTGTTCGACGCCACCGGAATCACTCAGGTCAGCGAGCTCGAGCAGCTGTTCGAGTTCTTCCAGCCCGTGATCCGCAACCTCGCACCGTCGGCTCGCGTCGTCGTTCTCGGCACGACGCCGGAAGAAACGTCGAGCGTCGACGAGCATGTCGCGCAGCGCGCGCTCGAAGGCTTCACCCGCAGCGTCGGCAAGGAGATCAAGCGCGGCTCCACCGCTCAGCTGGTCTACGTCTCCCCCAAGGCGTCCACCGGACTGTCCGGCGTGGAATCGACTCTGCGCTTTCTCCTTTCGGCGAAGTCCGCCTTCGTCGACGGCCAGGTCATCGTCGTCGGTGGTGAAGATTCCGTCGCGCCCGCAAGCTGGGACAAGCCGCTCGAAGGCAAGGTTGCCGTCGTCACCGGCGCAGCCCGCGGCATCGGTGCCACCATCGCCGAGGTGCTTGCCCGCGACGGCGCACACGTGGTCTGCGCTGACATCCCGGCCGCCGGCGAAGCACTGTCCGAGACCGCGAACAAGGTCGGCGGCACGTCCCTCGCCCTCGACGTCACGGCGGCCGACGCAGCCGAGGTCCTCGCAGCTCACCTCCTCGAGCGTCACGGCGGAGCCGACATCATCGTCCACAACGCCGGCATCACCCGCGACAAGACCCTCGCCAACATGGACGAAGGCCGCTGGAACATGGTCATGAACGTCAATCTTCTTGCACCGCAGAAGATCACCGAGCACCTCGTCGAGAAGGGCGCCCTCAAGGAAGGCGGCCGCGTCGTCGACGTCTCCTCCATCGCCGGCATCGCGGGCAACCGCGGCCAGACCAACTACGGCACCTCCAAGGCCGGCGTCATCGGCCTCGTACACGCCGAAGCTCCCGTCCTGGCGAAGAAGAACATCACCATCAACGCCGTCGCACCGGGCTTCATCGAGACCGCCATGACCGCGGCCATCCCCTTCGCCACCCGCGAAGCCGGCCGCCGCATGAGCTCGCTCCTGCAGGGCGGCGAGACCGTCGACGTCGCCGAGACCGTCGCATACTTCGCCAGCCCGGCCTCCAATGCCGTTACGGGACAGGTCGTTCGCGTCTGCGGCCAGAGCCTCCTGGGCGCATGATGGCAACAAAGACCGTCGCGCTCACCGAGCAGCCGAAGACCATCGACATCTACTCCCGCGCGGTACTGGGATTGCTGCCGTGGAACAAGTCCAATTCTCGCTCGGTGCCACAGCAGACCTTCACCCTCACCGGACTGAAGGTCGACACCGACAATCTGGCGGCGTACTGCCGCGTGACCGGACTGCGATTCGGCGACACTCTGCCGATCACGTATCCCTTCACCTTGGCCTTCCCGACCGTGATGAAGCTGATGGTGTCGAAGGACTTCCCCTTCGCCGCCGTCGGCTCAGTTCACGCCGAGAACGTCATCGAATCGCTGCGGCCCATCTCCGTCAGCGAACCGCTTGACCTCTCGGTGCATGCCGAGAACCTGCGTGAGCACCGCAAGGGCCTGCTGATCGACGTGATCACCGAAATTCGGGTGGGACGGGAACTGGTCTGGCGACAGACCTCGAGCTTCCTGAACCAGCAGAAGACCTCCCTGTCCGGCCAGCCAGGTCCGGAGCCCAAGGTCGACGAGGTCCCGCCGATGCCGATGAGCACCATCCGCGTCGACCAGACCACGATCAGCAAGTACGCCGCCGTCTCCGGCGACCGTAATCCGATTCACGTCTCGTCTCTGGGCGCCAAGGCTTTCGGTTTCCCGAAGACCATTGCTCACGGAATGTGGAGTGCCGCGGCAGTTCTGCGGACCGTCGAGGGGTCCGTCGCGGACAAGGTCACCTACAGCGTGCGTTTCGGCAAGCCGATTCTGCTACCGGCGACGCTGAATGCCTACGCTGATCGCACCGACGACGGCTGGGATCTGTCACTGCGTCACCCGAAGAAGGGTTACCCGCACGTCACTGCGACGCTGCGCTGACCTGAGTTTTGTCGGGTTTCGACCCACCCCAATTGAGCGAACGTACCTTTCGGCGCCTTGGATGCGCTGAAAGGTACGTTCGCTCAGATTGGTTTGGGGGCTATTCGGACTTCTTCTTGCCCGACAGACCGCGCCACGCGAGGGATTCGAGTAGATCCGCTGCGGCATCCACTTCGATTTCCCCACCCGCGACCCGGTCGGCTACCGCCTCACCGGCGCCGACGAGCGCAATGGCGATGATCCCGTAATCGTGCGCGGCATCAGGATCCTTGGTGCTGGACTCGAGCAGATGCGCAGTCAACTCGATCAACCGATCGCGGCTGGACTGCACGGTTCCCGCAAAAGCCTGCTGCCCGACGGCCTGACGGTAGAGCACCATCCACGACTTGCGGTTTGCGCCCACGAACCCGAGGAAGCCCTCGAGAGCGGCGCGCAATTGTTCACGCGGAGTCAGGTTCGGCGCGCCGGCCGGGGCGAGCGCTTCGAGGAAGCGGAGCCCTTCACGATGAATGCACGCCGCGAACAGCTCTTCCTTCGAGCCGTAGTACAGGTACAGCATCGGCTTCGAGATCTCGGCTTTGGCTGCGATGGTGTCCATCGAAGTTTCGTGAAACCCCCTGTCGGAGAACACGTCCACAGCCGCGTCGAGCATCTGCTGCTCACGCACTGCGCGTGGCAGTCGCTTGGTACCGCCGGCCATGCTTCCTCCAACCACAGGGTAAATGTCGATCTTACTCTACGGTAAGATTGTGCGTCGAATCCCGACTTCGACTCAGCAGGTCACGGCACCTTTGGCAGTGGCAACTGTGACCACGGCCTGATCGACCCGCGCCTGCGGAAGCTCACCGGACGCGACGGCCTGCTCGAGATGGTCGAGCACCCGCGGAACGTCGTCGGTTGTCAGCCACAATGCCTGATCGACTCCAGCCACCAGCGCAGCCTGAACCGCGTCGGCAATATCGTATCGGTCGGTGATCGCCTGCATTCCGCTGAGGTCGTCGGTGAATACCGGGCCGGTGAACGGCGCTGCGCCGTAACCCACTCCGTCGCGAAGCAACGCGACGGCGGCGGGGCTGATGCTGGCAGGGGTACCGGGCTCGGTCAGACCGGGAACCTCGAGGTGACCCATCATGACGCCGACTCCGGTTCCCGACAGCTCCCGGAAGGGAATCAGGTCCGACGCGATCAGATCCTGCAAGGGCGGCGTTGTCACCTCACCCCGGTGCGAGTCACCCGACGCGCTGCCATGTCCGGGAAAGTGCTTGATCACCGGGAAGATTCCGGCATCGCGCATACCCTGCGCGTACGCACCGGCGTAGGCAACCACGGTCTGGGGGTCGTCGGAGTACGAGCGGTCCCCGATCACGGAGTCGTCGGGTTGGCTGCTGACGTCGACGTCGGGGGCGTAGTTGACGGTGATCCCGAGATCCTTCAACCCGCGTCCACGCTCGAGCGCCATCTGGTACGTCTGTTCCACTGTCATGGTCTGCGCCGTTTCTCTGGCCGACGGATCGGGCCCGAGGATGTCCGCGACGCGGGAAACTCGCCCACCTTCTTCGTCGATCGTCACCATCAACGGCAACTTCGACGACGAAGCAACCTGCGGCACTTCGCGATTGGTGAGCATCGACTGATCGGTCCAACTTCCGACGAAGATGCCGCCGATCTCCTCGTTCTGCACTATCGACAACGCGTCGTCGGTCCCGGTGACGCCGACGTTGAGCAGCTGGGCAAGTTTCTGACGCAGAGACAGTGAAGCCACAAGGTCACTACCGCACGACGCGGCGACGGGCGCGGAGCTGGATGCCGCAGGCGTCGACGTGATCTCGGAGGTGGTGCTGGTCGGGGCGCTCGAAACCGGATCGGCGGTCCCGTTTTCGCCCGAGCATCCCGCAACCAACCCTCCGCATAAAGCAATGGTCGTCGCAGCCTTCAGAAACTTGATCCGCATACCTCGACCGTAACGGACCCGGTACCCATACACTCCCTCACGGGCACATCGGGACGGTAGCCTGGAAGAGAACCGATTCCCCCGCTGACGAGGAGGTCGTGATGCCACAAGGTCTGATGCTCATCGCGTACGACGGTTCCGACAACGCCAAGCGTGCAGTCGACTATGCGGGGCGTTTCCTCTCCGCCAATCGTGCTGTTCTCGTCACTGCCTGGGAGCCGATGGTTCGCCAGGCCGCTCGCATGTCCGGCCTGTCCGGGGTGATGCAACCGGAGTGGGTTCCCGACGACGACGTCGAGGACATCGCGTACACCGACGCCAAAGTCACCCTCGCCGAGGGCGTCGCACTGGCCGAGGCCGCAGGCCTGACCGTCGAAGGCAGAAGCGCCGAGTGCCGATCCGCGATCTGGTCTGCAATCTGCGAAACCGCAGACGAATTGGACGTCGACATCATCGTGACCGGCACCCGTGGCACTACGGGTTTGCGGTCGCTACTGCAGAGCAGCGTCGCGGATCATGTTCTGCGTCACAGTCATCGGCCGGTGTTGATCGTCCCTCCAGGGAAGTGACCTTCGCGCATTCCTGATCCGTGGCCGACTAGTGTCGAAGCCACCATGGACGGTTTTGTTCTCTCGCGCCCCGATCACAGCGTGGTCACCCGCGGCGTACGACGCAGCTTCGACAGCTCCGACGCGGCCACCCACGCTCTGTCGGCAGGTACGACAAAGCTGATCGTCGGAGCGCTCCCCTTCGACCCGGCTGCCGCAACGGCGTTGTACGAACCTGCCGAGGCGACGATCGCGTCGCGGCCGTGGCAACCGCGCGATCCCCAGGCCCTGCCCACGACCCGGGTTGACCGGGAGATCCCGTCGTCGTCGGAGCATCTTCGTCGGGTGGAAAAGTTGATCGGACGCCTCCGCAGCGGAGAGATCGACAAGGTTGTCGCGGCTCGCACTGTGGAACTTCGCACGCAGACCCCGATCTTTCCGACCGCGCTCGCCGCACGCATGGCGGCGCTCAATCCCGTCGCCAACACCTTTGCCGTCGACCTCTCTGCTGCGGGAGCCGAATTCGAGGGCCACAGCCTGGTCGGCGCGACGCCCGAAGTATTGGTCAGTCGACGCGGGCGCGTCGTGACATGTCGCCCGTTGGCCGGCACCACAAAGCGATCCGCCGACGCCGATCAAGACCGCGCGGCAGGCGAGAGCCTTTTGCATTCGACGAAGAATCTGGCCGAGCACGCCTTCGTGACGGCGTGGATCCGCGAGGTCCTGCACCCGATGTGCAGTGATCTGTCGGTGCCGGCAACTCCCGAACTGACCAACACTCACGAGGTCTGGCACTTGGCCAGCCCGATCCGCGGCACGCTGCGAAACGACACCACTGCACTCGACCTCGCCATCGCTCTGCATCCGACGCCCGCGCTGTGCGGAACACCCACCGACGTGGCGCTGAAAGTCATCCGCGAGACCGAGGAGCCGCGCCGTTTCTACGGCGGCGCCGTGGGATGGTGCGACGAGGCCGGTGACGGCGATTGGGTGGTTGCCATCCGCTGCGCCGAGATCAGTGCAGACGGCCGCAACGCCTGGGCCAGCGCGGGTGGTGGAATTGTCGCCGAATCGGATCCGCAGGACGAACTCGACGAGACATCTACGAAACTGCGCACTCTGTTGACCGCGTTTGGTGCCGAAACCCTCGACTGACCAGCACGTCACGAGGGTAATCGTCCGGATTCTCGAGTGCGGGTGATACCTTGACCCGAGCAGTTCGTACGGGCCGGTAAGTCCGTCCGACCGCGAACGACCGACTAACGACCAATTGGGAGATCCGCGATGACGAAGTTCCTTGTCCCCGGTGTGGCCAGCGCTGTCATCGGTGCCGTTCTGGGTGCCGGCGTCATCTTCGGTGTCACGGCCGCCGCGTCGGACAACACTCGTCCCGAGATCGACCGCAGCGGAAACGCAGATTCTTCCGTGCTGAACCAGGTTGAGTACGGCAGCCGCTGAGAGCGCAGGCCTCGCGAGTTCCCGTTCTTCCGCCGACGCAGCGGTGTCTTCGGTAGACACCGCCCCGTCGGCAGAGCCCCTGTCGAAGCGGTGGCTGTTCGGCGCCTCCGTCGTAGCGTTTCTTCTCACTTTTCTGCAATCGCCGGGTCTGATCACCGCTGACACCAAGTACGACCTGACGCAGAATCCGTTCGGTTTTCTCGAACGCGCGTCGCATCAGTGGAGTAGTCAGGCCCCGCTCGGCCAGGTTCAGAACCAGGCCTACGGATATTTCTTTCCGCACGGGCCGTTCTTCGCGCTCGGCGAGTTGGCGAACGTTCCGCCGTGGATCACCCAGCGCATCTGGTGGGCGCTGCTTCTGATCGCGGGTTTCTGGGGCATCATCCGCGTTGCCGAGGCTCTCGGTATCGGTAGTCGTAGTTCACGCGTCATCGCAGCGGTTGCCTTTGTTCTCTCTCCCCGCGTGCTGACCACGCTCGGTTCGATTTCCTCGGAAACCCTGCCGATGATGCTGGCGCCGTGGGTCTTGTTGCCGGTGATTTTGGCCTTCGGCCCTGTGCGTGGAAATGGAGTCCCTGGACTCCCTAACCACTCACGGGGGTTGAGGCGGTTAGCCGCACAATCCGCGCTTGCCGTCGCGCTCATGGGTTCGATCAATGCCGTCGCCACCGCCGCGGCCTGCCTGGTCGCGATCATCTGGTGGCTCTCGCACAAACCCAACCGAACATGGCTGACGTTCACCGCGTGGTGGGCGCTGTTCGTCGCTCTCGGCACACTCTGGTGGATCGTGCCGCTACTTCTGCTCGGCAAGATCAGCCCACCGTTCCTCGACTACATCGAGTCCGCCGGTGTCACCACACAGTGGGCGTCGCTGGCCGAGATACTTCGCGGCACGGACAGTTGGACCCCGTTCGTCTCCCCCGAACGCATTGCCGGCGCCGTCCTGGTCACCCAGCCCGCAGCAGTTGTCGCCACCGGTCTGGTTGCCGCCGCCGGCCTCGCCGGGCTCTGCATGCGGTCCATGCCTGCTCGCGGCCGGCTGACGCGCATCCTGTTCGTCGGTATCACCGGCCTGGCCGCGGGATACGTTGGTGAACTCAGCTCACCGGTGTCGGAGTCGGTACGCCTGTTCCTCGACTCGGCGGGCGCTCCGCTGCGCAACGTCCACAAGCTCGAGCCGTTGGTCCGTCTGCCGCTGGTGCTCGGACTCGCACACCTGCTGGCCAAAGTGCCACTACCGGGATCGGTTCCACTCGCCCGATGGCGCCGCGCGTTCGCCCATCCCGAGCGCGAACCGATGGTCGCACTGACCAGCCTGATCCTCGTTGCCCTCACCCTCTCCACCGCCTTGGCCTGGACGGGAAAGCTCGCTCCCCGCGGTGCGTATCCGGATGTCCCCTCATACTGGAACGAAGCAGCGCAGTGGCTCGAGGACAACACCTCCCCCGGGTCGGAAGCCGAACGTGCCCTCGTCGTCCCGGGAGCGCCCTTCGGCAGCCAAGTCTGGGGTCTGACGCGTGACGAACCGCTTCAGGCTTTGGCGAGTACGCCATGGGCGGTGCGTGACTCGGTCCCGCTGACCCCTCCCGGCGCGATCCGAGCGCTCGATTCGGTGCAACGTCTCATCGCCGACGGACGGCCGTCGGACGGCCTCGCGCAGACCTTGCTTGGGCAGGGCATCCACTACCTGGTGATGCGCAACGACCTCGACGGCGAAACGTCGCGATCGGCCAGGCCGATACTCGTGCACCAGGCGGTCGAAGGCTCGCCGGGGATCGAGCGAGTCGCCCACTTCGGTGAAGACGACAGCCCCGAACAGATCGAAGGGCTGGTCGCGGACAGCGATCTGCGTCCCGGTTACCCGGCCATCGAAATCTTCGAGGTCACCCCGCCCGACGGCACCCCGGCGGTCAGTGGCCCGTACTCCGTCGACCTGAACCAGGTTCCGCGTGTACAAGGTGGGCCGGAATCGTCTGTACGACTTCACGAAAGCGGGCTGGTTCCGGGGACCGGGCCGATGATTCTCGCCGCCGACGCCGAAGCTGCGGGACTGCCCGTCGATTCTGTCACCGTCACCGACACACCGCGCGATCGAGAAACCGATTTCGGTCAGGTCGACAACCACAGTTCCGCCCTTCGCACCCCTGACGACGCTCGTCGTACCTACAATCTGGTGCCCGACTACCCGGTTGCGAACACGCCTCTCGTGGAAGGCCGTTGGAGCGGAGCTTCGATCACCGTTTCCAGCGCCGCCTCCGACGCCACCCAGCTGGGCGGCACTTCACCGTCGAGCAGTCCCGCGTCGACGGTCGACGGCGATCCGGCCACCGGCTGGTTCAGCAACGGCATCGAGCGCGCACTGGGCCAGTGGTTGCAGATCGACTTCGACACACCGATTTCCAGTGGGTTGCTTCATCTGACCACCAGTGCCGCGGCAATCGGAGCTCCCGTCAAATGGCTCGAGGTCTCGACACCGAACGGCAGCACGGCGGTGAAGGTGGAGCGTCCCGGTGAGCCCATCACCGTCTCGATTCCGGGTGGCAACACTCCGTGGGTACGCGTCACAGCGACTCACACCGAAAACGGATCGCCTGGAACACAGTTCGGCATCAGCGAACTCTCCGTCGAAGACTTCTCCGATCGCAGCGCGCCGAAGACCGTACCGATCCGTTTCGACACAGTCCTGCCGAGTACGCCGACGGGCGCATCTGTGAACGCGTGGAACCTGAGCCAGGAGTTCCCCGGCCGCAACGCCTGCGCCGATTCGACGGACCGCGTGCGGTGCAGCAATGCATTCATGGCGATACCGGAAGAGCCGAGCCGCTTCCAGCGCACGCTCACGGTGGCCGAAAACACAGTCGTTGCACCGACACTGACTGTCCGAGCGCGTCAGGGCAACGCCCTCGAAGGTCTGCTTTCCGTCCCCGGCCGAATCACGGCTTCGGGTTCGAGCGACATCGGCGACACACGCGGATCTGCCTTCGCTGCCACCGACGGCGACGCACGCACCACGTGGTCGGCGCCGCAGAGCACCACAGAACCGGGCGGCCCGAAACCGACGCTGACTCTCAATCTTCCCGAGCCCACCCTGGTCACCGGCCTGGACATCACGCGGGGACTTGGCACTCTGCCGTCGCTGCCGACCAGTGTCGCGGTGAATCTCGGCAACGGGCCGCAGGTGCGAGAGCTGCCCGAACCCTCGGACGACACGCCTCGAACCAGTCGAGTTACCCTCGCCCCCTTCGTCACCGACAAGATCGTCCTGAGCATCACCGCTTGGGAACCGGTCCTCGATCAGACGGCGCTCGGCTTCGCCCAGGCGCAGCCCACCGGCCTCGCCGAGGTCGGCGTCGTCGGTGCCGACGGAACCCCGATCGCCGGTTCCGGAGTGCAGGGCGCAGAATCATTCGACAACCGCACCGTCACCGTCACCTGTGGCGATGGCCCGACCATTTCGGTTGCCGGACAGCAATTCCCCACCTCGATCACGGCGACGGCGACGCAACTTCGGACCGGCGCACCCGTCGAGGCACGTGTGTGCGGTTTGGACGCTTCGGCGACTTTGCCGGCGGGACAGCCTGAAGTGGTCGTCGAACCAGGCCCCGCGTTCTCGGTCGACAATCTCGATCTGACGGCGGTCGGTCCTTCAGCCGCGCAACGGAATACACCGCTCGAATCGACCGCGTGGACGGCGAATCACCGCGAACTCACCGTCACGAGCTCGTCCGCCGATCAGCTGATCGTCAATCCCGAGAGCACCAGCATCGGTTGGATCGCCACGGCGCCGGACGGTTCCGAGCTGACGCCGGTGGTCGTGAACGGTTGGCAGCAGGGCTGGATCGTGCCGGCAGGCACCGCGGGAACCGTCACCATCGACTTCCCCAGCGACCGTTGGTACCGCCTCGGCATCTTCGGCGGGCTCGTGTTGCTGATCCCGCTGTTGTTCGCGGCTCTTGTCCCCACGCGCCGAGAGCCCAAGCCCCTCACACCACCCCGACCGTGGCGCAGCGTCGCGGCAGGATGGGTGGGCATGCTCGCGGCGGCCACCGTCATCGGCGGCGGAGTGGGAGCGGCGATCGCAGTTGTGTGCTCGATCCTCGGACTTGCCGCGCTGCGAATCTTCGGCCCGGCTCGGACCGCACGCATTCTCGTCGGCACCGCCGGCGTGGCCGCGATGATCGGCATCACGCTGCTCTCGACCGGACCGTGGCGGGCGCCGGGCGGCTATGTGGGCGACTCGTTCGCGATTCAGTTCTCGATGTTGGTGGCCTTGGTCGTGACCGGGTTGGCCGCGTTGCCCTTCGCCGGTTCACCGATGTGGCGGCGCTTCTCCCACCGCGTGACCGCGACGCGCGCCGGTTCCTCCACCAAGGCGTAACTGGCCGAGGCCACAGCGACGCTCAGGACGACCGTGAGGGCCAGGACGTAGAAGAAGCTGCCCGAGAACGGAACTATGCCGAATACGGGGAACACAGCGTTCAGTACGGCCAGGTGCCAGATGAACAGGCCGTAGGACCAGCGTCCGATTGCCAGCGCCAAAGGACTGGCCAGGAACCGATGCTGCGATTGATCGCGCAGAACCAGTGGCGCGATCAACGAGAAGCTGATGATCGCACCGAGTGCAATCTTGATCGCGTACTGCCACGGCTCAGGCCGCACCAGACCTTCGGGCCCGGCCAGATCAGTGCACGAGAGAACGAAGGCGATAAAGGCAATCAGGGTCAGGAGTACCCGACGGTGCGCGAGGCGATGCACCCATGTCGACGGGCCCACTGCCAGCTCGGCCAGCACCATGCCGGCGCCGAACCACGGCAGGTAGCCCGGCAACCAGTTGTCGTGGTGGATAGCGTCCGGCGTCGGAATCGGAATGAATGCCCACGTCAAGGCCAAGACCGACACCCCGAGCAGAAGCGGCAGCCGGAACCGGACCGAGTTTCCTCGTAGTCGGACCATCAGATACGCGAAAAGCGGCAGCAGAACATAGAACGCCACCTCGACCGACAGGCTCCACATCTGCGTGAGGCCCTCGGTGAGTGTCAACGGCACGAAGACCTGCGCCAACCCGAGATTCGCCAGCCACACTTGGTAGCCCCCGCCGGCTCCGGGCAGGAACAGCAGGATCAGGACCACTGCCACCCAGTACGCCGGCAGAATGCGCGTCGCGCGGGAGATCCAGTACCGGACGGTCGACTGCGGCTGCCCGATTCCGCGAGCCTTTGCCGCGTGGGGGCGCCACAGGAGAAATCCGGACAAGGCAAAGAACACCGCTACGGCGAGATCGAGTCGACCGAACGCGCGCCCGATCGCACCGGACTGCGCTTCACCGGTCTGGAACGCGACATGGGTGACGAGGACGCCGAGCGCGGCCAATCCACGCATACCGTCCAAAGCCGGAACGAAGCCCCGAGCCTGTGGCGGGACCGTCTGAGAGGAATTCGTGGAACTGATCATCACGGATAAGTGTGCACCCCAGGCCGATTGAGGGAAACCACCAGGGACTCACAACAAAATGCCTGGCCAATTCATGCCCTCATGCGACAAACCGGGCCGGTGGACTGTTAGTGTTCTGCCACACATGGTGTCCATCGGGGGCCCCATGCGATCTGCGCAGCTCATATTGTGCCGGTTGGGGAACCTCGAAAGACTTAACGGGTTAGGAGTCACAGCATGGCGGAACGCTCAGGGCCGAGCCGGATACTTCCTTGCATTCTGGTGGGCCTCGGTGCCTTCCTTTTGGCCATCGCCATCCTCATTCCTACCTACACGGTAGGCAAGCTGGAGAAGACGCCACTCGACCTCGAGGTGACCACCGTCGCCACGGGCACCGGTAGCGTCCTCAACTCGGCGGCCCTCCTCGGCGGAAAGGCACAGGTCGACACCAACGTGCCGATCGTCGCTCAGCGCTACGTCACCACGCAGGACCCGTCCGACGCCGACATCATCACCGTCGAAGCCGGCCAGACGGTCCGTCGTACCGACAAGCAGGGCGATACCGGACTGCTGACCGCAACCCTGGACCGCGTCACGCTCGATCGCGTCAGCTCGATGCCGACCAACGATCCGGTCGGAACCGTCCAGACGTCCAGCGACCAGCCCGCCGAAGAAGTTTCCCGCGACGGTCTGCAGTACAAGTTCCCGTTCAACACGGAACAGAAGAGCTACCCCTACTTCGACCTGAACGCTCGCGCCACGAAGGACATCGACTTCGTCGAAGAGACCGAGATCAACGGTCTGAAGGTGTACCACTTCCAGCAGACGATCGATCCCGTCGACCTGTCGAAGGTCGTCAACTCCCCCACCAACAAGCTGAGCCTTCCCGCTGACACCTGGGGCGTTCCCGGCGGCGCAACCCCGATCACGATGACGCGTTGGTACACCAACGTCCGTGATCTGTGGGTCGAGCCCAAGACCGGTGTCGTCGTCAAGGGCCAGGAGCAGTTGCACCAGTACTACGGCCGCAACAAGGATGCCGTCGACGTCGAGGTTCTCAAGGTCACGCTGCCCTTCGACGAGGCGACCATCGAGTACCAGGTCCAGCAGGCGCGTGACGGCATGGACAAGCTCTCGCTGTTCGGCCGCACCGTCCCGATCGTGGCAGGTGTCCTCGGAGTCATCGCGCTGATCGCCGGTATCTTCCTCGGCCTTCGCGGCGGCAAGGGCGGAACTCCGGCCCGCGCTGCACACGGCGGAACGAACCAGAATCCCAGCGGCCAGGGTTCGCCCGAGCCGGCTCCGGGTGAGCACGACTGGACCTCGGACGACACTCAGGTGATCCCGCGTCCGGATCTGCGCAAGGACTGATTCAGGCAGTAAGCAGAGCGCCCCTTCCACACGGAAGGGGCGCTCTGCTGCATTTCGGGACTTTGTTGCCGGATCGGCGTACGGATTGGCGCAACGGGTCGTTCCCTCCGCGTGGTCGCGGGCTTAGCGTTTTCTGGAAGTCCAGACCACCCCGAACACGAGGAGCCACATGCCCGCATCAACAGTTCTGGGTTCGCACATCTGTGTCAGCGATCTGACACGTCGGAGATTTGTTGTCGGCAGTGCTGCATTCTCCGGGCTGTTCGCCGCCGGTTGCGCAAGGTCCGCCGGTACCGAGGGCGATGCGTCCGGGATGCGCACGGTCACGACCTCGCTCGGAACCTACGACATTCCGGTGACACCGAAGCGCGTCGTCGCCATCGACTCCCGACTCGACCTCGAACCAGCCGTTGCGATGGGCCTGCCGGTCATCGCGTACAGCTTCGACGCCGCCGAGCCGTGGGTTCCAGCCGATCCCACGGCGCAGGTGTTCGAGGCACCGGTCAACGTCGAGGCAATTCTCGCGCTGGAACCGGACCTGATCATCTGCACCGACATCGGTGAGGCCTCCGACATGTGGCCGCTGCAGCAGTTGAGCCAGACAGCGCCTGTGCTTCCGATGGACTTCACCCGTCCGTGGCGCGAGAACATCGACCAGTTGGCGAGTTGGCTGAATCGCACCGAGAACCCCGAAGTCCGTCAGGTCATCGGAGCGTACGAGGACAAAGCAGCCGGATTGAAGGAACGCCACGCCCGGAGTTTGGCGAGCAAGCAGATCGTGCTGCTGAACTACGTGAATCAGAAGGTCAACGGCGTCAACCGCAAGGGCATCTCCACGCAGGTGGCCGAAGACCTCGGCGTCCAACTCCAGTGGCCCGTCGAGGGACAGAAGGAGATCTCCACCGAAAACCTGGTGACTTCCCTCGACTCGGCCGACGGAATGATCGTCACCACCGCGCCCGGCGTGGATCCCGTCACCGACGACCGCGCGATGTGGAACCGTATCCGCGCAGTACAAGGCGACAACGTCGTCTACACGGGTGGGAACATCAACTACGGATCCGTCTACACCGCGATGCGTACGCTCGACTACTTCGACGATTTGTTCACGCGTCTGGAGAACTGACGTCGCTGTGAGGTGCCGGCCGGGCGCGGTCGGCACTTCGCACTGCGGCGACGGACACCGCCAAGGCCGTCGTCGACGCCACCACCACGGCGACGCCGATCAACTCTCCCGGCGTCTTCGCCCACACCAGCATGACCGTCGCCTCCACAACCAGTCCTGCCCACGCCAGAAGGGCCACTCGCGTGCGTTCTGACGCGATTGCGGACAGCAAAGCACCCTGGAGTACCGCCAGCGCTGCACCGTGCAGGGCGAAGGCCCACAGCATCGGAGCCACGGCGGCGTACGCGTCGCCCACGAGCATCGGCACCAGCGGGCCGGCAACCGCCGCCCCCAGAACCAACACGGCGCCGATACCGACGAGCACCGCCAACGCCGAGCGAACCGCTTGCGCCGAGTGCGCCGGATTCGCCATCTTCGGGTACAGCACGACGCCCACTGCCTGTGGCAGCCAGAACGCCACCTTCGTCGCGACGGCTCCGAGTGCGTAGACACCGGCGTCGTACTCGCTGAGGACGACGCGGACGATCAGCAGGTCCAGCGAAGACAACGCGATCAACGCAAGCTGGACTTGTGACGCCGCGAGCACGGAGACGACGCCGATCCGCACCGCACGGTCCTCGCTCACCGAGACGGTTCGGTCGACCACTCGAACTATCGCCACCAGCAACGCAGTTCCGGCCGCGCCCGCGACCAATGCCGCGCCTGCCCCGCCGCCGAAAGCCAGAACGATTACTGCCGGAAGGACTTTCATCACCCCGGCCCCGGCCAGCACAGCGCTGAGAGTGCCGAATCGACCGTGACCCTGCAACAACCCCTGCTCCGTGGCCAGCAGAACCAACATGGGCGCAGTCACCAATGCCGAGAACGACGCCACGATTCCGGTGTCGAGCAGCCACGCCATCGCCGGAGCGAGCGCAACCGCGAGGACGGCGACGATCGCGGTGCATCGATACCCCAACGACCGCAACGCATCTGTGCTCTTGCCACGCACCGCCTCGCGGGCGACCACCGTCTGCAACGCCAAAGCCGGAACCGCAAGTACCAACTGGGCGGCAAGCAGACTCGCGAACTCTCCGTAGCCGACCGGACCCAACCATCGGCTGGCCAACCATGCCAACAGGTACGACGCGACATTGGCCGTCATCGATCCCACCAAAACCATGCCGACCCCGGCCGCGGCGGCGCGATCGAGTGGTTGGCGAGGCATGGCAGTAATGATGCACCACGTATCGTGCGCGTCATGACAGTGCAAGCCGGATACCGCCGTTACCTGCCTGCGGCGTACAGCCTGGCGCTGGCACTGTTGATCCTCGGACCGCTGCTGGGCCCCGGCTACCTCCTGCTGCGCGACGCCGTCAGCACGCCGCGCTCGTACCTGACCGACTCCGCCCTCGGACTCACCGACGCCGCAGCCCGCGCCGTTCCCCAGGACGCGCTGATCGCAGCGTTGAGCACCGTGATCGACGGCGGACTGGTGGTCAAGTTCATCCTGCTCGTGGCGCTCTGGCTCGCCGGTTGGGGTGCGGCGCGCATGGTCGCCGTCCTGCTGCCGACGGCCGGTCTCGGTCCACAACTGGTCGCGTCGACGGTGATGCTCTGGAACCCCTACGTGGCCGAGCGCCTGTTGCAAGGACATTGGAGCCTGCTGACCGGTTTTGCCGCACTGCCGTGGATCGTGTGTGCCGGAATCGGAGTTCGCCGAGCCACGCCCGGGTCCTGGTGGGCGTTGGCCGCGTCACTGGCATTCGCGGGCCTGACACCTACCGGCGCTCTGCTCGCTCTGACGGCCGCGCTGGTGGTGGTTGCCACCCCCGGAGGCCGAACCTCGGCCATGCGGCGTGTCTGCGGCGCTATCGGGCTGTTCCTCGTCGCCGCCTCGCCGTGGTTGGTCGCCACCTTCGTATCCGGAGCAGCAGGCGACGGTTCCGATCCAGCGGGAGTCGCCGCCTTTGCCGCCCGAGCAGAACCGGGACTCGCGACGCTCGGCAGCCTCGCCGGGCTCGGCGGTATCTGGAACTCGGCAGCGGTACCTTCCACGCGCACAACACTCTTCGCGTTGGTCGGAACAGTTCTTCTGCTTGTCGTGGTGTTTGCCGGTGTGCCCGCTCTATGGCGCCGACGCCGGAACCCCGTTGTCAGTGGACTCGGCGCGCTGGCCCTGTTCGCGGTGCTCGCTCCGACCCTGGGCGCTACTCCGTGGGGGCTCGACGTCGGCCGATGGTCGGTCGAGGTGTTCACCGGCGCCGGTCTACTGCGTGACGCCCAGAAGTGGGTCGCGCTGGCCGTACCGTTCTACGCACTCGCTGCCGCCGCCGCGGTGATGTGGGCGGGCAATCGGTTCTCCCTTCCCCGCCCGACATTCTCGATCGCCGCCGCCGTGGTGACGATCGTGGCGCTACCGGATCTGGTGTGGGGTGTCGGCGGCGCGTTGAAGCCCGTGCACTACCCCGGGTCCTGGACCGTGGTGGCCGAGCAACTACGAGACGAAACCGGTGACGTTGCAGTGCTTCCCGCTGGGATGTTCCGCGCCTTCCCCTACAGCGGTGATGCGCCGGTACTCGATCCAGCACCACGCTTCCTACCCCTCGACGTGCTGCAGACCGGCCAACTGGTGGTTGCCGGTGGTGCTGTCGGCGGTGAAGGAACCCGGGCCACCCAGGTCGAGGATCTGCTGCTTGCCGGCGGGAGTCCTACGCAGTTGGCCGATCTCGGAGTCGGATGGGTACTGATCGAACGTGAGACACCAGGCCAGCTCGGCAAGGCGGCAGCGACACTCGACGGATTGGAACAGGTCTTTGCCGACAACGATCTCGAGCTCTACCGGGTACCCGGAGATGTTGCCGCGCAGGAAGCGTCGACCGGTGCCCGAACTGCCGTCATCGCTGCGCATCTCGCCTGGATACTGATGGGCGTGATCGCGCTGATCTCAGTCGGACTGAACCAGAACCGAATTCGACTCGCGAGGCGCGGCCAGTCCTGAGACCCACCGACCGTCCTTGTGCGCGGTCAGCACCTCGAGCACTCCGGTGCCGGTCTGCTCCCAGGAGAACTCGCCCGACCACACCCGAGCTTTCTCACCGAGCACCGTGCGGAGTTCGTGGTCGCGGAGCAGGGTGCCTGCCGCCTGCGTCAGATCAGCGATGTCGCCGTCGCCGGCGTGCTCACCGCCGACCAACAGCCCGGTCACTCCGTCGACGATCGAATCGGTCAAGCCCTTGGAACTGCGGTAACCGATCGTCGGAACACCGTGCTGCGCAGCCTCGATGACCGCCAGGCCCCACCCTTCCTTCCGCGAAGGCATGAGGTGAATCCACGACTGCGCAAGGAGTTCATGTTTACGAGCCTCGTCGACGTGACCGTAGAACGAGACGGCGTCACCGATTCCCAACTCGGCGGCGCGATCTCGCAGGTTCTGCTCCCACCAACCACCACCGATGACGTCGAGATGGATGTCCGGAAGCGTCGGACGCAGGGCTGCGACGGCCTCGAGTGCGTCCTCGATCTGCTTGTGCGGCACCAGTCGTGAGAGAACCGAGATGGTGGGACGCTCGGCCCTGGTGATCGATCCACCCGCGTCGACGCCGACGGGGAGCCGATCGGCACCGTTGCGCACCACGGCAATTCGTTCGCGCTCGACACCGAGGTCCACCAATTCTTCGGCCGAAGGAAGCGACACCGTCAGATACTGACTACGTCGATGGGTGCGCGGTGACAATCGCGATTCGACCCACCAGCCGATCCGGCCGACGAGCTTGCCTGCCACCGGCCATTGTTCACGATGGCAGTGATGGACCAGTAGCGTGACCGGCGCACCCGCCACGGTCTTCGAGAAGAAGGGGATGCCGTTCTGGGTGTCGATCACCGCGTCGGGGCGAATGCCCTTGAGCGATCCGAAACCCAGACGTCCGGCGGCAATGGCGGCCAGAGCGCGGGGGTACACGCTGAAACGTCCACCGGCCCGGCTGATCGTGATGCCGTCTCGAACCTCCGACGCGGGCGCCCCGGGATACGACGCCGTCCGCAGCGTCACCTTGATACCGCGCTCGGCCAACTGGGATCCGACCTGCTCGAGGTAACGCTCGCTTCCACCGCCCTGGGGATGCCCGGTATCGCGCCAGCAGAGCAACAGAACCTCGCGCACGTGCGTTACTCCCTGAGTTGGTCGGTGGCCACCCCGGTTCGGGCGATCCTGCGGGATGCCCCGCCTGACCGGCCGGTAACCCTGCCGAACACCCTAACTGTTCGAGCGTCCGTATTGCCGCGCTCCTGACGGTGTTCGTGGACCGTGCGACCCAGTGGCTAAAGTTGCTACCCGTGACCAAGCCCGCAGTGACCCGCATTTTCGGCCGACGGGCAACCCTGAAACGCTCGTTCGGCCTGCTCAGCGACTTCCGCCACGAGCAGTCCGCGCCCGACATCTTCTACGGCGCGCTCGCGCGCGACTCCGTCGAATTGATCTCGGACCTGCACGAAGGTCACACCGGACGATCCCTCGACGGTCTCACCGTCCTCGACGTCGGCGGCGGTCCGGGCTATTTCGCGGAGGTCTTCCAGGCCGCAGGTGCCCGCTACATTCCCGTCGAACCCGATCCGTCGGAGATGCACGCCGCGGGTCTGACCGTGGGCGGCGCGGTGCGTGGATCCGGTTTGGCACTGCCGTTCCTGGACTCGTCCGTGGACATCTGCTTCTCCTCCAACGTGGCCGAACACGTCAGCGAGCCCTGGCTGATGGCCGAGGAAATGCTGCGCGTGACCAAGCCCGGCGGCTTGATGGTTCTCTCGTACACCCTGTGGTGGGGTCCGTTCGGCGGCCACGAAACCGGACCGTGGCACGCGCTGGGGGGCGAGTACGCAGCCAAGCGGTACCTCCGCAAGACCGGACGCGAACCGAAGAACAGATTCGGGGTGTCGTTGTTCAAAGTCGGCGCCACCGACGGCCTACGCTGGGCCCGTGGAACCAGCCAGGGCACGTTGCTCGCCGCGATCCCGCGCTACCACCCGTCGTGGGCGTGGTGGATGGTCCGAGTCCCCGGTCTTCGGGAGTTCCTGGTGAGCAACCTCGTCGTGGTTCTCGAAAAGCGATAGCGACATGCGCCTCGCACTCGACATCGGTGGCACCAAGATGGCGGCCGGCGTCGTGTCCGAGGACGGCCGCGTTCCCGTGTTCGACAGTGTGCCGACGCCGCAGACCGACCCGTGGGGAGCGTGTGCGGCGCTGCTCGAACGAGTCGCAGACGGCCGCGACGTCGACGGTGTGGGCATCGCTTGCGCCGGGCCGGTGGACACCGATGCCGGCGTCGTAGCTCCCATCAACATCACCGAGTGGGCACAGGGATTCGAGCTCGTAGCGGGCGTCCGCAGCGTCTTTCCCGACGCCGGAACCGCCCTCGCCATGGACGGAGCCGCAGCGGCATTGGCGGAGTTCCACCACGGCGCCGGACGCGGAACCCCGAACCTCCTGAGCCTGGTCGTCTCGACGGGAATCGGCGGAGGAATCGTCCTCGGCGGTGAGATTGCTCGGGGTCGCACGGGGAACGCCGGTCACATCGGCCACCTCGTCGTTCCAGGATCTTCCGAACCGTGCAGCTGCGGGGGCGTCGGCTGCCTCGAGACGGTGGCCAGTGGACCGTCCGCGGTGCGATGGGCTCGTAGCCAGGGCTGGTCGGGAAACACCGGCCGTGAACTAGCCGAGGGTGCACGCAGCGGCGACGCGATCGCCGTGGACGCGCTTCACCGCGCAGGGACGGCGCTCGGTGGTGCCATCGCCTCGGCGGCTGCCCTCCTGGACGTGGACCTCGCGGTGATCGGCGGCGGTTTCGCCCAGTCGGGTGCACCGCTGTGGGAACCGATGCTCGACGCGGCTGCCCGACATGCCCGTTTGTCGTTCATCGCCGGGCTCCGGATCGTTCCCGCCGAGCTAGGTGGCGCCGGAACTCTGACCGGTGCGGGCTTGCTCGCGCTCACCGCCGTTATCTGACACGCGTTCTTCCCCGATAAATCCGCAGGGAGTCCCACTAAACGGGTGCCACCTGTTCCCAATTTCTGTAACGTGTTTTAGTGTTCTGACTCACACCGTTACGGGCATTGCACGTGACGCCTATGGGAAGGAGGTGACCGTGAGCCCAGACGCTTCCTCATCTGACGTTGCCTCGACTGCTTCTTCGACCGATGAAACCGAGCATCACGCCCAGGTTGCCCGACCGAGCGATTCCCTCCGCGACACCGAAGACCTCCGTGAGCGCCTGGAACGGTGGATGGCCGGCAAGGTGCCGAGCGGATCCACTGTGACCGTCGCCGACGTCACCTTGCCCGCAGCCAACGGCATGTCCAGCGAAACCATCCTCTTCGACGCCACCTGGGACGGCGATCATCATCCCTTGGTCGCTCGGGTGGCACCGACGGAATCGACCATGCCGGTGTTTCCGACCTACGACCTCGAATCCCAGTTCCGCACCATGGCTCAGGTGCGCGAGCACTCGGCGGTGCCCGTACCCGCGGTGTACTGGTCAGAATCCGACCCGGACGCGTTGGGTGCGCCGTTCTTCGTGATGGAACGAATCTCCGGCGACGTGCCGCCAGACGTCATGCCGTACAACTTCGGATCGTGGGTCACCGAAGCGTCCCCCGAGCAACGAAAAACCCTCCAACAGAACTCGGTCGACGTCCTGGCACAATTGCACGCCATCGACAAGCCGTGCGAGCGTTTCGACTTCCTCCGACTCCCGAATTCGGGAACGACTGCACGAGACGCATTCACGGCGCACATCGCCGAGCAGCGCGCGTACTACGAGTGGGTGGTCTCCGACGGCATCAGATCACCTCTCATCGAACGTGCCCTCGACTGGATCGAGGAGAACAATCCCGCGGACGATTCTCCGGCGGTGCTCTGTTGGGGCGACTCGCGCATCGGCAACGTCATGTACCAGGACTTCGCGCCGGTAGCCGTACTCGACTGGGAAATGGCAACTCTCGGCCCGCGAGAGATGGATCTGGGCTGGATGGCATTCCTGCACAGGTTCTTCGAGGACATCGCCGGGTTGGCGAACCTACCCGGCCTTCCCGACTTCCTTCGACTGCCGGATCTCGCGCACACCTACGCCGAGATCACCGGCCACGCCCCACACGATCTGGAGTTCTACGTTACCTATGCCGCACTGCGTCAGGCGGTCATCATGTGGCGAATCCAGGCCCGCGCCATAGCTTTCGGCCAGTCGCAGCGACCCGAAGATCCCGACGACATGATCATGCACCGCGCTTCGCTCGCCGCGATGCTCGACGGTACCTACTGGGAGAGGTTGGCCTGACATGCTCTCACCGATGGACGACTATCCCGTTCACCAGATCGCCGAACCGATCCGTCACGTAGCCACCTCGGATCGAAACTTCTACGACCGCTACTACTTCAATTGCTACCCCACCGAATCCCCCGACGTGTTCCTCATCGTCGGACTCGGCCAGTACCCCAACCTCGGCGTCATGGACGCATTCGCTGTCCTTCGCCGCGGTGACGACCACATCGTTGCTCGCATGTCGAAGGCGCTGGGTGCCGACCGTACCGACACCACCGTCGGACCTCTGCGCATCGAAGTGCTCGAAGGGCTGCAGAAGCTCCGCGTCGTACTCGAACCGGGCAGCGAATACGATCTCTCCTTCGACATCACCTTCGATGCCACCATCCCCGCGGCGCTCGAGCCCAAGCACTTTCGCCGTCAACTCGAACGAGTCACGTTCGACACCTCACGCTTCCTGCAGACCGGCACGTGGACCGGATCGCTCACCGTCGACGGGGAGGACTTCGCGATCGACCCGAAGACGTGGCGAGGTAACCGCGACCGCTCGTGGGGTGTGCGTCCGGTCGGTGAAGCCGAACCGCAAGGCAGACGCGCCGTCGACGGAATCCAGAACTTCTTCTGGATCTACGCGGTCATGCAGTTCGACGAGTTCACGATCTCGGTGATCATGCAGGAAGACGAGCAGGGCAGGCGCATCGTCGAAGAAGCCATGCGAGTGTGGCCGGACGAAGCCAGGGACAACGAATGGCTCGGCCGGCCCGAACACGAGCTGACGTTCTGCCCCGACACCCGCGACGTCACCGGAGCGACCATCACCTTCCACCGGCCAGGCGGTGAAGTCCTCACCGTCGCCTGCGAACTGCTGCTGGCCAACTACATCGGAATCGGCACCGGCTACGGGCTCGAACAGGACTGGCGTCACGGAATGTGGCAGGGCGAACTCGTCGTACAAGGGCTCCGCCACAAGGTCCACGAGATCGAACCGTTCCAACGCATGTTCTCCCCCGTCGACAACCTCGCGTCCTTCACGCTCACCGAAGGCACGAACACCAACACCGGCACCGGTCTTTTCGAGGTAGCCGCCATCGGACCGCACGAGAAATACGGATTCACCAGTTTCACCGACACCGCACAGGCAGACGACGCGTATGCCCTCGCGGCGACCGACAACACCGAGGAATGAATTGATGACTGACTACGACAAGCTCTACATCGGTGGAGCATGGGTGGCCCCGGCCACCGACCAGGTACTCGAAGTGTTCTCTCCCGCAACGGAGGAGCGCGTCGGCAGCTGTCCCATCGCAGCACCGGCAGACATCGACGCGGCCGTGTCCGCAGCCCGCGCGGCGTTCGAGGGACCGTGGTCACGCACCACCCCCGCCGAGCGCGGCGCGATCCTCGCCAAGGCCGCCAAGCTGATCGAAGAGCGCAGCGCGGAAATCAACCAGCTCATCTCCAACGAGATGGGCCAGCCGCCCGCCATGGTCGGCATGATGCAGCAGACCCCGTCGATGGCGACGCTGGGCTACTACGCCGAGCTGGCCGACAAGTTCGCGTGGGAAGAGAAGCGCACCGGCGCATTCGGGCAGACCAAGGTGACCCGTGAGCCCGTCGGCGTCGTCGCCGCCGTGCTGGCCTGGAACGTCCCGCTGTTCCTGGCGATCAACAAGCTGGCCCCCGCACTGCTCGCCGGCTGCACCGTACTGCTCAAGCCCGCACCCGAATCCCCTCTCTCCGTCCACGTGATCGCCGAGATCTTCACCGAGGCAGGTGTTCCCGAAGGCGTCATCTCCGTGCTCCCCGGCGGAGCCGAGACCGGCGAATACCTGGTCTCTCATGCGGGCATCGACAAGATCACGTTCACCGGATCCAGCGCCGTCGGTCGCAAGATCGGTGCCATCGCCGCGCAGAACCTCAAGCGCTGCTCCCTCGAACTGGGTGGCAAGTCCGCCGCGATCATCCTCGAGGACGCCGACATCGCCGCCGGAATGCCGATGCTCGTCATGTCCGGCCTGATGAACACCGGCCAGGCCTGTGTCGCTCAGACCCGAATCCTCGCTCCCCGTTCGCGTTACGACGAGGTCATCGAGGGAATGAAGACCGCGGCAGGCTTCATGACCGTCGGCGATCCGTCCGATCCCGCAGCACAACTCGGCCCGCTGATCTCCGAGAAGCAGCGCGAGCGCGTCGAGGGCTATATCGCCAAGGGCAAGGAAGAAGGCGCGCGCGTCGTACTCGGTGGTGGACGTCCCGCCGGCCTGGACAAGGGCTGGTACGTCGAGCCGACGATCTTCGCCGACGTGGACAACTCGATGACCATCGCACGCGAGGAGATCTTCGGACCCGTCCTCTCGGTGATCCCGTACGACTCCGAGGACGAGGCCATCAAGATCGCCAACGATTCGGATTACGGCCTCGCCGGATCGGTGTGGACCACCGACATCGATCACGGACTCGAAGTTGCCGCGCAGATCCGCACTGGTACCTACGCGATCAACTGGTACGCCTTCGATCCCGGATCACCGTTCGGTGGTTACAAGAACTCCGGTATCGGACGCGAGAACGGACCTGAGGGCCTCGAAGCCTTCTGCGAGACCAAGTCCGTACTCATGCCGCCCGGCTACGTGGGCTGACCCACCCGGGAGTTGGCACCCTTTGCTGACAGTTGGCACCCGTTCCGACCTGCCGGAACGGGTGCCAGCCCCATGAAATGGGTGCCAACTCCCAGCGAATCCACAGATCCACCCGGTACCGTCGAAAACGAATCAGTCATCTCACAAAGGACATTCATATGCTCACCAACGCCATCAACGCTTTCCTCGCACTCTGGGGCAGCGCCTCCGTCGGCAGCAGTGGATACCAGATCCCGCCGGGAACCCTTCCCTTCGGTTCCTGAGACATGAATGTTTGAAGCCCGCCGATTGGTCAATCGGCGGGCTTCAAACGTAATCGAGGCACCATTCAGGCCAGTCCACGCTCCCGACGAAGCGCATCCTCCATCTGCTCATACTCGCGACGCGCAGAATCCCGTTCCAGGATATGACTGCCGTGCGTGCAAAGCTCGGGCGCTCGAACTGCAGGGATGAATATGGAAACGGGCCACGTGAGACCAACTGCTAGAAATCCGAACATTCCTGTAAATATCGCCTCTGTCGAGAAAAAGGAGCGATACACTCCGTGTTTCCTTCTCCAGTAAGACGTCCCTATTGCCCGACCGATTACAGCATAGGAGATGAATGCAATGAATCCGACTACTACCATGTCCATTGAATATCCTCTCGACCGATTGATAACGAATATTTTTCGCCGGATTCAGGCACTCGGCAGCCAACTCTCATAGCGTTGACATCGACGTTCACCGAACCTACTGCGCTAGCCTGAGCAGCATTGACTCATCGGTGCTGCGCGCATGGGCTACCGCCTTGCCCGTGGCACCTCGTGCAATTTCCAAAGGTTCCCCACACCTTCCCCTCCCCGTTGCAGACCGAACATTTGCCGTGCTGGCAATCCCGGCACCTATTGTCGTATCCCATGGTTCACTCCTCGAATTCGCATTGGTCTGAATATTTCTACCAAATCTCGATACTCATGGCAGTCGTCTGATTGACGGACAATCGCCACAGGGTCCTGGTTGCATTCAAGAGAAATCAATTCAGGCTGACCGGGTCCGCAAGAAATATTCGACCAATTGAATCGAATTGACCGTCTCACTGATGGACAGAACCCGCTGAGCGCACTTCGCGCCCAGCGGGTTCTTTGCTTTCACCGACCCGGTATCTACCGGTCCAGAACGTTATCCGCCAATCGATCCTCGCGACCGGACACCAAGGCCTCGGCATCACCGGCGTCCACATGACCGAACCAGGTGCCACCGGGGTTCGCGATCACCAACGGGCCCAGGTTGCACGGGCTCAGACAACCGGTTCCCGTCACCTTTGCCGAAGTGCCTTTGGCCGCCGCACTCATGGCCCGGTGGAGAGGCCCTGCTCCGTACGCCATGCAGCGGGGCCCCTTGCACACCAACAGATGTGTATCGTGCTGCTCGATCACCGACCAAGCCGGACTGCGATACGACGCCGGACTGGCAGTGATCGGCTTTCCGGCCGCGCCGAGTTCATCGATCACCTGCGCGGCCACAGCACCTTCGAGCGTTTCCGATTCGTGGAGCGAGACTTCCAGTTCGGCACCGATCCGGGTTTCGCGCCAGTTCGCAACAGCCTTGCTGGTCCACGTGAGCAGGTACCGATCCCTCGGCACCGCAACTGGAATCAACACGACCTTGCCCACGTCATCGGTATGCGCTCGATCGAGTTCCTCGTGAAGGCTCGGCGACGCGACATCGAGGTACGCAACACGAACGTCGGCGTCGGTGCCGGCCCGAACAGCGTCGAACATCCGTCGCGCGGCCGACTCGTCGAGGCCGCTGACGGTCGGTCGCAGTACGACGATCACCCGATGCGAACCACTGTCGACACTCATGCCGACGGCGCGGTTGTCCAGTCGATCCCGCTCGACGGAGCAAGTCCGAACTCTTCGATCTTCGCGCGCAGCTCTTCCGCGCCGTAGACGTTGGGGAATCCGCTGGTGAACATCGCGAGCGGGAGTACGACGAAGCGGTTCTGCTTGACGGCGTCGAGATCGCGTAGGCCTTCTCGGCTCTTGATCGCGTCGATCTTGCCCTGTACTTCGTCAGCGCTCTTCTTGTAGTCCATGATCACGATGACATCGGGTTCTGACTTCGCGACGGTCTCCCAGCTCGCTTTGAACCAGGTGTTGTCGACGTCGGCGAACACGTTGGTTCCCCCGGCGACGTCGATGATTCCGTTGGGGGCTCCGTTGCCTCCGCTGGTGTACAGATCTTCTTCACCGCTGTCGTAGATCAAAACCTTCGGCTTGTCGGCGGCATCTGGCGCGGACTCCAGACGTGCCAAACGTGAATCCAATTCGGTCAATGCCTCGGCGGCAGTGTCCTCGGTTCCGAACAGCTTTCCGTAATTGGTCACGTCCGCACGAAGGGCATCCCACGGACCCATCGTGCCGAGCGCGGAATCCGCTGCGGCACTCTGCCTACAACTATCGGAGATCACATATGCATCGATGTTGTTGCTCTGCAGCGATTCCGGCGTCACACCGGAGGCTCCCTTGAACAAGCCACTGTAGGAGCCGACCACCAGGTCCGCCTGCTTACCCAGAATCGTCTCCATCGTGATCGTTCCGTCCAGGTGTGGGACGTCCGCAATTCCAGGGCCGAACATCGACTCCATGATCGCGTCGTTGTTCGTGTTCAACACGACGGCCGCGAGACGATCCAAACCGCCGACTCGGAGAATGGTGCCGATATTGGCCGCATTGCTTGTCGCAACGACGTTCCCGATCGGAAGCTGGAAAGTGCTTTCGGTCCCGCAGTTCTCCACTGTCACCGAAGTCTTGTCTGCAGCTTCGTCCACCGGTGCAGTTGCCGAGCAGCCGGCAACTGTCAACAACGCTGTCGCGGCTACAACCGCACCGAACGACGCTCGAGTCTTGACATGTATCAAAGTGCACTCTCCGAAAATGATTGTTGTAGTTGAGAATTTCGTGATTCGAATACGAGGTGTGAACGGCCTGTCGCGGGGTTCACGAGCTCGAAAGTCTCGACGCCGAAGACAGTTGCCACCACCGAGGTGGTGAGTACGTCGGATGGATGTCCGAACGCCCTGGCCACTCCATCCGCGAGCACGAGCACCCGATCGCACACTGCCGCAGCCAAATCGAGGTCGTGCAGTGCCATGATCACCGTCCGGTCCAACGACCGGACCAGATCGAGCAGTTCGAGTTGATGCCGGATGTCGAGATGATTGGTCGGCTCGTCGAGGATGAGCACGCCGGCGTCCTGCGCGAGACCTCGGGCGAGAAATACCCGCCGACGCTCGCCGCCGGAAAGCGTGTCCATCGAAGAGAGCCTGTGCTCGATCATTCCGACCTCGCCCAGAGCACGATCAACGACGGCATTCTCGTGCTTTCCGCCGACACTCCAGGGCTTTGTATGTGGCGTGCGCCCCAGAGTCACGTACTCGTGAACCAACAAATCGGCGGGACTCTGCTCTTCCTGCGCCACAAAAGAAATGGCTTTGGCCCGCGAACGCGCGGACATCGCGTGCACGGACTCGCCGCCGACGCGGACGTCACCGTCAGCGATCGGTCCGAGACCGGCAAGCGCACGCAACAAAGTCGACTTGCCCGATCCGTTCGGACCGACGACGCCTACTACTGCACCGGCGTCCGCCGCGATGTCGACGCCCTTGACGACGGTTCGGCGGTCGATGCGGACAACGACTCCGGACGCGGTCACCGCCAGGGCGCGGGCGCTCACGAACTGCCACCGAATCGGTAGCGCCGACGGCCGAGAAGCAGGAGAAACAGCGGGGCACCGATCACCCCGGTCACCACGCTCAGCGGGATCTCGGTCGGCCGCAACGAGGTCCGCGCCACGACGTCGACCCACACCAGGAACGACGCGCCGATCAGCGCTGCCGCCGGCAACACCACTCGATGTCTGGCTCCGACAAGCATGCGTGTGACGTGCGGTATGACCAAGCCTACGAAGGCAATCGCGCCGGACACTGCAACCATCGTGCCGACCAACGCTGCCAGCACGCCGAACAGCACGTTTCGCAGGGTTCGGATGGGAATACCGAGCGAAGCCGCGACGTCCGGTCCGGCCGCCAGCGCATCCAGCCAACCGTGCAGGGCGAACACCGCTGCCGTCAGCAGGAACACTACGATGACCGGCGCCCACAACTTGTCCCAGGATGCCCCGGCCAAACTTCCCAGGAGCCAGAACAATACGGACTGCGCGGCCTGGGAATCATTGGTACGCAGCACCAGAAAACTCGCGATCGCCGACAGGGCGGATGCGGTAACGGTGCCGGTCAGAACCAATCGCAGTGGAGTGATACCGCCTTGCAGCGTCGCGATGGTGAAGACGAGAATCGCAGCTCCCAACGCCCCGATCATCGCGCCGAAACTGAGCGCCCACACTCCCGCGCCGGCGAACAGTCCGGTGGTGATGACGGCGGTGGCACCTACACTCGCGCCGGACGACACTCCCAGCAAGTGGGGATCGGCGAGAGCGTTGCGGACGAGGGTTTGCACCACCGCGCCGGCGACGGCAAGACCAGCGCCGACGGCCAGACCGAGCAGTACCCGAGGTGCTCTGATCCCCCACACGATCGCAAGTTCGGAACGCGTGACGGGTGGGCCTCCGAAGCGCGAGTGCACCACGTCCACCACAGTGGACACGGGGAGCATCTCGGATCCGAATGCCAACGCGCACACAGCAGAGAGCACGGTGACGACCAGCAGAGCGGGCAGCACGATACCCGGACTGAGCCGTCCGCGAGGCGCACCAGCCTTCGGCGAAGGCAGGTGGGTAGGTGGAGACAGAGCTCCGCCAACAGCATTCATGGTGTGACCGATCCATCCTCGTGGCATGACACAACGTCAACGAGGGTGGTATCTGGCTACGGTCGACGCATGGACGACCTCACAGTGGCGGGACCGCGCCGGAATTGCACCGACTTCCCATTACCTCGATGATGACGTCAGAACCATAACGGACTGTGGTCACCATTCCGCACACCGGATCAGGATTCCGACGCGATCATCGATCTCGCCTGCCGCACGACGGCTTCCGTTCGCACTCGAAGGTCTTCGGGTGAATCCGATTCCAGCACAACCCGATGCACCTGGCTGTCCACGGCAGTCACAGTCAGCCGCGACGTCAACAACGCATCGTCCGCACTGAAACCGCGGCTCTGCAAGTACTCCGAAAAACCCAGTACCAGTTGCCGATTCATTCCTTCGACCTGCGCGATGAGCTCACGCGTACGCGGAACCTGATCGTAGAGCAGGTGAAAGAACTCTCGCGGCTTACTGTTCACTTCGACCGCGCACTCCACCAACATCCGGACGGCCTCGTCCGGGGTGAGCTCACGCTCGACGATGTCGGCAAGGCAGAGCGCAAAACTCTCCCGCGCAGCACTCACGTGACGGTTCGCCAACTCCGCGAGGATCTCGTACTTGTCGCCGAAATACTGGTAGAGCGAGCCCACCGACACCCCTGCCTCGTCAGCGATCCGGTTGGTGGTCGCTGCCATGCCCTCCGACGCGAAAACGCGAGTAGCTGCCTCCAGGATCGCGTCGTAGGTAGCCCTCGAGCGCTGCTGGGAGGGCCTTTTCCGCCGAGTCGACACGGTCCTCCGATGCGAGTTGTCAGCCGCGACGCCGGTACCGAGAATTGTGTAGGTGACCAGCGCCGATTACTCGAAGTTTATGCCCGACCGGTACACCGACCACATGCCGGCGCCGACCCCGACGTGGTGGGAGCGGAACGGCAACACCGTCCACGTCGCACGGGCAGTGGCTCCAGACGCGCCGGTTCGTGTTCTCGGCATCCACGGCGCCGGCGGCTACTCGGGCGCGTTGTGGCCGTTCGCCGGGATCGGCGTGAAACTCGGAGCCGAAGTCCTCTTCCCCGATCTTCCGCTGTACGGCGACACCGTCGTAGCCGATCCCGCCGGCGTCCGGTACGAGCAGTGGGTCGATCTCCTCTGCGATCTCGTCCGGGCCGAGAAGGCAGCCGACGATCGGCCGCTGGTGTTGTTGGGCGCCAGCATCGGCGGTCTGCTGGCCTACGAAGTAGCCGCGCGGACCGGTCTGGCCGACGCCGTCGTCGCTACCTGTCTGCTCGATCCCTCGAATCCGTCGGCCAGAGCTGCCGCGGCGCGGTTCGGCCCGATGGGTGTCTACGGCGCTCCCCTGATGCGCCGCACCGAACGACTGGTGGGCCGTATCCGCGTGCCCATCCGTTGGGTCACCGACGTCGCGAACATGAGCAGCAACCGTGAACTCGCGACGCTGTGCGCAACCGATCCGCGCGGTGGCGGTGTTCGGGTGCCACTCGGATTCCTCAGCAGCTACTTCTCGTTCGAGCACACCGCACCCGAAGCATTTCGGACGACGCCCGTTCTGCTCACCCACCCGGCCGACGACCGATGGACGCCACCCGAACTGAGCCTGCAGTTCCTCCGCCGCATCAACGCACCCACCGAATTCGTGATGCTGGACGGGTGCGGGCACTTTCCCGTCGAAGAGCCGGGCCTGACGCAGTTCCACGACGCCGTCGACACACTGCTGCGCTCCGTCGCCGAGCGTCACCGCACGAAACCGTCGCCACCCGCCTAGCCTGAAGTTCGTGAGCATCGAACCCAAGGCCGAGCCGACGGGAAACGGCGACGAGAGCACCACGACAGTCGTACTGGCGTTTGCGGCTAACGCGCTGATCGCCGGGGCCAAGACGGCGGCCGCCATCGTCACCGGATCTGCATCGATGGTCGCCGAGGCCACCCACTCCTGGGCCGATACCGGCAACGAAGTGCTGTTGCTGATCGCGAACCGCCGCTCGAAAAGGGTTCCCGACCGAGACCAGCCACTCGGGTACGGCCGGGAAGCCTACATCTGGTCGATGTTCGCCGCCCTCGGACTCTTCGCGCTCGGCGCAGGTGTGTCGATCACCCACGGCATCCAGGAACTGTTCCATTCCGAACCGGCCACCGACTTCGGTGTCGCCTACGCAGTCCTCGGCGTCTCGTTCATCCTCGAAGGCATCTCGTTCCGGCAGGCGTACAAGCAACTCCGAACCGAAGCATCCGCCGTGAACCGCGACGTCATGGCCCAGGCGCTCAACACATCCGACCCGACGACCCGGGCCGTGTTCGCCGAAGATGCTGCGGCACTGATCGGTTTGGTCATCGCATTCGTCGGCGTCCTACTGCACCAGATCACCGGTTCACCGATCCCCGACGCCCTCGGCTCCATCTTCGTCGGCATACTTCTCGGAGTCATCGCGATCATCCTGATCGATCGCAACCGCCGATTCCTGGTCGGCGAAGAGGCCTCACCGACGCTGCGGGCAGCAGCCGTCGAAGCTCTCACCCAACTGCCCGAGATCAACCGAATCACGTTCCTGCGCATGGAATACCTCGGTCCGCGGCAGGTGTACCTGGTGGCCAGCGTCGACCTGGTCGGCGACTACGCGGAATCCCGAGTGGCCCACACGTTGCGCGAACTCGAACGCTCACTCGAGCAGAGTCCACGCGTCGTGCGAGCGATCCTGACCCTCTCGACGCCCGAAGAACCGTCGATCGCAGTCTGAACTTCCGGCCGGGCGATAGGCTCGTTCGATGCGCGCACTGATCGTAATTCTGGCGGTTCTGGGATTTGTCGTCGGGGGAATTCCTGTGGTGGGCAGTCTGATCGACGTGATGACCAGTCAAGACAAGACCATCGTCTATCAGGGTTCCTACGTACCATTTCGGGACATGCAGATGGCTCGGGACACCGAATCGACGATAGCCACCGCCTACGAACCCTTAGACGGACCGCGCTGGCTCGTCCTGGCCTGCTATCCCCTGATCGGGGCGGCACTGGGCGCAGCGACGGCCGTCGTACTGGGACGTCGCGGGTGGCACCTGACGCGAGCCTGAACAGACGCCGATGGCCACCCGCCGTCTACACGAGGGTGGCCATCGAAGAAGGAATGCTTCAGATGTACATCGCAGGATCGATGTAACTGTTCGGGTCCACCAGCTTTTCCTTGGTGGTCCGTGGCCGCGCCACCGCCGGGATACCCGTCGCGATGGATTCGGCCGGAACATCTCTGGTGACAACGGCATTGGCGCCGATAGCGCTACCTTCACCGATGACGACAGGTCCGAGGATCTTGGCACCAGCGCCGACGGTGACCCGGTCTCCCAGCGTCGGGTGACGCTTGACCTGCTCGAGCGAGCGACCACCCAGGGTGACGCCGTGATAGAGCATCACGTCGTTACCGACCTCGGCCGTCTCCCCGATCACGACGCCCATGCCGTGGTCGATGAAGAACCGTCGACCGATGGTGGCACCGGGGTGAATCTCGATGCCGGTAACGAAGCGTGTCAGCTGCGAGAGCACTCGCGCCGGGCCGCGTAGCGCAGGGACGACCCACATGCGATGCGCAACCCGATGCGCCCAAATGGCATGCAGCCCTGAATAAACGAGCGCGTTCTCCACATTGCTGCGCGCGGCAGGATCCTGACCGCGCGCAGCCTGCAGGTCCTCGCGAATTGTCCCGAGGATACTCACAAGTCTCAGTCCCGGATGTGTTCGAACAGCGGGGTGGAGATGTAACGCTCGCCGAAGTCACACACGACAGCCACGATCAGCTTGCCGGCGTTTTCCGGACGCTTCGCCAACTCGAGTGCGGCCCAGACGATGGCACCGGACGAGATGCCGCCCAGGATGCCTTCCTGGGTTCCGAGTGCGCGAGCGACCTCGATGGAATCGGGGAACGAGACGTCGATGATCTCGTCGTAGATCTCGCGATCGAGGACGTCGGGCACGAAGTTCGCGCCGATTCCCTGGATCTTGTGGGGACCGGGCTGGCCACCGTTGAGGATCGGCGAGTCGATGGGCTCGACGCCCACGATCTTGACCTCGGGCTTGTACTTGCGAAGGGTGCGTCCGACGCCGGTGATGGTGCCGCCGGTGCCGATGCCGGACACGAAGATGTCGACGGCGCCGTCGGTGTCGGCCCAGACCTCTTCGCCCGTCGTCGCCTCGTGGATGGCCGGGTTGGCCGGGTTCGCGAACTGGCTGGCCGAGACAGCGTTCTCGGTCTGCTCGACGATTTCCTTGGCCTTGGCGACTGCACCGGCCATGCCCTCGGAGCCCGGGGTAAGGACGATCTCGGCGCCGTAAGCACGCAGCATCACGCGACGCTCGGTGGACATGGTCTCCGGCATGGTCAGGATGACCTTGTAGCCGCGAGCAGCACCGACCATGGCGAGTGCGATACCGGTGTTACCACTGGTGCCCTCGACGATGGTGCCACCGGGCTTGAGTGCACCGGACTTCTCGGCGGCGTCGATGATTGCCACGCCGATCCGGTCCTTGACGCTGTTGGCCGGGTTGTAGAACTCGAGCTTGACGGCGACCTGTGCGTCCAGGCCCTCGGTCAGACGGTTGAGCCGCACGATCGGGGTGCGCCCGACCAATTCGGTCACGTTGTTGTAGATCCCGCTCATATCTGGTCCTCCTGAGGATCGAGTGTGTCGACCCGCTCGATTCGCTGATCACTGCTTTACGGCTGAACTGCTTTACGGCTGAACTGCTTAACGGCTACAGGCAAGGGCATACAGACGACCGATGCCGCATCGGTTCATCAAATTGAACCAATGCGGCATCAGGCCACTACATACGGGGGCGGTTTATCAGGCCAACCGCTGCTTCAGGGCTTCGAACTCGTCACGAATGCCGGTCGGCAGCTTCTCGCCGACGAAGTCGAACCACTCTTCGATGAGCGGGATCTCGGCCTTCCACTCGTCGATGTTGACCGCGAGGGCCTCGGTGATGTCGGCGTCCGACACGTCCAGGCCGTCGATGTCGAGTGCCGATCCGGTGGGAACGACGCCGATCGGGGTGTCGATGCCGGCAGCCTTGTGCTCGATGCGCTCGACGATCCACTTCAGGACGCGAGAGTTCTCGCCGAAGCCTGGCCACAGGAAGCGTCCGTCGTCGCCACGGCGGAACCAGTTGACGTAGAAGACCTTGGGGAGCTTGGACGCGTCCGCGGACTTGCCGAGGTCGATCCAGTGCTGGAAGTAGTCACCGACGTTGTAGCCGAGGAACGGCAGCATTGCCATCGGATCGCGGCGAACCGTACCGACCTGGCCTTCGGCTGCTGCGGTCTGCTCGGAGCCGACCGTTGCACCCATGAAGACGCCGTGCTGCCAGTCGCGAGCTTCGGTGACCAGCGGAACCGTCGTCTTGCGGCGTCCACCGAACAGGATTGCCGAGATCGGCACGCCCTTCGGGTCGTCCCACTCGGGAGCCATGATCGGGCACTGCGACATCGGGGTGCAGTAACGCGAGTTGGGATGAGCCGCATGGGTGCCCGACTCGGGCGTCCACTCGTTGCCCTTCCAGTCGATCAGGTGCTGCGGGTCGCCTTCGAGGCCTTCCCACCAGACGTCACCGTCGTCGGTCAGAGCGACGTTGGTGAAGACCGTGTTGCCCTGGTCGATGGTGCGCATGGCGTTGGGGTTCGACGACCAGTTGGTGCCGGGAGCCACGCCGAAGAAACCGAATTCCGGGTTGACGGCGTAGAGCTGTCCGTCCTCACCGAAACGCATCCAGGCGATGTCGTCACCGAGGGTCTCGGCGCGCCATCCGGGGATGGTCGGCTGGATCATCGCGAGGTTGGTCTTGCCACAAGCGGAGGGGAATGCCGCCGCGATGTAGTAGGCCTTGTCCTCGGGCGAGATGAGCTTGAGGATGAGCATGTGCTCGGCCAGCCAGCCCTCGTCGTGCGCCATTGCCGAAGCGATACGCAGCGAGTAGCACTTCTTGCCCAGGAGAGCGTTTCCGCCGTAGCCGGAACCGAAGCTCCAGATCTCACGATCCTCGGGGAAGTGAGTGATGTACTTGGTGTCGTTGCACGGCCACGCGACATCTTCCTGGCCATCGGCCAGCGGAGCGCCCAGCGAGTGAAGCGCCTTGACGAAGAATCCGTCGGTGCCGAGCTTGTCGAGAACCTTGCTGCCCATGCGGGTCATGACGCGCATGGAGACGACGACGTACTCGGAATCGGTGAGCTCGACGCCCAGCTTCGGATCCTCGGCGTCGAGGGGGCCCATGCAGAACGGCACGACGTACATGGTGCGTCCACGCATGCAACCGCGGTACAGGTCACCCATGAGGGTGCGCATCTCCGCCGGGTCCATCCAGTTGTTGGTGGGACCTGCGTCGATTTCTTCCTTCGAGCAGATGTACGTACGCGATTCGACTCGCGCGACATCGGACGGATCGGAGTTGCCGAGGAAAGAGTTCGGCTTCTTCTCGTCGTTGAGGCGGGTGAAGGTTCCTGCCTCGACCAACTTCGTTGTCAGTCGGTCCCATTCTTCGTCCGAGCCGTCTGCGAAGACGACGCGATCAGGCTGGGTGAGTTCGGCAACCTCTTGCACCCATGCAAGCAGTTCCTTGTGCTGCGTGGGGGGCGTGCCGTCAGTTCCATTGAGACCGGGAATGGTCGCTGAGGTCATCAAACTCTCCTGGGGTGAGCCGGAACCGGGTTCTCGTGACACCGGATGCAAACTGCAGCGCCCCGATACCAGTCGATCCCGGTGTCCCCCTCTCGACGGGGTCCAGCCGCGTCATCCACTCACGTGGATTTCACGGACGCCGGGTGTCCTATGTATTGAGGTTAACGCTGGCTGTTCACCTGCAGGTAATCGGGTGCGGTCAGAAATGTCACAGAAACGATTCAGTTGGTGTGTTCAGGTGCCTACCCGGCGCTCAGAGCACATAAACGGAACCTTTTCAGAGCGCTCCGGCATCGATTTTCTGCCACACGAGGGCGCCTTCGTCGTCTCGACTGCATTCCCAGGCCGAGTAGTCGCCGTCCGACTCGATCATCGTGAGGCGATCGGCGCTACCGTCGCGATCGAAATCGGACACGATCACGACGTCGTCGTCGGAGTGGACGACACGGCTGTCGACCGTTCCGTCACCGTCCAAGTCGAAGGCGTCGAAGTTCAGGTCGCCGGCATCGACCGGTCCCGACGAGGGCCCGAAGGTCTCGGGCTCGATACGCCCAGGATCGAGCGCTTCGGCTTCGTGCCCGTCGATGTGTCCGGCCGTGATCAGAAATGCGTCCATTACTCCCCCTACTGGATGTTGACCTACTGCTTCGGCAACCCCTACCGAAACCGTCCGCTCAGTATTACCAGACCCCGACGATCAGTCGTGGCCGAAATTGCGGCGCTGTGGAGAACTCTGCACTCGCGGAATGTCAGTAGGCGGCGTTCAAAACGGCGAGGTCGCGCTCGCACGACGCCAGTTGCCCTGATCTGGCCGCGGCAAGCTCACGAAGTTCACCGTCGATCTCCACGATTCGGGCCTGCGCCGACGCCACCTGCTCGCGGCTCTCCGCCATGATCGCCGCTCCCAGATCCGCCTCGGCCTCGAGCAGAACACTCTGGACTCGCTGCTCCCACTGTGCGCGAACCGTCGACATCGATTCGACGATCCACGACCTGGAGTAGGCACGATCCGCCGTCAGCCCGCGAGTTCGCGCCAACCACCAGGCCGCGGCGCCACCCAGAACCAACGTCACGGGGATACTTGCGAACTCCAAGGCCGGAATCATTTCCAGCGGAGTCACCGCGATACGGCCGAGGCCGAGACCCGCGGACGCGCCGACAAGAATTGTCACCCGGTCCTCGTTTCCGCGCTGGCGGCCCGGCGGGCCCTCCGGAATCCGTGGGGAAGGCATGTATCCGGTCGTGCCCGCCACTTCCACCGCTGCCGCCGTCGCGGCATCGAACACCCGGGTGTGATGGTCGACTTCGTGCTGCAGTCGCGTCGGCACGCTGCCCAATTCGGCTCGCGAGGCCGCATCGACCCAGGCACGTGCCCCGGCGACCGTCGCCCGGGTTGCCTCGGCGATTTGTTGTGACAGATCCCCGCGCGCTCGTTGCAGTCGGCTTCGCACCTGCACCAGGCGTTCGCCTCGCCGGCCGTCGCGGTCTGCGAGCAACTGTGATCGCTCGGCCCGCAGTTCGGCACCAGAAACGCTGTCACGCAGATTCCGGATCTCTATCTCGATCATCCGGCGCGTCTGCGCGATGACACCGGAATCCGAACCGCCTGCTTCCCTCTCCCGTGCCGCCCGGCTCACGACCGCAACGAGCGACTGCTCTTGACCAGGCGCAATCGGGACCACCGAGGCCTGAGCAAAAGCGGTGCAGTGCGAAGCAAGAATCTCGGCATCACGCCGGCGCACCGCCTGCCAGTCTCGGTAGACGTCGACGCGGGTCAGCGCGACCACCACCGGGATTCCGCTCTCTGCAGCGTCGTCGAGAAGAAGAAGATCCTCGCGTCCGATCACACTGGCGGCGTCGACGACCAGAAGTACGACGTCGGCGTCCACCTCGCGTGTCACTGTCGAACAGTCATCAGAAGCATTGAACATCCGGGCGACGTCTTCCCGTCCACACCTCGGTGGGCCGACAACGTAAATTCTAGTGCCACTGGATGTTTCGGCGGCAACCTGGCGACCCGGATCGGATGCCGGATTCCATCGCTGCACCACGCGCAGCACCGAATCCGGAAGTAACGAAACGCTATCCATCGGTCACCGCCGGAGCGGAGCGATCGCCCCCGAGCTGCGCCCACCGACGCACATACCCGCGGCGAATCAGTGAGACCCTTTGTTGCGGAGCCTGTTCCGACTCGTCCACGAGCTCGCCCCACCACCGGCTGCATGTGCCCGCGTCGTCGGCGGTACGAGGATCGGGAGGCTCGCCTTGACGCAGGGCTCGAATTTCGGGGCTCATCATCGCCGCCGCGGCGCCGAACAGCACCGCGGAGTCCGAACTCAGATACAACTCGATCTCGTCCCTGCCCGCAGCGCTGCGCGAGGCAGACCGCCTCAGCGCCGGGCCGATCTGCTCGACCCGGCCCCACCACTGCGCCTCCAGAACAGGTCCGAGAGCCTCGAACAATTCTTCGACGCCGCGCCCGGTCAGTGTCTCCACCGGAACCGTGGGCACGCCGACGTTCTCGGAGATTTCCGCGGCCCGTCCCAGCGCCTCGTCCCAGCGCGGACCGAACAAGTCAGCCTTGTTCGCAGCGACGACCACACGATCGGAAACTCGGGCAATGGCTCGGCGGTCGACGTCGCGGACCGCGTCGACCACCACGTAGACAACGCAACGACGACCCAGATCGGGGTTCGACGTTCCAGGGACGTCGAACGCGCGCGACTCGGTCACCACAACCGGTGCGCCGACGACTCTGCGCGAGAACCGGTCGTCGCGCCCCAGGATCCGCGCCAACGACGACCGCCCCACCCCGGCTCGCCCGGCGACCACCAATTCGAGCGGCGCGCTCAGCGATCCGAGCACCGAGTGAACCGCCTCTGCGGCTCCCGAATCGATCGACGTCAGCCGATATGCCAGAGCGCGCAAGTGGTCGATCGGCTCCGCGCAGGCGTCGTCGATCGATTCTGCGGGCAACATTCGTGACCAATTACTGCATGCAAATCCTGTGTTCATCCCCACCCCACGTCCCCATCGTGTCGGTGAGATTCTGTCAGGTTCTCGGCAAGGACGGCAGGTGACACCACTCTTTCGCTGACTGTCCGAAGTCGGCTGTTTCAGGACTTTCCGCAGAAAGTCTCAACTCAAACTTCAGACCCGTCTGCGCTAAACGGGGGTCATGCGTGACAATGGGTTCGTGAACGAAGCCGATCAGCATGCACCGCAGACCCCTGACACGGGGCAGACGGACCACGCCAAGGGGTCCCGTCTCCATCCGAGAGTGACCAGCTTTCGCTCTCGCCGGGGTGCGCTGACCGACGCGCAGCAGCAGGCTTGGGACCGTCAGTGGCCGCTCATCGGCGCCGACGTCTCGGACACACCGCTCGACGCGAACGCCTGGTTCGGACGCGAGGCACCCCTGATCATCGAGATCGGTTCGGGTACCGGCACCGCGACGGCCGCTATGGCCAAGGCGGAACCGCACGTGAACCTGATCGCGATCGAGGTGTACCGCCCGGGGCTCGCGCAACTTCTCCAGCAGGTCGAGCGTGAAGAGATTCCCAACGTCCGCGTACTACGCGGTGACGCGATGGACGTACTCGAGAACATGGTCGCCCCCGAGTCCCTGACGGGCGTCCGGGTGTTCTTCCCGGACCCGTGGCCCAAGGCTCGCCATCACAAGCGTCGCCTCCTGCAGGGGCCGACGTTCGCGCTGATCGCCAACCGCCTCAAGCCCGGCGGAGTCCTGCACGTGGCAACCGATCACGCCGAGTACGCCGAATGGATCGAAGAAGCCGGCAATGCCGAGCCACTGCTGACCGCACTCGACTGGGAGTCTCCGATGACCCACGAGCGTCCGGTCACCAAGTTCGAGGACAAAGCCCATAAGGTCGGTAGTGCAATCACCGAGCTTATATGGGGGAAGATCAGAGCATGAGCGTCAGCGAACAGCTATCCGACGACGTGACGTCGTCGGAATCTCCTCTCGACTTCGGTCGTGACTCCCGCCACCCCAAGCGGGTGCTTCTGGTCTGGGACGCCCCCAACCTCGACATGGGCCTCGGCGCCATCCTCGGTGGCCGGCCTACCGCCGCCTACCGGCCACGATTCGACGCTTTGGGTCGTTGGCTGCTCTCTCGCACCGCCGAACTGTCCGCACAGAACAGCGGCACGCTCGAGCCTGAAGCGACCGTCTTCACCAACATCGCTTCCGGCAGCGCCGACGTCGTTCGTCCTTGGGTCGAAGCCTTGCGTAACGTGGGTTTCGCGGTGTTCGCCAAGCCGAAGGTCGATGAAGACAGCGATGTCGATTCGGACATGCTCGAGCACATCGCGCTCCGGTACGGCGAGGGCCTCGCCGGAATCATGGTCGCGTCCGCCGACGGCCAAGCGTTCCGCGAACCTCTCGAGGACATCGCAGCAACCGGTATCCCGGTCCAGGTTCTCGGGTTCCGTGAACACGCCAGCTGGGCTGTGTCGTCCGATATCTTGGACTTCGTCGATCTCGAGGACATCCCAGGTGTCTTCCGTGAGCCTCTGCCACGGGTAAGCCTGGACACCCTGCCCGACGAGGGCGCCTGGTTGCAGCCGTTCCGACCGCTTTCTGCCCTGCTCATCGGGCGAAAAAGTGTTGCCGAGTAGGAGTTGATCAGTGTTCGCCAGCTGGGGAAGCATCGTCTATCGAGCCCGCTTCACCGTCATCGCTGTCATGGTGGCGGGGCTCCTCGGGCTCGCTGCGTACGGCCTGAGCCTGCAGGATCATCTCAGCCAGAGCGGCTGGGACGATCCGGGGTCGGAATCGGTAGAGGCTGCAAAACTCGCTGACGGCACGTTCGGACGCAGCACGACGGGTGACGTTCTGGCGCTGTACACGGCGCCGGAGGGCAAGACCGTCGACGACCCCGAGTTCCAAGCGAAGGTCATCGACAATCTGCAGCGGCTCGTCGCCGACAACCCCGACCAGATCATGAAGATCAACGGCTCGTACTTCAAGGTCGACAACGGTCTCTCGGTGGCGGCCCTGGCGGACAAGACCAAGCAACACGCGGTCACCAGCATCGCGATCGCCGGCGACAACGACACCGCGGTGTCCAACAACTTCCGCGACGTCGAGTCGCAGTTCTACATCGACGGCGTCGACGTGCAACTCGCCGGCCTGCAACCTGTCGCGAATTCGCTCAACGACACGATGGCCAACGACATCAAGCGCATGGAAATGCTCGCAATTCCCGCCGTCGGTGTCCTGCTGTTCTTCGTCTTCGGTGGCGTCGTCGCTGCAGCCCTCCCGTTGATCGTCGGCGGTCTGACCGTCATCGGCGCCAACGGCATCATTCGACTGATCACCAACTTCACCGAGGTCAACGCGTTTGTTGCGCCCGTGGTCTCTCTGGTCGGCCTGGGTCTCGCGATCGACTACGGACTGTTCATCGTCAGCCGTTTCCGAGAAGAGATAGCCGAGGGGTACGACACCCCGACCGCAGTACGCCGAACGGTCATGACGGCGGGTAGAACGGTCATGTTCTCGGCGACCATGGTTGCCGTCAGCCTCGGCGGTCTGCTGTTGTTCCCGCAGGGCTTCCTCAAATCGGTGGCTTACGGCGCCATTGCTGCCGTGATGCTTGCCGCGATCTCGTCCATCACGATTCTTCCCGCTATTCTCGGCATTCTCGGCAAGCGGATCGACGCGCTGACCTTCAAGAAGCTGCGCCAGACCAAGACCAACGAGGAAATCGAGAACGGTTTCTGGGGCAAGCTCACCCGCTGGGTCATGCAGCATCCGCTCAAGGTCGCGGTCCCGATCGTCGCGGCTCTACTGCTGATGATCATTCCGCTGACGGGCATCAAGTTCGGCGGTATCAACGAGACGTACCTGCCCCCGGACAGCCCCACGCGTGTCGCGCAGGCGCAGTTCGACGAACTCTTCCCAGGTAATCGCACCGAGCCCGTTCGACTCGTCATCGAGGGAGCGGACAACACCACTCTCGGTCAGATTTCCAAGACCGCAAACGCTGCGCCGGGTCTGGTCGAGAAGTTCACCCCGGAGGTTGCGACCAAGGACGGGGTCAACGTCCTCAAAGCCGGTCTGACCGAGCGCAACGAGGCACGGCCCACCATCGACTATCTTCGATCCGCGGATTGGCCCGAGGGCACAACTGTGCTCGTCGGCGGTACTCCGGCCATCGAGCAGGACAGCGTCGACGCGTTGCTCGACCGTCTGCCGCTGATGGTCGTATCCGTCATCCTGCTGACGACGCTGCTGATGTTCTTGACGTTCGGTTCGCTCGTCCTGCCCATCAAGGCTGCGTTGATGAGCGCGCTCGGCCTGGGTTCGACGCTCGGAATCTTGACCTGGATCTTCATCGACGGGCACGGTTCCGGTCTCTTGAACTTCACGCCGGGACCGATCATGTCTCCCGTCCTGGTGTTGATCATCGCGATCGTCTACGGCCTGTCGACCGACTACGAAGTGTTCCTGCTCTCCCGCATGGTCGAAGCGCGAGCGCAGGGCGCGAGTACTACCGAATCCATCCGAATCGGCACGGCACATACCGGCCGGATCATCACCGCTGCCGCACTGATTCTGATCGTGGTCACCGGTGCATTCGGCCTGTCCGATCTGGTGATGATGAAGTACATCTCGTACGGCATGATCTCCGCGCTGATCATCGACGCCACGCTGATCCGAATGTTCCTGGTCCCCGCGACCATGAAACTGCTCGGCGACGACTGCTGGTGGGCCCCGGCCTGGATGAAGCGGATCCAGCAGAAGATCGGGCTGGGTGAGCCGATCCTCGACAACGAACTTGTGCTCGCAAACGTCCCGCAGATCGCGCCCGTCGGTGCGATCGCCGGACCGGGTCAGCCGCGCAAGATCGAAGCGGCCTCGCGGGTCATGCCGCCGCCTGCCCCGGCTGCACAGCCGGAAAGCGGACCTCGTGTTCCCGATCCTCTCACCGAGCCCATTCCGCTCAGCGAAATGACGATCAAGGCACCGAACACGGATGCACCTGCCGCGGAGAAGCCGGCACCGCGACGTCGTCTCGATATCGGGAGTGCAGCCAGCGCGCCCCAGAACTTGATCGAGGCACCGGTCCCCAATCCTTCGTACCGACCGCAACCGAACACCACCGACAAGCGGAGAAACCCGACGCCCGCTGCGCCGGCCGAGCGTCCCATCGAGAGTTGGTTGTCGGACCTGCGGGCTCGGGAACAGACTCCCCCGGCCTCACGGCCGCTGCCGGTGGTCCGGACGCCTTCGCGTACTAACGGTTCGGCAAGCAGCGGTTCAGGTACCAACGGCTCGAGCCGGAATGGCTCTGCAAACGGTGCTACCAACGGTTCTGCAACAAATGGCGCTGCAACAAACGGCTCGGCCCCGACCTCGGTGGAGGCGACCCCCCAGTCGCCGCCTCCACCGATCGCTCCGGAGCGTCGTCCCACCGAGCCCCGAGTCTCGGATGCCTCTGACGGCGACGACAACGCCACCGGCAGGCACCGACCTGACGACGCAGGCGCCATCAGTGTCAGCGAGCTCATCGCTCGCCAGAAGCGAAGCTGACTCATGATCCAGAAGCGGAGCTGACCTGCTCCTGCTTGGCGAAGGCTCGTGCATAACGAGTCCCGACCAGCAGGAGCAGCAAGCCGACCACCAGGAAGGCAGCGCTGCGCACCAGCCCACTGAGCGTGGCCAGGTCGAAGAGGAACAGCTTGGCCACTGCCGCGCTGGTGAGAGCAAGACCAGCTCCGAGCAAAACGCGAGCATGCTGACGGTTGTTCAGGCCGAGCACCAGCGCTGACGTGGCGGCAAGCATCCAGACGATGGTTGCAACGCTGTGCCCGGCAACAAATCCGGTTGCACTGTCGAAGATTTCGACGCCGGATGAGACGAGCGCACACGTCACCGCGTAGAGGACACCAAACCCTGCGGCCGCCCATAGAACCGCTGCATTCGAATCGGCGATCAACTTCAGTCGGTGAATCGCCCACACCAGCATCACCAGTGCACCTATCGCCGTCAGGCTCGAGAGTGCCGTGATCGCACCGAGTTGCATGGATGCGGCACGGGCAGTCGTCAACGCTTCCGGCGGAACCGTCGTGAGGTATCCGATCGATCCGATTGCCGCAAAGGCGGTTCCGAGGGCGAAGACGAAGCGCGAACCCGCATACAGCGAGACTCCGAGGAAGATCATGCCGACGGTGAGGACCAGCGGTACGACCAGAGATTCCGTCGCCCCGGACAAGCAGCACAGCAACAATGCAAGAGCGCCGGTTGCGCCCAGTCCGAATCGCAGTTGCGTCGGCAAAGGCTTGGCTGCCGCTGCAGCGGAAAGTAGTAGTAGCGCTGCAATTCCGTACAGCACTGCGGATTCGGTGCGCCCGAGCACGGCCCCGACGCTCATCAGCGGAAGGGACGAGACAACAAAGGTAGCGGTGGACCACGCCCCTGCAACTCCGCCGCGCGAGGGCGAACCCGTCCACTGCATAGCCATCGCGCAGCCCGCGCCCACTATTGCAACCACGCCGGCACTGATCACCAATTGCACTGCACTGTTACCGGATTCGCTGAAGATTGCATTCGACGCTACCGCTACGAGCAGCGCGAGAACCACGGGTACGGTGCGCGCCATACCCAGGTACTTCCAGTCACGACCGAGCTGGGCGGAGAATGTCGCCGACTGGATCGCGAAGAGGAAACCGATGAGGGTCAACGATATTCCCGACGTCAACACGGGAGCCAGCACCGCTGCGCCCAGAACGATCATGAGTGCCAGTGATTCGGAATCCCATTTCACCGCCAAAGCAACCCCGGCCGCGGCAATCCCGAAGGCAATCACCACCGCGAGCGGCGTCGTCACCCAGCCGTAGAGAACCGAGGCCGCGACGACGTCGAGGTACATTCCCGCAAAACCGGTGGCGGCCAGAGCAATCGCTCCCACTTTGCCGCCTGGTCGTCCGTGGACCCGCACCCCGGCAAACACCAAGGCGCCGGAAAGGAGTGCGCCACCGAGCACCCGCAGCGGCGGTCCGAAGAATCCGGCCTGCGCTGCAAGTACCAGCAGCATCACGACGCCGATCAGTGTGACGGCAACACCGGCCGCGGCCAGGAGTCGACTGATGACACCGTCGCGTTGCCACCAGGGCTGGCGAGGTGCGGCAACCGGATACGTCGGCGGCTGCCAGGTGGGCACGTTCTGCTGAGGACGCATTGGCGGCATCTGTGGCGCCGGAGCTGCGGGTGCCGGAACTACCGGCATGGGCGGGGGAACAGTAGCCGAGGCCAGCTGAGTCTGCAGGATCGACAGGTTCTGGCCCATGTGACGCAACTGCCGGCCGATGCTGTCGCACTCGGCCGAGAGGGCGGTCACCAGTCGCGGATCGACGGCGGGAGAGCTCGGTGTGGTCATGGCTACGAGCTTGCTGCGTGGCCGAGCCGATCAGATGAGTAGTACTACTCGATCAGCCTGGGGAGTTCTCGTATTCAACTGAGGACACCTTCGACTGACGGCACCATCGACCGACTGCACCATCGACCGACTGCATCATCGACCGACTGCATCATCGACCGACAGGGAACTATCGCCGAGGCGCTGCATTCCGCAATCGTTCGGAGAGCAACCGACCCGAAGTGTGAAGCGGAGCGGGATCCTGACGCGCCCGAGCGAGGACAAGCGCGCCCTCGAGTGCGGACAAAGCGAGAATTGCCTCGGACTCTGCGTCTTCGCGGGACCAACCGTCGGCTTCGAGGCGCTGAGCCAGCAGCCCCAGCCACGAGTTGTACCCGTCCGCACAAGCACCACGGATGACCTCGGATTCGGTTGCGGCATCCAGTGTTGCCGTAGCCAGGGCGCATCCACGTTCGTAGTCCGAATCCGACAAACGTGCAGCCAGTGCGGCAGCAAATGCGGAGATCGCGGTGGCGGCATCGGGTGAGCTCTCCAGGAGATGCCGGATGAAATCGGCCATTGCCTCACCGCGTCGCCTCAGAGCCTCGCCTGCGAGTTCTTCCTTGCCACCGGGAAAGTGAAAGTACAAGGACCCCTTGGTGGTCGCGCTCGCCGAGAGCACTTCCGACACACCCGTTCCCGCGTACCCCTTCCGCTGCAACAAGTCAGCAGCGGCATCGACCAACAAATCCCTCGTAGACATAAGTTCAACATACCGATCAGTACACATATCAACAACACTTGAAGTGCATAAATCGCCAAAACCTTGCATCACTAGACCGATTGGTACATGATTCGAGAATTGAAACCGGAGCGCAGCCAACGACGCTCACGACGGCAAAGGACCAAATCGATGTCACCGAATTCCGCAAACCACACCACGACGACCGTCCTCGGACCGGACGTAGATCTTGCCGGGACTCTCGCGGCCACCGGCGTCCGGATGATGGTTCGAAGCAAACAAACCGAGGGAGGATTCTCTCTTGTACAACACCGCATCGCTCCGCATTCGATGACCTCACCGGTCCATCGCCACAGCCGCGAAGACGAGTACACGGTGGTTCAAAGTGGCCGCGTCGCAGCGATGGTCGGAGACGAGGTCGTCTACGCGGAGACTGGCGCCATGATCTTCAAACCGCGTGGCCAGTGGCACGCCGTGTGGAATCCCGACGACGCTCCAGCACGGATTCTCGAAATCATCACGCCCGGAGGGATGGAAGACCTGTTCGAACTGATGCCGAAACTACTGGCCGAAGCAGGTTCCGCCGCGGAATCGGTTGCAGCGCGGGTAGAAGCAGATTTCGGGATCGAATTCGATCTCGTTGCCACCGCCGAGATCGCACAGACGCACGGTGTGGGATTCGGCATCGAAAGTCACTGACCGACTGCCAGCACCTACCGATCAAAGGAAGATTCATGCTTGTACTCACCGGAGCAGAAGACCTCAGCGCCAACCTGAACCAAGAGTTGGGCGTCAGCGACTGGCACGATGTCACGCAGGAGTCCATCGACGAGTTCGCCCGGGTCACCGGCGACGATCAGTGGATTCACGTCGATGTGGATCGCGCGAAGGAGTCACCGTTCGGTGGAACGATCGCGCACGGCAACTACACGCTCTCACTCGGCCCCATGTTCTCGTATGCGATGTTCTCGCTCGAGGGTTTTGCGTTTGCTCTCAACTGCGGATTCGACAAGGTCAGGTTGCCTGCTCCGCTTCCGGTTGGCTCTCGCGTTCGCATGCGTGCGACGTTGAGCAAAGTCGAACCGATCAATGGCGGCGTCCAGATCACGGTGACCCAGACATTCGAACGAGAACACGGTGACAAACCCGTGTGCGTCGCCGAGATGTTGACCCGCGCGTATCACTGAAAGGTCAGGAGCCGAACATCTTTCGGATCGTGGTACCGAAGGGATGCTTCGCGGTGACACTGCCGAATCGCACCTTGCCGTGCACCACCAGGTGCAGGGGACCCATCTGCGGGCCGGAACGAACCTTGTTCGACGCGCTTCCCCCGACTGCCTCGACACCGTTCATGTCCACCGTCGCCTCTTCAGGAACGATCAGTGAGATCGAACTGGCGTAGTCGTCGATCGAGATGTTCACGACCTGCGTCTGCATCACAGCGCGCGTGAAATCGATAGTCACACTGGACATTCTGGTATCGACCACGACAGCGGGAGGAACGATCCATGCGCCGTTCCGCGTCACCGTCGCCATTCGTCCACGAATCACGGCAGCATTTGCCGTTCCGTAGTTACCGACAACCGGAGCGCCGACGGGAGCGCGGTAAGGCGGGCTCGGGTGAACCGGCGGCGGTTGGGGTTGGTACGTCGGCGCAGGATACGGCTGGCCTTGGTACATCGGCTGACCTGCATTGGGATACGCGGGTGGGTCGTAGTCGGAGATCAGCGTGATGCCCGGAAGGTCGGCGAGAACCGAGTTGAGCTCACCTCGCGTCTTTGCAGCCAAGGCAGTGTCCATGCGCTCGGTGAACTCACCGAGCGAGAGCATCCCTTGACCGACAGCTTTCTGCAGCAGCTCGCCGACGTGCTCTCGTTCGGCATCGGATACGCGTAGATTCCTGGCCTCCATGATTTCCAGGATAAACGTTATTCGAGACCTTGTTCTATCGCGTATCGCGTGAGCTCGACGCGATTGGCCAACTGAAGTTTCCGCAGCGTCGCCTGGACGTGGTTTTCGACGGTCCGGTGGCTGAGCGAGAGCCTCGTGGCGATCTGTTTTGCGCTCAGCCCCTTGGCGACAAGACGGAGCACTTCGGTCTCACGGTCGGTGAGCCGAGGCAGCTCGGGTGCGCGATCGTCGGCCGGTGCCGTCGACATCCGGCGGTACTCGCCGAGCACCAATCCGGCGAGGCCGGGTGTGAAGACGGCTTGTCCGTCGAAAGTCGCTCGCACGGCCTCGAGAAGTTCCGCCACCGAAGCACTCTTGACCAGGTAACCCGACGCTCCGGCTTTGACCGCGTCGAGGACGTCGTCACGCTCGGCGGAGGCCGAAAGCACCAGTACCTTGCTCTTCGGCGAAACCTCGAGCACCGCGGTGGTGGCGTCGGCACCGTTTCCGTCCGGCAGGTTCATGTCCATCAGAACCACGGCCGGTTGCACGGCGGCGGCTCGGCGGCGCGCACTCTCGACACCCTCCGCCGTGGCGCTCACGGTGAAGCCCGCGGCTTCGAGGTCCCGGGAGACACCGTCGCGCCACATCGGGTGATCGTCGACGACCATCACCGTCACCGGATTCTCGCCCTTTTCGTCAGCCACGCTCACTCTTCCCCTTCGGAACGTTGATCTCCCATTCGGTGCCCTCCCCCGGCCCCGTTTGCAGGACTGCAGTTCCGCCGAGCACCTGTACTCGACCGAGAATGGACTTCGATACTCCCATGCGGCCTTCGGCCTCGGCCTGCGCCAAGCGACCTTCGGGGATTCCGACGCCGTCGTCGCGGACACTGACGATCACCTCGTCCGGCAGATCTTCGAGCAATACGTACGCCTTCGCCGCAGGACCGGCGTGCAGCCCGACATTGGACAGGGCATTGTCGACGATGGCTGCCAGTTCGATGGCTCGATCGCGCTCGATCACGACCGGGTGCGCGGGCGTCGACACCGACACCGACGTGCTGGCCTGCGTGGTCAGCAGCGGACACAGATCCACTGTCTGTCCGCCGACATCTGCCGCGGCACCCGAAACCTGCTCGGAAATCAGCATTCTCAACGCGACCTCCTGCTCGCCGGCCAGCGCGGCCAGCTCAGCTGCCTCGCCGCCGAGTGCGGCTCCTCGCCGGCGCACCATCGCCAGCACCTGCAGAACGCCGTCGTGCACTTCGCGTGCCAATCGTTCGCGCTCTTCGGTAGCCGCCGCCAGACGTACGGCCTGCTCGAGTTGTCGATGCGAGCGCCGAGCGGTGGTGGTGGCCAAGCCCAACGCCAGGCCGACCGATACGAGCACGGGAGCCGTCGCATCGCGCCAGAGGTCCAGGTTGACCTGGTCGCGGATGATCGCGCTGGCCGCCGAGATGACAACTCCGGACGCCATACCGAGCCACGGCCCGCCGAGAATTGCCGCGGAGATTACCGCGTTGGTGGCCCACAGCGTGGTGGGGAGCGTCTGGTGATTCTGATACCACTCGTGGTCGGAGACCAGCCTCGTCGACGCCATCAGCAAGATGACGACAACCTGATCGGCGATCACCACCTGGTACCGCGGCAGCTTCTTCCCGAACAACGCACCGGAGGTCCCGAGCAACAGTGCCGACACCCCGGTCCACACGGCCATCAGAGCGACGAAGAACCAGCTGAGCCGGGAGTTGGTGTAGTCGGAGGCCGAAGCGAACTGGTAGCTGATCGCGTACACCAGCGTGACGAGCCGAAATGCCTGCGCCGCCCGCCACAGCGGGGCATCAGGGTCGGTGTCAACGCCCGACGCCTCGCGAACGGTCGGCTGATAGTGCAGCCGACGACGGCGGGTGGGCTCAGTCATCGGGAGGAGTGGGGTTCACGATGCGAGGCTCGGCGCGCGGCTCGTCGGGTTCGGCGGGGAACAGTGGGGTCTCCGGATCTTCGACGTGCAGTTCGGCGTACGCGATGTCCGGGTCGTCGGCGAGGAGGGAACGAATGGCGGTATTCAGGACCGCGACGATCGGAACAGCCAAGAGCCCGCCGACGATTCCGGCGAGGACGATGCCCGTTGTAATGGCGAGAACGACTGCCAGCGGATGCAGGCGAACAGCGCGACCCAACAACAGCGGTTGCATCACGTGCGCTTCGAGCTGCATGACGCCGATGATGATGCCGAGGACGATCAGTGCCGTCAGGAAACCCTTCGTGACCAGAGCGACAAGCACCGCGAGAAAACCGGTCAGAAATGCACCGACGATCGGGATGAACGCGCCGATGAACACCAACGACGCCAGCGGCAGGGCGAGCGGCACGCCGAGAATCGCCAGGCCTGCACCGATACCGATCGCGTCGGCGGCGGCAACCGCGACCGTGGCGCGCACGTAACCGATCAGCGACCCGAAACCTGCAGAACCGGCGATCCGCACGCGACGACGAGCGTCGGTGGGAACGATCCGGGTGACGAACTGCCAGATCTGGTCGCCGCCGTAGAGGAAGAAGATGAGAGTGAACAGCGTCAGCAATGCCCCGGTGAAAATCTCGCCGATGACCGTCGCCGTGGTCAAGGCGCCGCTGGTCAGGGACTCACGATTGGATTGCACCGACTTGACGACCGAATCACCAGCCTGGCGGATCTGGTCCTCGCTGAAGTGCAGCGGTCCGCTGGTGAGCCAGTTCTGAATCTGCGTGACGCTGGCCGTGAACTGGTCGGTGAGCTGGGGCAACCCGTCGATGAACTGCTCGACGACAAACGTCATGATTCCCGCGACCAGTCCGATCGAGGCAAGCAGAACGACGATCACGGCTGCCGAGCGGGGAACTCCCCACACCTGTAGCCGATCGACAACCGGAATCAGCAGAGCCGATGCCAGTAGAGCCAGCCCCACCGGGATGAGCACGGTCTCGAGGCGCAGAACCACGTATCCGAGAACCAGTAGCCCGGCAAAGATCACGATGAGGCGCCACGACCATTCCGCCGCGATGCGCACGCCCGGGTGCACCGCCCGAGCGTCGGCGGAGATGGGTTTGTTCATCCTCGAAGCTCGCTCCGCACGCCCCCTGTTTGCGTTCACCTCGCGAGCCTAACCGGACCGGCCGACACAGGTGAGCGGACCAATAATCGGACGCGCGTACCAACACTTCGAGCTCTGCCAGCTAAATTGAACCCTGTGCGGGCCTCATACAGAGCAATAGCGGTGACCATCCGCAGCCGGTGGCCCCTCTATATGCTCTCCATGCTCGCAGCCAATCTGATCGGCGCGGTGCTGGTCTTTGCCTTCGTCCGGTACGGCGTTCCGATCCAGGAGTCCGACGCGATAGTTGCCGACCGTGTCCGCAACTTCGCGATCTTCGGCGTTTACCTGGCATTCGCCGGTGCCGTCAGCCTCACCGCGGCGGCCATGATGTTGAAATCGGTCATCCGTTGGCGGCTGCGCGGGGGTCCGCCGACGAGGTCCGAGCAGATGGCGGCACTTCACGCGCCGCTTCGCCAGGCCATCGTTCACCTGGTGCTGTGGATTCTGGGCGGCATCATCTTCGTGTTCCTGACCATCACCGAGATGCCCGGACTCGCGATCGCGGTGATCGTGACGGTCTGTATGGCCGCGACCACGACCTTCGGGTTCACCTACATGCTCGGTGAGCGCATTTTGCGTCCGGTCGCCGCCCAGGCCTTGAGTGAGGGCGAATTCGATCGGACCATGGCGCCGGGCGTCGGAACCCGGCTGGCGATGACCTGGGGTCTCGGCACGCTGATGCCCGTCGCCGGCATCATCTTGCTGTGCTCGACGCAGCTCACGACGAATCTCGAGTTCTCCCCCGACTCGCTCGCGTGGGCGATCCTGCTCATCTCGATCATGGCGATCGTGCAGGCCTTTGCACTGTCGATGCTGACGGCTACTCAGATCTCCGATCCGATCCGACAACTGCGACGCGCCATCGAGCGAGTGCAGCGCGGCGCCACCGACGTACGCGTCGAGGTGTTCGACGGCAGTGAGATCGGCCGGCTGCAGGTCGGCTTCAACCGCATGATGAAAGAGTCCGACGAGCGTCGCTTGCTGCGTGAGCTCTTCGGCCAGCACGTCGGCGAGGACGTGGCCCGCCGCGCGCTGAAGTTCGGTACCGAACTGGGCGGCGAAACTCGATTCGTGGCAGTTCTGTTCGTCGACATGGTCGGATCAACCGGTGCCGCGGCCGAGCGCCCGCCGGGCGAAGTGGTCGAGCTGCTCAACGAGTTCTTCCGTGTGGTCGTCGACGTCATCGATCGCCACCACGGTTTTGTCAACAAGTTCATGGGTGATGCGGCGCTCGCCATCTTCGGTGCACCACTCGATCGACCCGACGCTCCGACGGCAGCCCTCGCTGCGGCTCGCGAGCTGCGGTTCAAGCTCAACGACATCACCGGCCTCGACGTCGGAATCGGTGTGAGCGCGGGGCTCGCGGTCGCCGGCAACATCGGTGCTGCCGAACGTTTCGAGTACACCGTGATCGGCGATCCGGTCAACGAAGCATCACGGCTCACCGAGCTCGCGAAACTTCGGCCCAGCCGGGTGCTGGCGTCGACGAGCGCGCTGTATTTCGCCGACGAAGAGGAACAGGCCGAGTGGGAACTCGGCGAGCAAGTCCAACTGCGTGGACGCCGACGACTGACGCATCTGGCGTGGCCCGAAAAGTATCCAGAGGTCGATCCGGATCAAATTGGTTAGGGTGAGTCGATGGCTCAGCCTGGAAACACCCCACGGCGACTGAGACGACCACGCTCGCCCGTGGCCGAGACCAGTCGGGCCAGAGGGCGCTACTGGTGGCTGAAGTGGGTGCTCGGGATAGCGCTCATCGCCCTCCTGATAGCCGAAGGCGCATATCTCTGGCCCAGGCTAAGTGAGGCCTGGCGGGTCCTGACCGAAATCCATTGGGGTTGGGTGGCCGCGTGCGTCGCGGCCCAACTCATTTCACTCAGCGGTTACGCGTCCGTTCAACAACGTCTGCTCAACGCCGCTGGTGTAGTTGCCGGTCACCTCAAGAACCTCTCGGTCATCTATGCCAGTACGGCAATGGCGCTGACGTTGCCTGCCGGCCAGGTCTTCTCCACTGCATTCACGTACAAACAGACTCGAAAGTGGGGCGCTACCCCGGTTGTCGCATCCTGGCAGTTGGCGATGTGCGGTGTCATCGCCGCCGCGACGCTGGCACTACTCGGCGCTACCGGCGCAGCGGCGTTCGGCACCAAGGTCAGCCCGGTGACGCTCACAATTTCGATCGTGGGCATGGCAGCACTGTTTCTGGCGTTGCGATACATAGCCCAGAATCCCGGCAGCATCGAGCGCATCGGACACCGAGTTCTGGCGCTGTACAACCGTTCTCGCAATAACCCGACCGGACGCGGTATGCACCGTTGGTCCGAAATCCTCAAGCAACTGGATTCGGTCGAGCTCAGCCGCACCGACTCGGTCATCGCATTCGGGTGGTCGGCCATCCATCGTGTCGCCGATGTCGCTTGTTTGGGTTTCGCATGCTGGGCGGTGGGCGCGGAACCCTCCTTCGCGGGGCTCCTGATTGCCTTTACCGCCGCCAAAGCAGTCGGCAGCATTCCGCTGCTTCCCGGCGGGCTGGGCTACGTGGACACCGCACTGATCACCGCGCTGACGATCGCCGGTGCCAGTGGACCGCAGGCGATTGCGGCATGGCTTGTATATCGGTTGGTCAGCTTCATCATGGTCGCTGTCGCCGGTTGGATCGTCTTCTTGATCACGTTCCGTGCAACCCACCACGAAGACCTCGAGATGGACCTCGAGTTCGAACGCCGCGAACAACCCGGCGTCTAGCGTCGCAACGCTGCCGCCATGTCGTCGAGGTGTGCCCGGCTGATCCGTACCGCTGCCTCCGCGTCGCCGGCTTCGATGGCGTCCACCAACATTCGATGCTCGTCCGCATCCGGCTGACTGTGTGGATGCAGGTCCAGAACCGCGATCAACTCGATCAACGCGGCCCGCAGACGCGGCACAAAAGTCTCGAAGAGTTCCGACAGCACGGGATTGTGGGCCGCATCCACCACTGCCCGGTGGACGGCGATATCGGCGTCGACAAACGCTGCGTCTCCAGAGTGCGCGGCGGCAGTTCTACCGTCCAACGCCTGCCGCAGAGCCGCGACGTCAACGGCATCGCGGCGCTGCGCCGCCAGCCGAGCCGCTTCGATCTCGACCGCATTTCGCACCTCGACGACATGAAGAATCGCCTCGGCTTCGAGCACGCGCGGCCACTGATCCGGAGGCGTCGTACTCCGTAGGAAGACGCCGGCACCCTGTCTCGATTCGAGCATGCCGAGGCCCGCGAGGGTCCGCACCGCTTCCCTGATGGTGGACCGACCGATACCCAACTGCGCAGCCAAAGTGGTTTCACCTGGAAGTTTGGCGCCGACTTCCCATTCACCGCTCACGATCCGCGCTCGCAGCAACTCCGCAGCCTGGTCGGTGAGCAGCCGACGCTCGACGATCGGTGACACGTGAACTCCTCAGGTTGTCTGATAAGTGATTTCGTTCTAGTGTAGCCCGCATGGCTACAGGAGCACTCCTTCTCGACTGCCGCGGCGGGGCCTGACAGACCGGCACCCCTCCGCGGGGTTTCGCCATGCCGGTCTCTCGACTCGACCGCAGGAGAAACCGAAGATGAGTACTACCCGCGCCAACCGCTGGAACAACCAGAAGCCGTCACCCATGCCGTCCGAGCGCTATCGCGCCGCGTGGGATCGCGTCGACATTCCGACCTTCGACCGAACGTGGCCGTCCAATCGCACCACCGCGGCGCCCCTGTGGGTGCCCGTCGATCTGCGTGACGGCAATCAAGCCCTCGCAGAACCGATGGACCCCGAACGCAAGCGCCGAATGTTCGAACTGATGGTGGCGATCGGCTACAAGGAAATCGAGGTCGGCTACCCCTCTGCGAGCCAGACCGATTTCGATTTCGTTCGCGACCTGGTGCGGTTCGATCTCGTTCCCGACGACGTCACCATCGTCGTATTCACCGCCGCGCGTACGGATTTGATCGAACGGACGTACCAGTCGATCGAGGGACTGCCGAACGCGGTCGTCCACATGTACACCGCGACTGCGCCGACGTGGCGAAACGTGGTTCTCGGCAAAGAGCGAGAAGAGTTGCACGACATGATTTTCCGCGCGGCACAGGACGTGGCCCGTGGCGGCGAAGGCCACGACGGGTGGCGATTCGAGTTCTCCCCCGAGGTCTTCAACCTCACCGAACCCGATTACATCCTGCAGGTCTGCAACAGCCTCACCGAACTCTGGGACGCCAGTCCCGATCGCCCGGTCATCCACAACCTGCCTGCCACAGTCGAAATCGCCACCCCAAACATCTATGCCGACCAGATCGAATACATGCACCAGAACCTGGCCCGACGCGATTCGGTGATTCTCTCGGTCCACCCGCACAACGACCGCGGCACCGGGGTTGCATGTGCCGAACTGGCAGTACTGGCCGGCGCGCAGCGCGTCGAGGGATGCCTGTTCGGCAACGGCGAGCGCACGGGCAACGTCGACCTGGTCACACTGGGGCTGAATCTGCATGCACAGGGCGTCGATCCGGAAATCGACTTCTCCGACATCGACAAGATCCGTCGAACGGTGGAGTACTGCAACCGAATTCCCGTCCACGAGCGCCACCCGTACGGCGGAGATCTCGTGTACACGGCATTTTCCGGAACCCACCAGGATGCGATCAAGAAGGGCTTCGCCCATCACTACGAGAGTGCGGAGGCTGCCGGCGTCGATCCGGGATCGGCGCCGTGGGCAGTCCCCTATCTGCCGATCGACCCCGCCGACGTCGGCCGCGATTACCAGGCGGTGATTCGTGTGAACAGCCAGTCGGGCAAAGGCGGAATCGCTTATCTGTTGCAGACCGAGTACGGGGTCGAACTCCCCCGGCGCCTGCAAATCGACTTCGCCTCGCGGGTGCAGCTCGAAACCGACGACTCGGGCACCGAAATGACCGCCGACCAGCTGTGGAAACTGCTGCTGCGCGAGTACGGGTACAACGGAGGAGTGCGTCGGTACTCACTGGAACACACCGCCGACGGTGATCAGTTGTTCGTCGCCATTGATCGCGACGGACGCGAGGTCACCGCCGCCGCGAGTGCGTCCGGGCCGGTCGAGGCATTGAGCAAGATCCTGACGGAACAGGGCTCGGCCGTCGAGGTCGTCTCGCTCACCCAGCATTCACTGCCCCGCAACCCGGAGTCTTCCGGTAGTGCGAATTCGGCAGTCACCATCGCAGAATGCGTGGTGAACAGCGAAGGGCGCTGGGGCATTGCGGTGCATCAGTCGGTGACAGCGTCGGCGCTTCACGCCGTCTATGCCGCAAGCACAAACACTGTGATGCAGCTCACATGATCTTGCGGAAGGATTTCCTGGGGTCCATAGTTGAAGCTACAAGAACTTGAACATTCAACTACTTATTCAGGAGCTTCCATGACCACCGCAACCTTGCCCACATTGACCGCCGGAACCTGGGTCATCGACACCGTCCACTCCACTGTCGGATTCTCGGTTCGCCACCTCATGGTTTCCAAGGTTCGTGGAACGTTCGACGAGTTCTCGGGAACGATCACCGTTGCCGAAGACGGAACCCCCGCCGTCGAGGCCGAGATCTCCGTGGACTCCATCAACACCAAGAACGAGCAGCGCGACGGCCACATCAAGTCCGCTGACTTCTTCGACGTCGAGAAGTTCCCGAAGGCCACCTTCAAGTCCACCGCAGTGCGCTCCAAGGGCAGCGACTTCGTCCTCGCCGGCGACTTCACGCTCCACGGCGTCACCCGCGAGGTCGAGCTGAACCTCGAGTTCAACGGCGTCAACCCGGGCATGGGCCAGGGCCCCGTCGCCGGATTCGAAGCCACCACCGTCATCAACCGCAAGGACTTCGACATCTCCATCGAGATGCCCCTCGAAGGCGGCGGAGCAGTTGTCGGCGACAAGATCACGATCACCCTCGAGATCGAAGCCGGCCTCCAGGCCTAACAGCACTGTGCGCCCTTATTAACCGCCCGCGGTTAATAAAGGCGCACAGTCGTATGGTGTGAGCGTGAAGAAGTACGCACCATTCCTGCTGATCGACGCCATTCTTGTCATAATCTTCTGCGCGATAGGGCGCCGTACCCACGAAGAAGCCAATGCGCTCGCCGGTCTGGCGAAGACATCGTGGCCCTTCCTGACCGGCCTGGTGATCGGATGGGCTGCCACGTTCGCGCTGTACCGCGACAAGTTCAACGCCGTTCTCCTTCTTCCCACCGGCATTGTCGTTTGGCTCGGCGCCGTCGTCATCGGCATGATCCTGCGAGTGTTGAGCGGCCAGGGCACCCAGTTCAGCTTCATCGTCGTCGCGACGCTGGTCCTCGGCGCGTTCCTTCTCGGTTGGCGCGCACTCGCTCCGCTGGTAGCGAGGATCCGCACCAAGTCGTAACCAAACTCCACGGCTCGGAACCACCCGAAATGCCCGAGCACGTAGGACACTTTTCGAATGAGCAACACTACGGAGCCCGTCGAACGTAGCGAGAAAGAAGACCGGGGGTTCTTCGGCCAACCCTTTGCGCTGGCGAACCTGTTCGGCGTCGAGATGTGGGAGAGATTCTCCTTCTACGGGATGCAAGGCATCCTCATCTACTACCTGTACTACAGCGTCAGCGACGGCGGCCTCGGCATCAGTCAGGCGGCAGCGACCAGCATCGTCGGCGCATACGGCGGCACCGTCTATCTGTCGACGATTCTCGGCGCGTGGGTGGCCGACCGACTTCTCGGCTCCGAGCGCACGCTCTTCTACAGCGCTTCGCTGGTGATGGCCGGCCACATCGCCTTGTCGGTTCTTCCTGGCATGTGGGGTGTGGGTGTCGGCCTGGTCATGGTCGCCTTCGGCAGCGGCGGCTTGAAGGCCAATGCGACCTCTCTGGTCGGAGACCTATATTCCGAACAGGACAATCGCCGCGACGCCGGATTCTCCATCTTCTACATGGGCATCAACATCGGCGGTCTTGTCGGTCCACTGCTCACCGGAGCCGTCCAGGACGCCTGGGGATTCCACGCCGGTTTTGCTCTCGCCGCCGTCGGCATGGCTCTCGGCCTGATCCAGTACACGCTGGGTCGGAAGCATCTTCATGGAATCGGAGCCGAGCCCGGCAACCCGTTGCCTGCAGACAAGCGCGCGCTCTACATCGGGATCGGCATTGCCGCGATCGTCGTAGTCGCAGTTGCCTCGATCACCGGTTTGATCACCGCGGACAACATGTCCGACGTCGTTGTCGGACTCACGATCGTCGCTTCGGTCGGTTACTTCCTCCTCATGCTCACCAGCAAGAAGGTAACCAAGGTCGAACGCAGTCGAGTCTTTGCATTCATCCCGATGTTCATTGCGAGCGCGGCCTTCTGGTCGCTGTTTCAGCAGCAGTTCACCACCGTGCCGGTGATCTCCGACAAACTCCTGGACCGCAATCTCTTCGGTTGGGACTTCCCGCCGACGTGGGTGCAGTCGATCAATCCGGTGTTCATCATCATCTTTGCCGGTGTGTTTGCAGCGATGTGGACAAAACTCGGTGACCGTCAGCCGTCGTCGCCGATCAAGTTCGCGCTCGGTACCGGCACGATGGGTCTGGCGTTCCTGGCATTCATCCCGATCACCGGTGGCGGACCGAACAGTGCACCGCTCCTCGGCCTTGCCGGAGTGCTTCTGCTCTTCACCTTCGCGGAACTCTTCCTGTCCCCCGTCGGCCTTTCCCTTGCAACCAAACTCGCGCCCGAGCATTTCCACACCCAGATGGTGGCGTTGTTCTTCTTGTCCGTTGCATTGGGTTCTTCGATGGCGGGAACCTTGGCCGGTTACTTCGACATCGACGACAGTCGTCCGTTCTTCCTGATCATCGGTTTCTCGTCAATCGGAATCGGAGTACTTCTTGCTCTTGCCTCGCCCTGGATCAAGAAGCTGATGCAGGGCGTGAAGTAGGCGGTCTCACTTCACCCACAACCACAGAGCCAGCACGAATCCCGCTATCGCTACTGCCACACGCAGTACCGATGGCGGGATTTTCTTGACTACGGGCGGGCCACACCAACCTCCGGCCAACGCTCCGAGCGCCATCGCCAACGCGGCCACCCAATGCACCTGTCCGGAGAAGGCGAAGATGAGTGCAGCCACAAGATTGGCAATGCCGAGAAAGAAGCTCTTCAGGATCGTTGCACGCCACACCGTTTCGGAAGTGAGGATGAGCGTCGCGGCCAGGAAGATGACGCCGGCACCAGCACCGAAATAGCCGCCGTAGACCGCGACGGCAAACAGTGCGGCCGAGTAGATTCCGGGACGGTCACCGCCGCCGGACAACTCACGAATCTTCGGTTGCAGTAGCAGCGCGAGCGAGGCGAACACAACCATCGCCGGCACAACGGATTCGAACGAACCTTCCGGTGCCAGCCACAGAATCAGGGCACCGGTGATGCCACCGGCAGCCGAATAGAGAGACCAGCGAACAAGTTTCGGACCGGTGTCGGCAACTTCACGGGACGAGTTCGCCAATGCGCCGACGCCGACGGCCACCAACGCGACGGTATTGGTCATGTTCGCGCTGACCGGCGAAAGCCCGACGCTCAGCAGCGCCGGATACGAAACAATCGATGCGAGACCGGTAACAAAACCGACTAGACCGCTGAAGAATCCCGCTACGACGAGGAAAAGGAAATCGAGCAGGTTCACGAACCAGGAATCTACCCGCGGTGCCTGGTACTACTTGTCGGCAGGCTTGCCGAGTTCCTGGAAGAGCTTGTCCGTCATCTGCATTGCTCGATCGCCGCCGTCGGCGTCTGCGACGAACACTGCAAACGCGAAGTCTCCGCGCGATCCGTAGAACCAGCGATCGTCACCGCTCGCTGCACCGGCCGCCATCATGTCCGGGTACCCAGCCAGTCCGCCGGCCCCTCGCATGGCGTCGCGCAGACGATTGTTGACGTCGCCGGGCAATGCCGTCGGCGTGACGTCGGCGGTAGCCGGTTGTCCGAAGACCATCATCGGCAGCGGGGCACTGCCGCGGGCGATCGATGCCGCGAGCATCGCCATTCCGAACGGAGTCACTGTCGGCGCGTCCGAGTCGTTGGACGTCTTGTTGGCCATGACGTTGTTCATCGCCTGGTCCACGCCGGGGCGGTTCGCGGCAAGTACTGCCGTCTGCTGATCGAGTCCCTGAATGTGGAAGCCGTTGCCGAGTCCGAGTTGCTGCCCGGTGTCGGCCAACTGTTCGGGGGACACAGATCCGGGGTCGACGCCGTTCTGCATCGACGATGCGAGGCGGACCAGATCGAGGGCGCCGCCGGCCGGGCGCAACCCGGTGAATGCGATCGGGCCCTGTTCGATGGCCTGATTGTTCTGTGCTGCAGCCAGAATGGCGCCGTCCGACGGGCGGATCGCGACGATGGCGGCGGGAGTACCTGCACTGACGACGGCTTCGATCGCAGCGAGTTGAGCGTGCGAGTCGAGGGTTGCGGCGACGTCGGGGCCGGGAGGTCCTTGGAAGCCGGCTTGTTTGATCGGGAATCCGTTGGACTCCACCAGGTTGACCGCCCAGCCGGCGGTGGCGTCGCGATTGGCCTGCCACACGGCCCGCAGCGGGTCCAGGAGCGGCGAGTTGATACGACGATCGGAGGCGATCAGCTTGGGTGTCTTGACCACGACGACGCCGGGGATCGCAAAATCGCTTTCCAGGTACGCGTAGTCGGGATCGCGGAGCAGTACGGCGGTGACGGGCTTGCCCGGGTTGGCCGCGAGGTCGGCCAGCATCGACTCCGAGGTCACCAACGGTGCGACGGGCTCGAGAACTGCGGCGAGGCGACGAGTGGTGTCGACGGGGTCCGGCATGGTCGTCGGGTCGAGAGTGATCGCGTTGATGGTCTGCTCGTTCATGAGCAGGGTGCCCGTGCTGTCGACCACCTTCGGGGGCGCTGCGTCGGTGCGGGTGTACGAGACGGTGCGCCCGTTTCCGAGGTCGGGAACCAGGACTGACGGGTCCCAGGACACCCGCCAGCCGACGGAAAGATCGCGAACCTCGCCCTGTGACTGGTAGCTCCAGTCCTTGCCTTCGCCGAAGTTCCAGGACGCGTCGAGTGTGAAGAGTCCGGAGTCGCTACCCAGATCCATGACCTGAGCGACGTCGAAGTCGGTGGACTTGGCGGCCAGTCCGTCGAACATCTGCTGGATCGAGGGGCGGGCTGCGTTGGGGTACGACGTGAGCGCCGCAGCAGCTTCGGCGTCGTGGTTGTTGAGGGCGGTGACGAAGTCTTCCACCACCGAAGCGGCGTCGGTTTTCTTCTCCCCACCGATGACACATGACGCGAGCGCCACTGTCAGAATGACAGCAGTTATCGAAGCAACGACATATTTTCCACGACGGTTGTGCTGTCCTCCGGGCCCCATGCATGTAACTCTTTACTTCTGTCACACGAGTAACAAGCACGGGATGCCTACGAACGTGTCACGGTTGAGCTACGACGGCGTGATCCAACTGCAACGGAAAACAGGTTTCAGCGCAGAAAAGTGCCCGCTACCTGCACCGCAGGCGAAGAGCTGTCCGCGCCGGCAATGAACACCGCAAATGCGAGATCTCCCTTGATTCCGACAAACCACCCGTGTGCTGGACCACCTTCGGTTTCGGCCGTACCGGTCTTGCCCAGAAGCCCCGGAATGTCCTGCAACGACGTTGCCGTACCGCCTGTGACGGTCTCGCGCATCATCACCCGCAACTGTTCGGTCACCTCGGTGGGCGCCGGTGCCACGGTCTGATCTGCCACGCCGGGCTGTCCCTTGACCAACATCGGCGCGGGTGTCGTCCCGTTGGCGATCGAGGCCGCCACGAGAGCCATCCCGAAAGGCGTGGCGGTCACCGTGCCCTGTCCGATCGCGGACTCGACGCGTTCGGCGGGCGTGTTCGCGTCGGGGACGTTGCCCGTCACCGTCGTGAGGCCCGGGGTGACGTAGTCGACGCCCAGCCCGAACTGCAGAGCCGCGTTGTGCAGAGCATCGGCAGGCAGACCCACGGCCATCCTGGCCATGGTGGTGTTGCACGACTTCGCGAACGCGGTGTGCAGCGGAACCGATCCGAGGTCGAACTCGTCGTCGTTGGGGATCTGACGGCCCTCGATGTTCTCGGTACCCGGGCACGCCAGAACGGTGTCCGGTGTAGCGACGCCGGCTTGCAGCGCCGCGGAGGTCGTCACGGTCTTGAACGTGGACCCCGGTGGGTACAGGCCGGTCAACGCAATGGGGCCCTGTGCGTCGGCGGGGGCATTCTGGGCCACCGCCAACACCGCTCCGGTCGACGGCTGTAGCGCTACGATCGCCGCCTGTTGCGTCACCCCGGCGAGCGCGTTCTCGGCGGCGAGTTGCAGTGGTCGGTCGATGGTGGTCGCGATGTTCGGAGCGACCGGCCCGTCTTGGCCGGCGACGGTGGTGACGGTTCCGTTCTGCTTCACCTGCTGCACCGCCCAGCCTGCGGATTTGTCCTGCCCCTCCTGCCACAGATCGGACAGCCCACTGAACGTCGGCGACGCCAAAGTTTTGTCCACCGAGAGCAACCGCGCTTGCGGCGCCAAGCTCACTCCGGGAATCGCCGCCAACCGCTCTTCGATCGGTGCAAGATCCTCGGCACGCAAAGTGATTGCGGTGACCGGCTTCCCGTTCGCCGACGCAAGGTCGCCGCTGAGCGATGTCGCCGTGATCGTCGGCGCGACGGGCGAGAGCAGGGCGGCCACGGCTGCCGTGTCCACCGGAGGAACCGCAGCGGAATCCAGATTGACCAGCGTCACCACCTGCTGCTCCATGATCGGCTGACCCGCCGCGTCCAGCACGGACGGCGGCGCACCGGTCGTGGGCGTGTAGCGCAGAGTGGTCGAGGAGGTCAGGTCCGGGGCCAGCAGCGCCGGGTCCCACTGGATCAGCCAGTTGTCCCCGCTTTTCGACGCGTTTCCCTGCGTCGAGTAGTTCCAGTCCTGACCTTCACCGAACTTCCACGCCGCATCGAGTGTGAACGTCCCCGCAGAATCACCGGACTCGGTGGCGTCGGAGACGGTGAATGTTCCCTCGTCCTTGCCCAGCCCGTCGATCAGAGCCGAAATCGCAGTCGAGGCCGCCGCCGGATCGGTGGTCAGGGCTGCCGCCGCTTGCACGTCATCCGACGTGAGCGCGGAGGCGAACTCCTCTGCCACTGATTTCGGCTGGTCAGGGCCAGAACTGCAGGCAACTACCGATCCTGCGGCCAATACCCCCAGAGCCACGGCAGCCACGGGACGACGGAAAGTTCGGAAGCTCTGACGAGCGTGTGAAAGGCGCACGACTCCGATCATGCCCGAATTTGTGGCGCCGGTTCGACTAACGGTGTAATCATGTAATCAGTGCAATAAACGCAAGTCATGCTCCACCAGGTTTCCGAGGAGAACGCCATGAAGAACTCACAAAGCTCCGGCGACCGCAGGTTCGGCCGTCCCGGAGGTTGGCAACAAGCATCGGTTCCCGACGCGAGTGATGCGTCCGACTGGTTTGCCGGTCGACTTCCAGATGACTGGTTCACCGGGACCGCCGACGTCCAGGTCGACCGCGAAGAAATCGTCGTGATCGGCGAACTCCCGGCAGTCGACGGTGGCGAGGCCGCCGCGGACGGAAGGATCTCGCGCTTTCGCGAAACCACGCGCGCCGACCGGATGCGCATCGCCGACGAGGCCGAGGCTCGCTACGGACGCAAGGTCGCCTGGGGTGTACGCCTGGACGAAAAGACCGTCCTGTTCACACATCTCTCAGTTCCGGTGATGACACGACTACGTCAGCCCGAACGCAAGGTTCTCGACACCTTGGTGGACGCGGGAGTTGCTCGCTCGCGAGCGGACGCTCTCATGTGGACAGTCCGGTTGGCGGGCAAGCACAGCGAACAATGGCTCACGGAACTCCGCGAAGCAATGTCGAAGGTCGACGATCTTCGGTCCGAAGGCCCGAAAATCTGAGGACCGTGTGATTTTCAGTAGACCGAGACTTCAACTCCACGAGTAGCTTTCGGAGCACGATACCTTTCCAACAAGGTCTCACAGCCTCGAACCAGCACCGCGACGTCGGTCCCGATTGCCACGAATCGACAACCGAGACCGATCGCGAAGTCGGCCACGGCGTCCGACCCCGCCAAAGTTCCCACCGGAACTCCGATTCGTGTGCACTCGTCCACCACGAATCGAAATGCCTCCTGCACCTGCGGATGCAGCGGCTGTCCGAGATGACCCGACGTCGCAGCGAGGTCCGACAAGCCCACAAAGACAGCGTCGATACCGGCTGTGCCCGCAATATCGCCGATGTTCGCCACAGCGCCGGGGGTTTCGATCTGCGCGACGAGAGTTATTCCGTCCGCGGAATTTTCGAGGTAGTCGACATCTCTGTTCCATCGTGAGGCGCGAGCGAGGGCGCTACCGACGCCGCGGTTCCCGAACGGCGGATATCGTGTTGCGGCAACGGCATCCCTCGCCGCTGAACCGGATTCGACCATCGGCAGCAGTAGCGTTCTCACGCCGATGTCCAGAAGTCTCTTGATATCAACGGCGTCGGTGCTCGGCGGGCGCACGATCGGTTCGACCGCATCAGCTGCAACAGCTCGCAACTGATCCGCCACCGACCGGAGGTCGTTCGGACCGTGCTCGGAGTCGATCAACACCCAGTCGAATCCGGCCCCGGCGCATATCTCGGCAGTGACCGCTTCACCGAGCCCGAGCCACAAACCGAGGGCGGGAGCAGTATCGGACCGAAGCGCGACCTTGAACGGCTTGGTTGTCATTGTTCCCCTTGTCCGGTCTCGGCGAACCGACACGAGACGGTGCCGAGCGAGCCGTAGTCGATGTGAAAGGTGTCCCCCGGCTGCGCCTGGATCGGACGGGTGAACGAGCCGGCAAGAATCACGTGGCCGGCTTTCAGTCCGACACCGAGACGTCCGAGTTTGTTCGCGAGCCACGCAACACCGATTGCCGGATGATTCAGGACCGCGGCAGCTACTCCGCTTTCCTCGACAACTGCGTTTCGATAACAGAGCGCTGACACCCAGCGCAGATCGGTCTCGCTCGGTACCACCGGACGCCCACCGAGAATGATTCCGGCGTTCGCTGCATTGTCCGAGATGGTGTCGAACACTGTTCGTGTTCGACCTGATCCCGGGTCGACCTGCACGATCCGCGCGTCGATGATCTCCACCGCCGGAACGACATACCGCGTCGCGTCGAGTACGTCGTACAGTGTGACGCCGGGGCCACTGAGGTCCCGATCGAGGACAAACGCCAGCTCCACCTCCACCCGCGGAACAATGAAGCGCCCATGCGGTATCTCGGAACCGTCGGCAAAGAGCATGTCGTCGAGCAGTACCCCGTGGTCCGGTTCGGTGATGTTCGACGCCCGCTGCATCACCTTCGAAGTCAACCCGATCTTGTGGCCGATGATCGTCCTGCCCCTGGCAAGCTTTCTCGCGACCCATGCGGTCTGAATTGCATAGGCGTCGTCGAGGTCCATCTTCGGATATCCGAGTGAGAGCTGTCCGACCTGCACACCGGACAGCTCTGCTTGGTCGAGTTCTTCGGCGGCGGTCCGTATTTGACGTTCAGTCAGCATGACGCTCCTGCTGTCGAGATTTCTGGGGGAGGTGAGTGCAGCGATCCGCGCGCGAGACGCTTCCGCCGCATTGCCGCGGTCGGCCTGCAGACTTGTAAGCTCGATTCGTGGAAGCGACGGGAACAAATGCCGATCGGCGCGGCGCGACAGGAACAAATGCCGAGCGCAGCAAACGGACCGCTGATGAAGCTATGGAACCCGTCCTGGCAATGTTCGACCAGTACGGATCTGCCGACGACCCTGCCGCTGCTCGACTGGGGCTGCTCGCGCTGTGGCTGGCCGACGACATCATCGGTTCGGTGAACCGAAGCCTCGAACCGTTCGAGATTTCCGAACGAAAGCTCGACGTTCTGCTCATCTTTGCCGCTCAGGCGATCAGCGACACAGACGAGCCATACATGCGGCAGACACCGAGCGGCATCTCGGATTACTTCGGGATCTCCCGTGCCAGTGCAACCGGCGTCCTCGACTGGCTCGAGAAGCGCGAATTTGTCGAGCGCACTCGGACCGGGACCGACCGCCGGTCCACTCCCATCCAGATCACGGAAATCGGGAAAGGCACTGTCGCGGAGACGGTTCCTGCCTTCGAAGAGGCTTGCCGTGACCTCCTCGCTCCTCTGTCCGATCGAGACCGAAAAGACCTCGGCCGAATCCTCGGCAAGTGGTGGACTCATTTCAAAGATCCGGACACGACTGAAGGCTGATCGACCCGAGCGAGTCTGAACGGGTCGGAAGTGGTTGTGTACCAACCGCCACCGTGCATTCGCCCCACGAGATCGAGCGAAGCACCGTCGATGTGGCCTCGGCTCGGATCCAACACATGCTCGTCGTCGACATGTGCGGTCGTGATCTCGCCGACCACGATCGATCGCCCGTAGCCGATCGACAACGTCTGTTGTTCCACGCATTCCAACGAAACTGGTGCTCTTGCCAACCGAGGGGGCGCAATGCTCTGTGAAGCAACCAGTTCCAGACCCGCGACAGCCGTTTCGTCGACTGCGGCTGGATAGTCTCCGGCGGTGATATTCATACTCTCGACAGACTCGAGATCTACAAGATTGATCACGAACTCACCTGTGTCGCCGATATTTCGAGCAGTATCCTTCGGAATTCCCTCACGAGCGCCGATCCCGATGCACACGAGCGGTGGCGTTCCCGACATCAGATTGAAGAACGAGAACGGGGCGGCGTTCACCAAGCCCCTGACGTCCACCGTCGTGATCCAGGCTATCGGTCTCGGAACGATGAGGGAGGCGAGGAGGTTGTAGCGAGACTTCGGTGCCATCTCCCCCACGTCGAAAATCATTCGTTCGCACCGGCCGCAGGCTGGGCGCGCAGGCTCTTACGGCATCTGCACAATCCGACCTGGTGGAGTTCGACGAGGTTGCCGGCCGGGTCACGCACGAACAACTGCTTGAGGTCGGGCGAGGCGACGTTGTCCAGAGCAAAGTATTCAACACCGAGCTTGTCCAGTTCACGTTCGGCGGCCCCGATGTCAGCGACCGCGAGCGCTATGTGGTTTTCCACCGGATCCTTGCCCGGCCCCTTGCTGTAGGGCGAAGGTCCGTCGCTACCGAGAAGATGAATCTGCACGTCACTCGGAATATCGAGGAAGTAGCCATGAATACCGGGAATGTGCCAGCGTCCCGCATCCTGGGTCAAATTGAGAACGTCCCGGTAGTAGTCGCGGGTTCGGTCGGCGATGTCATTCCCCATTCCCAACCCGATGTGATGCAACTCGAGTACCTCTACGGCCATGATTTCCTCCCTGATACTTGCTCGAATATTTAGTATGGCAGCCATACCATCTGGCAGGCGTAACAATGCCGATGCGTTTGCCCATTGTCAAGATCACAAGGAGCCGGACTCGAATAACCCATTGCACCGCCAGGTCGACCGCGTTAGCCTGGAACACGAATCATTCCCGACAGAACAGGAAACGGGCCGTTGCTCCTCTAGAGGTTCATCACGCGAAGGCACTCGCACCCATCAGCAATTGCTGAGCCGGGCGCACAGTCCAAGCACCCTCTGGAGTACTCATGACCCAATCCCATCCTTCTCTGTCGCTCTCGGATCTCACCTTCATCTGGCCGGACGGCGAATCAGTCTTTTCCCGCACCAATTTTGTATTCCCCAGTGGCCGTGTCGGTCTCGTGGGACTTAACGGATCGGGAAAGTCGACTCTGCTGCGATTGATCGCGGGAGAGCTCTCACCGGAATCCGGATCCGTGACCGCTTCCGGCGAGGTCGGCTACCTCCGCCAAGACATCACACTCGATCCGAGTGTTCGGGTGGACGGCATCCTCGGTATCCACGAACTACGAAACGCATTGCACCGCATCGAAACCGGCGACGGATCCGAGTCCGATTTTGCACTCGTCGACAACAACTGGGATATCGAGGAGAGCGCTCTCTCCACCTTGCATCGACTCGGCCTCGAGAAGGTAGTTCCGGATACCGCAGCATTGAGCCGAACCGTCGGCACCCTCTCCGGCGGGGAGACCGTCCTACTCGGCCTGACCGCAACACTGCTGAAGAATCCGCAGGTGCTACTCCTCGACGAGCCGACCAACAACCTGGACCGCGACGCTCGATCACGAGTTCATGCTGCAGTCCAACAGTTTCCGGGAACCGTACTGATCGTCAGCCACGACCGGGAACTGCTCGACACCGCGGAGTACACGGTCGAACTACGTCGGGGGGATCTACGCGTGTTCGGCGGCAACTACTCGCACTACCAGGAGGTCGTGACCGCTGAGCAGGAAAACGCACTCGCCACTGTTCGCGACGCCAAGGCCGATCTGGCGAAGCAGAGCCGCGAGCTGATCGACGCTCGAACAAAACTGGACCGACGTAAGCGCTATGGGCAGAAGATGTTCGAGAACAAGCGGGTGCCACTGATTATCGCGCAGGAACGAAAACGCCAAGCCCAAGTTTCGGCCGGAAAGCTGGCCCTCAACCATATCGGGAAGGTGGACGAGGCCAAGTCCGCCCTGTCGGAGGCAGAGGAACTCCTTCGAGACGATCGCGAGATTCGCCTGGACCTTCCTGCTACAGAGGTTCATCCGGGGCAGCAGGTTGCGCGGCTCGCCGAGGTTACGTTGCGGAGCGGCCAAGGGGTATCGCTCCAGATCACCGGGCCGGAGCGGATTGCGCTACTGGGACGCAACGGAATCGGCAAGACAACATTGCTCGATGCACTCGCTGCGTCGACTCCGTTCGTAGCCTCTCGTGCGCTCCCCCAACGTCTCGACGTGTTCGACGAGAATCTCTCGGTGGCGGACAACGTCGCTTTGGCCGCGCCACACGCGACAGCCGAGGAAATTCGTGGGCAGTTGGCACGGTTCCTTTTCCGGGGAACGGATTCCGACGTGTTGGCTTCTGCGCTCTCCGGCGGTGAACGATTGCGCGCGGCGTTAGCGACGATCCTTCTGGCCGAACCCGCGCCCCAGCTGCTTCTTCTCGACGAGCCGACAAACAACCTGGACCTACCGAGTCTCGCTCACCTCACGCAGGCACTTTCCGATTTCCGCGGTGCCATGGTGGTGGTGAGTCACGATCTGCCGTTCCTGCGCGACATCGGCATAACGCGATGGATCAGCATGGACGAGAATGGTATTCAGGACATCGATCCCGAGTAGGCCGACGGTTGACGCTATCGGTGCGAGACGGTCTGGCCTTACTGTGGGGCGATGTGCCTTCACCTCGACGCAACCGCCGCGCTGTCGATCGCAGGTTGGGTTCGCGAAGAACCTACTCGATCGGCCTCTGCCCCAGTTCCGCAACCGCTGGTCGGCGTTTGTGATCAACTCATCGTGTGGGCGAGTTCGTTCTCCGTACTTGCCAGTTCCGACGACCAGGTGTGGTTTCTCTCGGCGGAGAACTATGCCGGTGGAGTCGGCGTCAGTGATGAGGCGTTTCCTTGGAATGCGTTCCGGCACGAGAGCCTGGCGGTCGCTTCCGGGCCGGCTGAGCGCGCGGCGATCAACGCCTTCTGGTCCACTCACCTCCCGGTTCTGCTGTCGGTACGCAATGGGTACGAGTACCTGGCGCTCGCACCGGACGGTCAGGTTGTCCGTGGGGGAGAGCCTGAGTTCGAGGAGGTCACCGTAGTTGCCACTGATTTCGAGGCTCTGCTTCGGGGCATAGCCGCAGGCGTCAGCACGGCAGACCCCTTCACCGATGCACTGCTTGGAACGGTGGGTACTACCCGGCCGGGCAGTGACCGGTAGCTCTGAGGGAGGCCGAGTTGATTGCTCGACTGGTCGTGAAAGTTCACGGCATCCGTCGGAATGGCTCCGGACGACTACTCGAGTTCGTGTGCGCAGTAGCTGGCACCCATACTGGACGGGTGTTGCACGACGTGAGAAATCCGGTGGACGGTGCGCGGATCGCCTATCAGATCGTGGGCGATGGCCCACCCCTGTTGATGGTGCACGGCACAGCGTTGTCGCGCTCCATCTGGCGTGGCTTCGGGTACGTCAAGGCGCTCCAGGAACAGTATCGTCTGATCCTCGTCGACATGCGGGGTCACGGACGCAGTGACAAACCACACGACTCCGATTCGTATGCAATGGATCTGGTGGTCGGCGACCTCCTGGAGATCCTCGACACGGAGTCTCCGTTCGAACCGGCTCACGTCCTCGGATACTCGTTCGGCGGGCGCTCGGTGATGTCGCTGACTGTCGAGCACTCCGAACGGGTGCGATCGCTGACCGTCGGGGGCGGTAGTAGCCGGCCGATGACGGGGGCGTTCGACGCATTGTTCTTCCCAGGCTGCATCGACGCACTCGAAAGCGGCGGTATCGAGGGGTTTCTGAGCGGTTGGGGCGCGAGGCGCGGCAAACCGGTGGATCCACAGACTGCGACTGCCTTTCGAATCAACGATGCCCTCGCACTCGCGGCCTACATGCGCCGGGCCGAGAAGGAGCAGGGCATCGACGACGCCGTGCTTCAACGGATCACCACACCGGCGTTGTTGTTCGTCGGATCGAGAGATCGCGAGCGCCTGCCGGATACCGAGCATCTCGCGTCGCTGATCCCGGACAGTGCCTTGACTGTGATCGAGGGGGCTGATCATGCGAGCGCAGTCGCGGACTCCGAAGCTGTGCTGCGTGCGCTCGTTCCGTTCCTGAGCCGACAGTAGTCCCCCTTCCTCCGCTCACTACTGCGGTGTGAGCACTCTCGACTCGAACGCGGTCACCGGTGGTTGCCGCAAGTCCAAGCGTCGCAGCAACTGGGCATTCGCGGCAACGACCACAGTGGATACCGACATCAGGATTGCTCCGACCTCCATCGGCAGCACAAACCCGACGGGCGCCAGTACTCCCGCAGCGAGGGGAACCGAGATCGCGTTGTATCCCGCTGCCCACCAGAGGTTCTGAACCATCTTGCGGTAGGTGGCGCGGGACAGCTCGATGACCGAGCTCACCGAACGCGGATCATCGCTGGCCAGAACAACTCCCGCCGATGCGATCGCCACGTCGGTTCCGGCACCGATCGCGATACCCACATCCGCCTGGGCGAGTGCCGGCGCATCGTTGACCCCGTCACCGACCATCGCCACGCGGTGGCCCGCAGCCTGAAGCCGAGATACCTGCGCTCCCTTGTCCTGCGGAAGCACCTCGGCGAAGACCTCGTCAATTCCGAGTCTGCGGGCGACCGAATGAGCCACGGCCTCCGCGTCTCCGGTGACCATGGCCACTCGAACACCGCGAGCGTGGAGGGCGTCGACGGCCAATGCTGATTCCGGGCGAATCTCGTCGGCCAATGCCAATGCGCCGATTACCTTCTCGTCACGCACTACATGCAGGACCGTCGACCCGTCACTGAGCCACCTTTCGGTCCCCGGGATCGCTGTGGCCCCGACCGATCTCAACATCCCCGGTCCGCCGACACCGACGCGTGCGCCGCCGACGTCCGCAGCAACCCCGATTCCGTTGTGCGCCTGAAAGTCGGAACCCGAAGTGAATTCGAGCGACAAGTCCCGCGCTGCTGCGACGACGGCGCGCCCGAGTGGATGTTCGCTGTCGAATTCGACGGCAGCTGCTGCGCTGAGAACTTCGTCGTCGGAGTACCCGTCGACGCCGCGCACACCGACCACTGCGGGCTCCCCCTTGGTGAGAGTGCCGGTCTTGTCGAAGAGAACGGTGTCTACGTTGCGCATCGCCTCGAGGGCCATGCGGTCGGTGATCAGAATCCCAGCCCGAGCTGCCCGTTCCGTCGCGATGGAGACGACCAGCGGAATCGCCAACCCGAGCGCGTGCGGGCAGGCGATCACCAGAACGGTGATCGTCCGGGTGACTGCGCTCTCGGGTGTGCCCCAGATACTCCAGGCGATCGCGGTCAGCACTGCCGCGCCCAGTGCGTACCAGAACAGCAGAGCAGCGGCCTTGTCCGCCAACACCTGAGCACGGCTCGACGAGTTCTGGGCCTGTTCGACCAGGCGCCGGATACCGGCGAGCGCGGTGTCTTCTCCCACAGCGGTGACTCGAAGCCGAAGTGCCGAGTCGGTGGCTACGGTGCCGGCCACCACCTGATCTCCGACAGTCCGCCGGACGGTCTTCGACTCACCCGTGATCATGGATTCGTCCATGTCGGCACTGCCCTCGACGACCGTTCCGTCCGAGGGAACGCGGGCGCCGGGACGAACTATCACCAGGTCGCCGGCGGCCAGAGCTGCGGTGGGCACGGTTTCCACCGACTCCCCCATCACCCGTTCGGCCTCGTCGGGCAGCAATGCGGCAAGCGAATCCAAGGCGCTCGATGTCTGACTGAGCGAACGCATCTCGATCCAGTGACCCAACAACATGATCACGATCAGAAGCGCGAGCTCCCACCAGAAATCAAGAGTGTGATCCACCCAGTGCAGACTTGCAGCCCAAGAAGCGAAGAAGGCAACGGTGATGGCAAGTGCGATCAGAAGCATCATTCCGGGTTGCCGAGAACGTATTTCGGCGACAGCGCCGGTGAGGAACGGCTTGCCTCCCCAGAGGTACATCACGGTGCCGAGCACCGGTGAGATCCATTCCACCAGAGAGTTTTCCGGCAATGTGTACCCGACCAGATCAGCGAACATCGCATCTGCCGCAACAACCGGAACTGCGATTACCAACATGACTGCGAACAACGTCCGGAACTGTGCGACATGATCCGCGTGACCACCGTGTGCACCGTGCTCCATCTGGCTATGGTCCATCGCGCTATGGTCCGTCTCGCTATGGTCCATCTGACTGTGATCCATGTGGCGGTCATCCCCTCGCGTGTGATTCCGGCACTGCAGCGGTCAAACCATCAGCCTCGAACGTATGCCCGACTCGGCCACCGAGCAAGGTCACGCGGCCGAGGTCAACCGTTCATTTCTCCTTCAACATCGCTTCCATCTGAGTGATTTCCGCCTGCTGACCGGCAATGATCGCTTCTGCCATCTTTTCCGCCGATGGATCGAGCCCGTTGTCGAGTTCGGTCTGGGACATGGTGATGGCACCCTTGTGGTGCTCGATCATCATCGTCAGCCACAACTTGTCGAACTCCGCGCCACTGGCGTCGGTGAGGGCGGTCATGTCGTCGGCCGACATCATGCCCGGCATCTCGGCCATCCCGACGCCGTGTCCCGCGTGCGCCGAATCATCCATGCCCTCCATCGAACTCGACGAAGGGTCGGGGCGTCCCCACTTCGTCAGCAATTCCGTCATCTGAGCCATTTCCGGGCCTTGCGCTGCCTCTATCTGCGCTGCAAGAGAGAGAAGTTCGGCATTGTCGGTTCGACCGTCGACCATTCTGGCCATGTCCAATGCCTGCGCGTGATGCGGGTACATCCCTTCGAGAAACTCGATGTCGGCAGCATTGACACCCGCAGGAATCTCCGACTGTGCTGCGACGCTGGTTGTTTCGGAAGAATGGTTGACGCTCTCCCCGGAGTTGTCCGAGCATCCGGCAATCAACAGTGCTGCCGCTGCCACAACCGGTACGAACCGTGCGGCGCTCTTCCTGACCGTCAAAGACATGTTTCACTCCCGAAAATTGATTCTGTTCGATATGCACTGCACCACAATTGATTTGACAACAATGCTGCACATGCACAGTTGCCACGTTACCGGCGAAAATCCGCCTCGAAGCCCGATAACCGGCCCAAACAGGCTTCCTTCATCGAATCTTCACAGTCGAGCGGAAACCACCACACGACAGCAATGCAGACACGCAGTCGACTAACCTCGGTTTGATGAGCGCCGAACTACGACCTGGTGAGGAACCGGGGCGTGTTCTTGTCGTCGACGACGAGACTGCCCTCGCGAAGGTTGTCGCCAACTATCTGACACGCGAAGGATTCACCGTGCGCCTCGCCCACGACGGGCCGAGCGCAGTACGTTCGGTGCGCGAATTCGAGCCCGCGCTGATCGTGCTCGATCTGATGCTCCCGGGCTTCGACGGCATGGAAGTCTGCCGACGAATCCGCACCTTCTCGGACGCGTACATCCTGATGCTCTCCGCCCGCGGTGAAGAGTCGGACAAGGTGACGGGTCTGGCGGCCGGCGCGGATGACTACGTGGTCAAACCCTTCGGCCCCCGCGAGTTGGTTGCGCGAGTGAAAGCTCTGCTCAGACGGCCACGCGCGTCGAGTTTGCTGCCGAAAGTGCTGCCAACGCCTCCCGGACTCGACATCGACGTCCTGGCCCGCACGGTCCGTGTCGACGACAACCTGGTCGATCTGACCCCCACCGAGTTCACCCTGTTGTCCGCGCTCGCATCCCGACCCGACGCAGCCTGGAGTCGGGCCGAGATCATCGCCTCGGTGTGGGGGTCGCCCTGGTTCGGGGACCAGCACATCGTCGACGTCCATGTCCGTGCATTACGCCGCAAACTCGGCGACGACGCGACCGATCCGCGGTTCATCAGAACCGTCAGGGGCGTCGGATACTCCCTGAGGTCGTCATGAACACGGTCGTCATGAACGCGGTCGTCATGAAAAGACTCGGGCTACGCGGAAAACTACTGCTCGCGCAGCTCGCCGTCCTGTTCGTCGCCTGCCTCGTCATCGCCGCCGTTGCCATCGCCGTCGCTGCCCCGCTCTTTCACAACCACCTCATGATGGCCGGCATCGAAGACTCGAATGTCCGTACCCACACCGAAGAAGCATTCGCTCAGACCATGACCATTGCTCTGTTGTGCGGGATCGCGGTCGCGCTGGTGGGCGCAGGCATCGCCGCGGTCTACATCGTCCGACGCGTCACGGCACCGATCACCATGCTGGCAGAGGCGGCGCAAAGCGTCGCCGACGGGAACTTCGACGTGACTATCGGCAGGTCCGACGTAGATGCCGATTTCACGCGTCTCGAAACGGCATTCGCCGACATGGCTGCACGCCTTGATCATTCGGATCGGGTCCGCAAACGACTGCTTGCCGACCTTGCCCACGAATTGCGCACTCCGGTATCGACTTTGGCTGCGTACGTGGACGGTATCGAGGACGGAGTTGTGCCGACAGATCCTTCGTCGTGGTCGGTGATGCGCGATCAACTCGAACGTCTGCGTCGGCTGTCGTGCGATCTGGCGGACGTCTCCGCTGCCGACGAACACGCTCTCGAACTCGATCGCCGGACCGAGAATCTCGACGACATCGTCTGCAGCGCAACGGCAGCAGCGGGGCCACGTTTTGCCGATCGTGGAGTCGAATTGACAACCGCCCTGCCTCCGCAACCGGTCACGGCCGAGGTCGATCGCCAACGAATCGAACAGATCCTCGCCAACCTGCTCGAAAACGCGTTGCGGCACACTCCAACCGGAGGTTCGGTGAAGGTGACACTCGCACGGGAAGGTGATCACCTCACGGTGTCCGTCACCGATACCGGTGACGGAATTCCCGCAGACCAACTCGAATCCGTCTTCGACCGTTTCCATCGCGGTGATCGATCCGACGGCTCTGGTTTGGGACTCACCATTGCGAGGAGCCTCGCGCTGGCGCATGGCGGCAACCTGACGGCCCGCCGCAACGAGCAGCCGCTCGGCAGCACCCTCGTCCTCACTTTGCCGATGGGACTCAGGCAGCTGCCTTGAACGGATCGTGCTCGGCGATCAACTTCTCGAGTCGAGCCTCGTCCACTCGAACCCTGACGGTAGACGCCTCCTGCTGATCACGAATCACCTTGGCCAACGTGAACGTACTGGTGACCAAGAACAGCAAGGACATTCCGAGAAATCCGCGTTGCCACGCATCGATCGGAAGATACGCAATTCCGAGGAGGGTGCCGACAAAACTGACGGCAAAGGCTATTCCGGCCTGCAGATAGAAGGCTGCGGTGGTCTTCGAAGGTGTTGTCGGTGTGCTCATGCTTCGAAGTCTGCTCGCCCATCCCGGCACTCGGATGCGTAGTCCTACTCGAGTGCGCACGGTACTTCCCCGGCAAAAATCAGATGCCGTTACCCATCCTGGTGGATAGTCTCGGTCCGGTATCCGGAGTTGTTCCAGAACAGTTGTTGTTCGACAACAGTCAGACGGCAGGAGTGATCGATGACCCGCAGACATATCGCCATGGTGAGCATTCCGGCACCTGGCCACGTCAATCCAAGCCTGGCGATCATCGCGCGTCTCGTCGCCGCCGGTCACCGCGTCACCTACGCCAACGACGAGTCGATGCGCGAGGTCATCGAGGCGACCGGGGCTGAATTCGCACCGTACGTCTCCACGCTGCCCAGCCTCGTTCCTTCCCCTGACGGCGCCGAACCGGAGAAGAGTTGGGATGGGGATCTGATCGATCAGTTGACGATTTTCCAGGACGACTACGAGGCGATGCTGCCGCAGCTGCGCCAAATCTACGACGACGACCGTCCCGACCTCTTTCTCTACGACATCGCCGGGATCCCCGCGCGAATACTGGCTCAGCAGTGGAACATTCCCATCATCCAGTTGTCGCCGACGTATGTTGCCTGGGACGGCTACGAAGACGACGCCGCACCGATGTACGACGAGATTCGTTCCGATCCGAGAGGCGTCGACCTGCTCGATCGGGAGGCCCGGTTCTTCCGCGCCGAAGGCGTCGAGGTCGATCCGCGTGAGTTCACCGGACGCCCACCCCGTGCAATCGTGCTGATCGCAGAATCGATGCAGCCCAACGCCGATCGAGTGAACCGCGACGTCTACACGTTTGTCGGCCCCGCACTCGAACCGAGCAACCAACCCTGGGTGAACCCGGATCCCGAACGCAAGCTTGTGTTGATTTCGCTGGGTTCAGCCTTCACCGATCATCCGGATTTCTATCGCACCTGCGTCGAGGCTTTCGGCCAGACGGACGGCTGGCACGTCGTCCTCCAGATCGGAAAGCAGGTGCAGATCTCGGATCTCGGACCACTGCCCGCCAACGTCGAAATACACCGCTGGGTACCGCAGTTCGCGATTCTGCAGCAGGCCGACGCATTCGTGACCCACGCGGGTATGGGCGGATCCAGCGAGGGGCTCGTGACCGGCACGCCCATGATCGCGGTGCCGCAAGCCGTCGATCAGTTCGGCAACGCCGACTCGCTCGTCGACGCCGGTGTCGCAGTACGCGTCGACGGCGCCACCGTCACGGCAGTAGAGCTTCGTGAGGCGCTGACTCGGGTGAGCTCGGACGAGTTCCGCCGACGCAGTGCAGAGTTGGCAAAAGAACTCGCAGCGGCGGGCGGTGTATCTCGTGCCGTCGAGTTGATCGAGTCCGCCCTGCCAGACAGCGGGCGGCGGTAGTGGTGGCTACCAGTGCCAGGCGTCGCCGCCCACGTTCTTGATGGTTCGCTGCAGAACCGTGATGGTGGTGACGAATTCTTCTTCGCTGATTCCCTGCATCCGCTCTTCCTGCAGCATCTGCTGTACCCGCGCGGCGCGATCGAACTGCTGGGTGCCCGCATCAGTAGGGAGAAGGACAGACTCGTCGTCACGCGCCCAGCCCAGGTCGAGAGCAGAGTCGACGGCCGCGTCGATCACGTCGGTTGATTCGTTCGGACCGATCGTTCGCAGGAGGACAGCTCGCTCCACCCCTTCAGGGTGCAGCGAAAGTTGGTGCAGGACCCACCACCCCGGCTGGGTCACGCCGATTGCTTCGAGCGCTCCGCGCGTGCGCGCGCGAATCGCTTCACCGGCGCGCGCTGTCCAGAATCCGATCGGCTGATTGGCCGGTGGCTGCATCGCTTGTTTGTTCATGGACACGACGATAAAACCTCAACGGAAGTTCAGGTCAACCACCAGCGAGGTGAAGTTCTACATATGTTGTGTGATTGCTCGGCCGATGATGCGGGCGGCGTCGGGGAACTCACCCGGGTTCGGTCCGGCGTAGTTGAGCCGCAAGAACTTTCCGGTCGGTTCTGCCGGGAACCAATCGTCACCGGCCCCGACGATGACGCCGGCCGACCGGCAGTCCTGCACGACACGTTCGAGATTCGTGGTGTCCGGGAGCCGAAGCCAGAGGTTGAGTCCGCCTTGCGGTACAGCGTCGAGGTGAGCGTCCGGCGCATGCTCGCGCAGACTCGACACGAGGAGGTCGCGTCTGGCCTCGAGTTGGTGACGAAGCCGGCGCAAGTGCGTGCGCCAGGCCGGCTGAGTCACGACGTCGAGCGCTACCGCTTGCAGCATCCCACTGACATACATCGAATCTGCCTGTGTATCAGCAAGAATCCGCTCGTAGGCCGGGCCTCGGGCGATCAATCCGGCAACTCGCACCGATGGCGACACGCTCTTGGTCAGTGCACGAAGGTAAACGACGTGTCCGCTGTCGTCGCGTGCAGCAATGGGGCTGGGATCTGCGGTGATTCCGAAGTCGAGCGCCGAACTGTCCTCGATGAGGAAGGCGCCGTGCCGACGGACGGTGTCGAGAACCTTGTCAGCCAACGACGGCGACCACAGTGCTCCCGTCGGGCTCGCGAAGCTCGGTTGTGCGTAGAACGCCCGGGCACCGGTCTGTTCGAATGCACGCGAAAGCTCTTCGGGATCAGGGCCGTTGGCGCCGCTGGAGATCGGAATGACCGTGACTCCGGCCTGGGCGGCAGCCAGGATCGCACCCCAGTAGGTCGGCGATTCCATGAGCAACGGACGCCCCTCCCCCACCAGCGCACGGAAGGACGTCGCAAGCCCACCCTGACTGCCGGGAAGTACAACCACGTCGTTCGGCCCCGGCGGAGTGATCCCGGCAGGAGTTGCGGAACCCAATTCGGAGGCAAACCAGGACTGCAGTTCCGGAAGCCCGGCAGCGAGGGGCCGATTGAACACGGCGTCGGTTCGCGTCGCTCTGGTGAATGCTGCACGAACCAGCCCTTCGGGCAACAGCTCTCGGGCCGGATAGCCGGAATGCAGTGCGATCACGTCGTTGGAGGTGGACTGCAGCGCAATAGGCAGCTGCAGACGATAGTTCGGCGATCCGAGCGCCGCGGTCTGCCAACCGTAATCGTTGGGTCGCACGACGCGTGCGGCGCGTACGAAGGTCCCCACACCGGGACGAGCCTCCACAACCCCCTGAGATACCAGCGTTCGCAGCGCCTTCTGCACGGTGACCGGGCTCGCCCCGTGCAGGCTCACGAGCGACCGAGTGGACGGAAGCTTCGCGCCTGGAGGTGCCGTCGCGATCCATTCGCGCAAGGCTGCGACAATCCTCGAACTGCTATCATTGGACATGTCGAATCATAGTAGCGCTACTCCCCTCTCGCCGCTAGCGCTATCGCGAATCAATGTCCGTTTCCAGACCGAACCCTGAGGCGCCCTTCTCATCTGAAACACAACTCGCTTACCCGAACCGGAGAGGTACGTAACCGCGTGAACACACCCATCGATCAGGCCCGCAAGCTCGAGAATGTCAGGTACGACATCAGAGGGCGAATTCTCGACAAGACCGAAGAACTCGAGGATCAGGGACACACGATCCTGCGACTCAACGTCGGTAATCCGGCCCCCTTCGGATTCGAAGCACCGGACGAAATCATGATGGCCATGATCCGCAATCTCCCTACCGCCCAGGGATATTGCGATTCTCGCGGACTGTATTCGGCGCGCACCGCGGTGGTCCAGCACTACCAGACGCGGGGTATCACCGACGTCACCGTCGACGAGATCTATCTCGGAAACGGCGTCTCCGAACTGATCACGCTGACGATGCAGGCGCTCTGCAATCCCGAGGACGAGATCCTGATTCCCGCTCCCGACTACCCCTTGTGGACGGCTTCGGTTTCACTTGCCGGCGGCACGCCGGTTCACTACCTCACCGATGAAAGCCAGGGCTGGGCACCGGACTTCGACGATCTGGAAGCCCGGATCTCCCCGCGCACCCGAGGGATTGTCGTCATCAATCCCAACAATCCGACGGGCGCCGTCTACTCGACGGAGGTGCTGCAACGCTTCGTCGACATTGCCCGCAAGCATGACCTGATGCTCTTCGCCGACGAGATCTACGAGAAGATCGTCTACGACGGCCGATCCATGACAAACCTTGCGTCGATGACCGGGCGAGACGTTTTGTGTCTGACATACTCGGGGCTGTCCAAGGCCTACCGCGTCTGCGGGTTCCGAGCCGGATGGCTGGCCATCACCGGACCACTCGAGCGGGCGTCGAGTTTCATCGAAGGCATCAAACTGCTGGCCAACATGCGAATGTGTGCCAATGTGCCGGCGCAGCACGCGATCCAGACCGCACTCGGCGGACGCCAGTCCATCGAGGACCTCCTGCTCCCGCAAGGTCGACTGACAGCACAGCGCGATCTCGCGCACAGCACGCTCAACAGCATCGACGGGATCAGCTGTCAGCAGGCCGACGGCGCGCTGTATCTGTTCCCGAAGCTCGACGTCGACAAGTTCGGCATCGTCGACGACGAGAGGTTCGTTCTCGATCTACTGGAATCGGAGAAGATTCTGGTCAGTCACGGCCGCGCGTTCAATTGGATCGAACCCGACCACTTTCGGTTGGTGACCCTGCCGAACACCGACGACCTCGCGACCGCCCTCGAGCGTCTCGGCAACTTCCTCAGTTCCTACAGCCAGTAACCCGAGAACCGGGACGCCCCCACAAACGACTGAACGCCGACCGGATTTCCGGTCGGCGTTCAGTGGTGAAAATCAGCAGGCGATCAGGCAGTGACGATCGCGTCGAGTGCCGAGTAGAACAAGCCGAGTCCGTCGTCACTCGGTCCGGTGAGAGCCTCGGTGGCGTGCTCGGGGTGCGGCATCAAACCGACGACGCGGCCGTTGGCCGAAGAGATACCGGCGATACGACGCTGCGAACCGTTGGGGTTCTCCTCCGAGTAGCGAAAGACGACGCGGCCTTCACCCTCGAGTTCGTCGAGAACATTTTCGGAAGCCTGGAATCGACCTTCACCCGACTTGAGCGGGATGAGGATCTGGGCGCCGGCCTCGTAACGCGAGGACCAAGCCGTGTTGTTGGCTTCGACCGTCAACCACTCGTCGCGGCAGATGAAGTGCAGACCCTGGTTACGGGTCAGGGCACCGGGGAGCAAACCTGCTTCGCAGAGGATCTGGAAACCGTTGCAGATGCCCAGGACCGGCATGCCGCCCTTGGCTGCTTCGACAACCTTGCCCATCGCGGGAGCAAAACGTGCGATCGCGCCGCAACGAAGGTAGTCGCCGTAGGAGAATCCGCCGGGAACGACAACCGCGTCGACACCCTTGAGGTCTGCGTCGCCGTGCCAGAGTTCGACAGCTTCACCGCCGGCCAGGTTGATGGCCCGAGCAGCATCGATGTCGTCGAGCGTGCCCGGGAACGTGATAACCCCGATACGTGCGCTCATGCCTCGACTCGCCTGACGGTCCAATCCTCGATCACCGTGTTGGCCAGCAGGCCTTCGGCGATCTTCTCGAGTTCGGCGTCTTCGACACTGCCGTCGATCTCCAACTCGAACCGCTTGCCCTGACGGACATCGGATACTCCTGCAAAGCCCAGGCGAGACAGTGCCCCGACAATTGCCTGTCCCTGGGGGTCGAGAATCTCGGCCTTGGGCATGACTTCGACGACGACACGGGCCACGTGCTGCTCCTCGGTACTAGTGCGCGAACCCGGAGTGAAACGCTCGGGTGATGGCCAGTTTACCGGGCGCACCCGAGATGGTTCGCATCGAGTGATCGGGGCGTGACGGCCAACACCCGCGAAACCCGCCTGCGAGTCACTCCAGGGCGGCGCATACTCGAAATCATGCGACTGACACATTTTGGCCATTCCTGTGTGCTCGTGGAGTTGAACGGATCGAAAATCCTCTTCGATCCCGGCAACTTCTCGCACGGATTCGAAGGCATCACCGGCCTCGACGCCATCCTCGTGACACATCAACACCCCGATCACGCCGACCCGACGCGGCTACCCGAACTGGCCGAAGCGAACCCCGACGCGGTGCTGTACAGCGATCCGCAGACGGCTGAGAAGCTCGGTGGGCGCTGGACGGGAGTCCGGCCGGGCGACCGGTTCAGCATCGGCGACGTCGAGGTGACCGGAACCGGCGGAGAGCACGCGATCATCCATCCGGACCTACCGATGATCGACAACACCGCGTTCCTCCTCGGCGACGCCACCAACCCGGCGCAGTTCATGCATCCCGGCGATTCCCTCTACATCCCCGAACAGAAGGTCGACGTTCTTGCCCTTCCCGCCGCCGCACCGTGGCTCAAGATCTCGGAAGCCATCGACTACCTTCGCGCGGTAGCGCCGCGCGTCGCGGTTCCCATCCATCAAGCGATCATCCGCGACGAAGCCACAGGCATCTTCTACGGTCGCTACTCGGAAATGGCTGCCGACGGTACCGAGTTCCGAGTTCTCGGTGAGGAGTCGAGCGTCGAAGTCGCCTGATTCAGTCCTCACGCACTCACATCGACGATGATCCAGCCGGTGCTCGTCCCACCGGCTGCGTCGGTGAGTGTGTAGAGAATCCTGTCGGTGCCTGTCTTCGTTCCGGCCTCGAACACCACTTCGCCGTTTTCGAGCTTTACGGTGCCACCGAGAAGTGACGTCGCCTCGACCCCGGTTACCTTGATCGAATCTCCGTTGCTGTCATGATCATTCGCGACGGCGTCGACGGTGACTGTGCCACCTGAGCGGACCTGCGCGGTGTCGAGTGCGGCGTACGGCGGGATCGGGCTTGCCGTGTACCGACCGACGTCGTCGAGTCGATCCGAGGCCACGTCGGCGGCATCGACGATGGCAGCAAATTCGGTGCCGTCGAAGCGCGAGAGGTCGTTGCCGTTCATGATGGTCGATCCCTCGGCGCCGCCGCCGTGATAGTCGTCGGCGTAGAAGTTGTGGCCCAACTCGTGGCGGAGGACGCGGCTGAAGTTGCCATCGGGCTCGGCACCGACCTGCGCGTAGCTGTGATCGAGTTCGAACCTCGAGTAGTAGGCATTGCCGCCACCGGAAGCGCAGACGACAGTCGCCTGGTCGACGCTCGTCCCGACCTGATCGGACCACAGACCTTCCAACTGGTCGAGGTCTTCACAACTGCTCGAATACGGGTCACTCGCGGCATCGGCCCGAAGGACAACCCGACCCAGGATCGGCCGAATTCCGACGTCTCTGATCCAGATGGCAGCGGTTCGGGCCATTGATTCCTCGGCCCGATCCAGAGCGACGGCGGGACTACCTGCGCCGTGCGCGGAGTACCACTCGCCACTCAGATCCAATCCCACCACGAACTGCTTCACCGTCTTGCCGACGCTTGCGGCCGAGGCCGACGCGATAGAGGCGGTCGGCCACTTGGGTTTTGCGTCGATCGGCGCCGTGCTGCGACCGACCACGTCGGATCCCACGAACTCGATCGAAGCACCACGATCGAAAATCACCTGCCCGCGCAGTGTTCCGGCGGAGTCGACGATGGCCGAGACGATTGCGTCCGGTTGCCCTTCCACACTGCCGATGTACGAACGGGGCGCCGGGATCACCACATCGGTCAGCTCGCCGCCGCTTTCCTGTACGGCCATCGAGAAGTCGGATCCCCGCAGATTCATCTTGTGAAGCCGCAGTGTGAGTTGCTCACCTTCGTCGTCGACAGTTGCGGTGCGGGTACCTTCGCTCGCACCGCCGTCGACACCGCCCGTCGGCAGCGTGTGAACCACGCCGGTCGGAGCGGCAGACGCAACTGCCGGGACGATTGCAGCACAGACGACTGCGCCCACAGCCAGAGCGACAAGACCTTCGGCCGACTTGGAGAACCCTCGTGCGCGCATGGTGAACCTCAACTTCGTCTACTAGCGGCAGATTAACTGCACGCACTGTAGCAGCGAAAAGGTTGGGCGACGCCATACTCGAATTCAACGTCCACTTTATGCGACTTTGACCTAATCGGCCCTACTGCCTGCAAGGAACGGGATAAATGCGAAGAGTCTGCCTGCTCGGGAAACCCGGACACACGACACCATCTCGCAGCTATCGAATAGTTGCCAATGACCGAATTCAGGCAGCGCCGAGTTCCTGCGACGGGGAGTTCCATCGGTATACCTGCGAGGTGGCCTCATGAAAAAGCGCGAGGTCCACAGCGTCGAGAACAGCCTGACGTGGGCCCTCGTTTCCCAACTGCTTGGCAGTAATCGACAATCTGACCAGTCCCCCACGCTTGGCGGCGCGCCCGGCTCCGAGAACCAATGCGCGACACCACCACGGCTCGGCCTTGAAGCCCTCGCCGATACCGAAAACCCTTCCCCGCTGCAAGGTTCCACGGGTCAGATCGTGTACTGCGCCGAGGCCTGCCATCGTCCGAAAGCCGGTCTCCGGCAACACCGACATGGCACCAGGCGACGCCACCCAGCGCGGCGGTGCGAACACCCGGGTCCGAAGGCCTGCATGCTCGAGAACCCGATCCGCAGCGAGTAGTCGCAGTTTTGCTTCGTGCTTCGACAGAGTGGCGAACTCGGCTCGACGACGCTTGGTCGCGGCCTGGTCGTAGCCGTGCAGAACGATGGCGTCGCCGTGCTCACGACGCTCACGCAGCCAGGCCGTCGTCACCGCGTCGTCGGCCAGTCGATATTTGTCCTTCAGTCGCGGCGCCACCAGGAGCGACAGGCGGACACCCCGAGCGTCCATCTCGTCTGCGAATCCGGCAGCGAGATAACATGTCTCGTCTCTGATTCCGGATACCGACACGATCAGTTCTGCGGACATACTCCGATACTGGCAGCTGTGGGTGAACAGCACACTGCCGCCGGATGATCATCCGGCGGCAGTTTTCAGCACAGCTACTAATTCTTCGGAAGCGCGGCTACTAATTCTTGGGAAGCGCGGCTTCGATGGCGGCGACAACCTCGGGAGCGTCAGGCTCGGTCCGCGGACGGAAGCGGTTGACGACGGTGCCGTCCGGTCCGATCAAGAACTTCTCGAAGTTCCACTGGATGTCGCCCGCAGCGCCTTCGGCGTCGGCAGCCTTGGTGAGTTCGGCGTACAGCGGATGCTGGTTCTCGCCGTTCACCTCGATCTTCTCGAGGAGCGGGAACGTGACGCCGTAGGTAGTGGAGCAGAACGTCTCGATCTCTTCGGCGGTACCCGGTTCCTGCCCCATGAACTGGTTGCACGGGATGCCGATCACGGTCAGACCGCGATCGGCGTACTCGCTGGCCAGCTTCTCGAGCGCCGAGTACTGCGGGGTCAGTCCACACTTGGATGCCACGTTGACCACGAGCACGGCACGGCCGTCGTATTCACCCAACGAGGTGGGCACGCCACCGAGGGTGTTGATCGCGATGTTCTGTACTGGAGTTGTCATAGGTCCAACTTAGCGACTCTTGCCGACTGCCAGTTCTCGCCCACTGCTACTTCTCGTCCACTGCTACTTCGATGCTCCGAGAATGCGATCGAGGTCGTCCAGAACGGTGAGGCCGCCGAGCGGTCCGACGCCCGTGATCCAGTAGGACATGTCGACCAGATGTGGGTTCGGGAAGAATCCGGCGTTGTCCGCCACGGCCTTCGGCATCGTGCTGGCATCGGCCGGTTTCGCGGAGGTGACCAGGATGAGGTCGGCGTTGGCTCCGGAGACGAATTCCGGGGAGAGGTCGACGGAGATCGAGTTCTCCCAGTCGCGTGCGGGAATCGTGAGTCCCGCGCATTCGAGAGTGCTTCCGGCAAACGACGTGGGTCCGTACAGCGTCAGAACGTCGTCGCGTGGGCGGATGAGCTGAGCGGTCTTGCCCTCGGTGCTGTGCTTGCTCGCCACTTCCTCGCAGCGTGCCGTGTAGTCACCGAGCAGTTCGCCTGCCTGATCGGTCTTGTTCAACGCCTCTGCGACGAACTGGACGTTGTCCTGCCACGGATCGGTCTGGGTCGCCATGTAGACGGTCGGCGCGATGGCAGCGAGTTGCTCGTACAGATCACCGTGCCGCGATTCCGTTCCGATGATCAGGTCCGGGCTCAGTGCGACGATCTTCTCGAGGTTCGGCGCCGCGACGGTGCCGACCATCTCGATCTCCGCGGCCTTCTCACCGAGGTACGCCGGAACACCGGTCGTCTCGCTGAGGACCGCGGTGCCCACGGGAATCACGCCCAGCGCTACCGACGTGTCGAGCTGAACCGGCTCGAGCACGACAACTCTCTGCGGATCCATCGGTACGTCCGTGGTTCCGCGGGCATGGGTGACCGCGTGCACGGTGTCGGCGGACTGACTGTCGGTATCCGTCTTGTCGTCACTGCCACACGCCGTTGTCGTTGCCACGATGGCGGCGAGGACAAAACCACCCAGCACGTACTTCGCCCGCGAGTTACTGCGTTTCATTCCCGACACTCCTGTTACCGACTGCTTTCGACCGTCACAGCCACGCGTATTCACCACGGCTGAGCAAAGGATTCACCATCCAATAGTCTGGTGAGCCTAACCTACGAGACTGGAGCCTCATCATGTCTTCCCTTCCCTGCCACACCTGCAGCGACGGTGTCCTGGGGAAGGCATCTATGCAGTGCTTTCCGGAATTTGTCGCCAATCCGCAAACCAGTCGACGCCCTCACGCCTGTACACGGCAGTCGTCGACCGCCGGCGAACCGATGGTCGGTCGCGCCGGAATGACACATCTGTGGGTGTTGATCGAGCACCCCGGCCCCTGGCCGGCGTCCGCTCCTGACGACGTTCTCCCAGTCGCACTCACCGAAAAAATCTACGCAGCGCAGGGTCGTATTCGCCTCGTGGTGATCCGGCGGCCCCGCAACCGCCGAGTCCTCACCCCGATGTGCGTACTCGCCTGGACGGACGGCACACGTCAGTGGATGCGGGAAGGGTCGGTCGACCGATACGAGGACCTGTCGGTACTGCCGTTCGAATCGATGGCCACCGGAGTGGAACCCGACTTCGGCCGCTCCCGCACGGAACCGCTCTTCGCAGTCTGCACACATGGAAAGAAGGATGCGTGCTGCGCGGAACTCGGTCGCCCGGTCGTGTCGGCGCTGAACGCGGCACAGATCGCAGATGTGTGGGAATGCAGTCACATCGGCGGAGATCGATTCGCGGCCAACATGATTGCGTGGCCCGCCGCAGTCTATTTCAGCCGACTGGACGGCAACTCCGCGATCGATGCAGCCGAAAAATACCAAGCCGGAGAATTGGAGCTGCTGCACCTGCGCGGCCGAGCGGCACTGTCACAGGCAGCTCAGGCCGCCGAACACGCAGTCCGACGCGTTACCGGCATCGTCGCGACGGACGCACTCGAGAGTGTCGCCGAGAGCGTCGACGGAGAACATACGACTGTCGATCTTCGATTGGAGGCGAGAGACTTTCGCGTGGTCGTTCGACCCGGCTCTCCAGGACAGCCGTTCCGACACGATTGCGGTTCCGGAGGAACTGTCGAATGGAACGGATGGATCGTAGAACACCTTCACGAGCAATCGCACTGACCACTCGATTCCGGTAGAACTGCCCGGCAGGCCATCGAACCGAGATTTGCGCGGACTGACAACACTTCGAATCAGGTCGCGATGAAGGATCGACGCCCCTGGTGATTACAGCTTGCATTCTTCCCATGACCACCGCACTGACGCCGAATGCCGTTTCCCGGTCTGCAGATCCGATCAAGAGTGAGGTCGACTACGAAACACTGGCAGCAAAATTCCGTCCGATCTTCGCGGACATCGCACAAGCCGTCGTCGAACGCGAACGCGATCACGTGCTTCCCTTCCAACAGATCGACGCACTCAAGAAAGCAGGCTTCGGCGCCGTTCGGGTGCCGACAACACACGGTGGATCCGGCGCGAGCATCCCGCAATTGATCCGGTTACTAGTCGAGTTGTCGAGCGCCGATTCCAACATCACCCAGGCACTGCGCGGTCATTTCGCGTTTGTCGAAGACCGACTGGTCGCCGACCCCGGACCTGAGCGCGACACCTGGCTCCGACGCTTCGCGGAGGGACAGTTGGTCGGCAACGCGTGGACCGAAATCGGCGACGTTGCATTGGGCGAAGCCAACACCAAGGTCTCGCCCGCACCCGATTCCGACCATTTCTTGGCGAACGGGGCAAAGTTCTACAGCACGGGTTCCATTTTCGCCGACTGGATCGACCTGTACTCGCAGCGCACCGACACCGGCGCATTCGTGATCGCCGCAGTCGAAGCGAGACAACCCGGTGTCACACACAGTGACGACTGGAACGGGTTCGGCCAGCAGACGACTGGCTCCGGCTCGTCCGTCTACGAGAACGCAATAGTCCAGCCGGAGAACATCTTCGACTTCTCGACGCGCTTCAAATACCAGACCGCGTTCTACCAACTGTTCCATCTCGCCACTCTCGCCGGCATCGCCAAGGCTGCGACAACCGAGATCTCTCGTCGAGTCGCCTCTCGTACTCGAACCTTCAGTCACGGCAACGCTCCGAGATACGCGCAGGATTCGCAGATCCAGCAAGTTGTCGGCGAGGTGTCCTCGGCTGCCTTTGCAGCCGAGGCCGTGGCGCTGCACGCAGCACAGTCGTCCCAATGGGCATACGAAGCCGCATTCTCCGGCTCGCCGGAGGAAGAGAAAGCCGCCAACATCGCAGCCGAAATCGATTCGGGGCGAGGGCAGGTCGCCTCGATCGGACTCGTCGTTCCAGCCACGGCCAAGATCTTCGACGCACTCGGCGCTTCCGGAGTGAGCCGCGACCTCGATCTCGATCGGTTCTGGCGCAACGCGCGCACCGTGGCCAGTCATAATCCGGTCGTCTTCAAATCCAAAGTTGTCGGCGACTACGAAATCAACGGAACCGAACCGATTTACGTGTGGGCCATCGGGACTGCACCGACCGAAAAGGATGTACAGGCATGACCGTGACCAGTGAAACCGAAGTCTTCGTCGGCGTTCCCGACACATCCGAAGGCTGGATCGACCGCGCTCGCGAGGTGAGCAACATCCTTGCCGCCGACGCACTCGCCCGCGACCGAGCCGGCGAACCACCGTTCCGAGAAGTTCAGCTGCTCAAGGACAGTGGTCTGGTGACACTGCTGGGTCCGATCGAGTTCGGCGGCGGTGGGCAGCGATGGGAGACCGCCTACAAGGTGGTTCGGGAGATCGCGCGCGCCGACGGCTCGATCGGGCAACTGCTCGGGTACCACTACCTGTGGGCATGGGCAGCCAGATTGGTCGGAACCGATCCGCAGATCTCCGCTGTCGAGGAGCTGTACACGAGCAACCGATTCTTCTTCGGCGGCGCGGTGAACCCTCGAGACACCGACCTCACCGTCGTGGATCGCGGAGACACCCTGGTATTCAACGGTGTGAAGTCGTTTTCCACCGGCGGACGAGTCACCGACCTCACGGTGCTCGAAGGAATCATCGACGGAACTGCGACGCATGTGTTCGCTATCGTGCCGACTGCTCAGGACGGCATAGTCTTCCGCGGCGATTGGGACAACCTCGGGCAGCGCCTCACCGATTCGGGCAGTGTCGAGATCAACGACGTCGAGGTCGACTGGGCAAGTGCGGCAGGCTTTGTCGACAAGGAATTCCAACCTCTGGTCTACAACACGCTGAACTTCCCCGCGATCGAGATCGTGTTCGCGAACTTCTACCTCGGGATCGCCCGTGGCGCACTGGACACTGCGGCCGAGTACACCCGAACCCGTACGCGTCCATGGCCGTACGGCGGTGACAACCGCGAAATCGCAACCGACGAGTGGTACCTCCGTGAGGGCTACGGCGACTTGCAATCGAAGCTGTGGGCAGCGGAGGCCTTCGTGGATCAGGTCAGCCGTGAGGCCGACGCCGTGCTCCACGACGCTCGCGAAAACCTCACCGAGCAGGCTCGCGGCGACCTCGCCGTACGCATTGCGGCCGCAAAACTTCGCGCCGCCGACGTCTCCTTGGAGATCAGCAACAAGATCTTCGAACTGACCGGTGCCAGAGCCACGTCCAACGATGTCGGCCTGGATATCTACTGGCGCAACATCCGGACGCATACCCTTCACGATCCGCTCGCGTACAAGCGCCGTGAAGTCGGTAGTCGTTTTCTGACCGGCGAGATTCCCGAACCCACCTGGTACACATAGCACCCACGAACAGAAAGAGACCGTCGCACGGTTAGTGCGGCGGTCTCTTTCATCGTTACGACCAGGATCACTGATCGTAGATCGGGTTCCGCGCCTGCTGTGCGGTCAAACGTTCAGCAGAGCGGAAGTATCTAGTGATGGCTCACAAATGACTGCTTGGTGCCGGTCGGAGCCGTTTCGAGTTTGTGCTGCTCTTCTTCGTCCTCGTCGTCGAGCATCGTGGCTTCGTTGAACGGAATCTTCCCGTCGAGCACCTCGATGACGCGTTCCTTGTCGATCGTCTTGGTCCACGCGCCGACCAGGAGAGTCGCGACCGCATTGCCCGAGAAGTTGGTGATCGCTCGCGCTTCCGACATGAAGCGGTCGATTCCGACGATGAGTCCGACGCCGTCGAGCAGCTCGGGGCGATGGCTCTGCAGTCCGCCTGCCAGCGTGGCCAGACCGGCGCCGCTGACTCCCGCAGCGCCCTTGGAGGCGATGATCATGAACACCAGCAGCGAGAGCTGTTCACCGAAGGCGAGCGGCTGTCCCATGGCGTCGGCGATGAAGATCGAGGCCATCGTCAGGTAGATCGCGGTGCCGTCGAGGTTGAACGAGTAGCCGGTGGGAACGACGATGCCCACCGTGGTGCGCTCGACGCCGACGTGCTCCATCTTGGCGATCAGACGCGGCAGTGCCGATTCGGAGGACGACGTGGCGAAGATGAGCAGGTACTCACGGGCCAAGTACTTGACCAGCTTGAAGATGTTGAATCCGGTGACCGCGCGCAGCAGCGTTCCGAGAACACCGAAGACGAAGATCAGGCAGGTCAGGTAGAAGCCGATCATCAGGGTTCCGAGCTGGACGACGGCGTTCAAACCGGTCTGGCCGACGACGCTGGCGATGGCGCCGAAAGCACCGATCGGGGCGAGCCAGAGAATCATCGTCAGGATCTTGAACACGAGCTTCTGGATGTAGCCGACGGCCTTGAGAATCGGCTCACCCGACTTGCCGAGCGACTGGATCGCGAAGCCGACCAGAAGGGCGACGAACAGAGTCTGCAGCACGCTGCCGGCGGTGAGGGAGGACAGCATCGACGTCGGAATGATGGACGCGATGAAGTCCCAGGTACCGCCCGCGCTGTGGGCCTGATCTGCAAGCTTGGCCACGGAGGCCGCGTTGGGCGTGATGTTCAGGCCGCTGCCCGGGTTGAGCAGGTTGCCGACGCCCAGGCCGATCGCGAGTGCGATGGTGGACATCCCGATGAAGTAGGCGAGTGCGAGGCCGCCGACCTTGCCGACCTTGGCCGCAGCTCGAACCGAGCCGATGCCGAGCACGATGGTGCAGAAGATGACCGGGCTGATCATCATCTTGATCAGGCTGACGAACAACGTGCCGAGTACACCGACGGACTTACCGAACTCGGGTGCGAGCCAACCGACGAGGATGCCGCCGATAACCGCGACGATGACGCTCATGTAGAGCCAATGCGTCTTGTCGCGCTTTGCCTTGGTGCCCTCGGGCTGTGGGGAACCGTCTACTGTCCCTGTTGCCGTGCTGCTCATGGGGTGTCCTTTGGATCGGATATCTGTGAAGTGATCGGGATCACTTCGAGTCGTGGAGAATTCTTGTTGCAAACAGGTGGGCCCGGAAGTTTGTGTTCATTACGTTCAGGAGGCGCTCGATGGTCGAACGAAAGACCGGCCGACGTATGAGCGTCGCCAGGCAGATCCTGCTCCTGCAATTGGCGTTGTTGGCGCTGGTCATCGGCGTGGGGGCCGCGCTCGCAGTTGTCGACGAACGCCGAGACAGCGACGACGCGATCCGCAGGCAGGTGAGCTCGATAGCGCAGACTCTCGCCCTGTCGGATTCGACGGCGGCAGCCCTGACGAGCCCGGACCCGACCGCGATTCTGCAACCACAGACCGAGAAAATACGACAGGCAACCGGCGTCGATTTCATCGTGGTGATGGCGCCGGATCGCACTCGATTCACCCACACGAGCCCGGAGCTGATCGGTCAACTGTTCAACGGAAACATTGACCGCGCACTCGCCGGCGTGACCTTCACGGAGACGTACGCCGGGTCGCTGGGGCCGTCGATCCGCGCAGTCACTCCTGTCTACGATTCCGGCGGAACCCTGGTCGGTCTGGTTTCTGCCGGTGTCACCCGCGAGCAGATCAGCAAGCAGTTCGCCCAAAGTGTTCCGGTCATCCTGTTCGTTGCCGGCGGCGGTCTTCTTGCCGCCCTCCTGAGTTCACTTCTGGTGAGCCGACGCATCAGGCGACAGACCCTGGGAATGGCTCCGGACGAACTGCGCACCATGTACGAGCACCACGACGCCGTACTGCACAGCATCGGTGAGGGTTTGGTGGTGATCGGGCAAGGCCGAAGCAAAGACGCGAGAGTGGACATCGTCAACGACGAAGCACGTCGCCTCCTCGATCTACCGGACGGGCCCGTGCCACTTTCATCCATCCCCGAGACCATGCGGGTCGACGACGCCTCTCCCGCGAAGGATCAAGTGCACCTCACCGACAAGCGTGTGCTGGTGGTCAACCAACACCCGGTTGAGTGGGAGGGCAACAGAATTGGCACTGTGCTGACAATTCGCGATCACACCGAACTTCAAAACGTACTCGGGGAATTGGATTCGGTACGAAGTTTTGCCGAGTCGCTTCGATCGCAAGCCCACGAGAGTGCAAATCGTCTGCACACGATCATCACGATGGTCGAGTTGGGGCGAAACGAGGACGCAGTGGCCTTCGCCACCAACGAATTGCGGGTGTCCCAACAGCTGATCGATCGTCTGATGAATGCGGTCCACGAGCCGGCGCTGGCCGCACTACTGCTCGGGAAAATGAGCGAAGCGACCGAACGCGGGGTCGACCTGACCATCACGGAAGACACCGCGCTCGGTCCGGTTCCTTCGCTCAATGCACGCGAGTTGGTCACGCTGGTCGGCAATCTCGTGGACAATGCTATTGACGCATCGCGCGCGAGCGAGTCTCCGTGGGTGGAAGTGACGGTAATGGAAGAGGATTCGATGATGGTTGTTGCCGTCGCCGACAGCGGCCCGGGAATGACACCCGAAGCACTCGAAAAGGCCAAGGGCCGTGGCTACTCCACAAAATCCGGCTCTCGCGGACTCGGTCTCGCACTGGTCTCTCAAGTTGTGAAACGGCACGGCGGCACGCTCACCAGCGAGCCGGCGATGGGCTCAATGCTGGTTGTCCGTATCCCGCTGCGCGAGGCGGAAGCACCGCGATGATCCGTGTACTGATAGTCGACGACGAACCGTTGATCGCGCAGGCACACCGTTCCTACGTCGAGCGTGTGCCGGAATTCGTGGTCCACGGCGTGGTTCATTCCGGGAACGCCGCCGTGCGTGCAGTTACGGCGGCCAATGCCACCGACCAGCCCATCGACCTGGTCCTGCTCGACATCGGGTTGCCCGACGCCAGCGGTCTCGACGTGGCTTCCGCCCTCGGCGGGTTGCGGCCCAGTCCGGACATCATCGCGGTTACCTCGGCGCGCGATCTGGAGGTGGTTCGAAGCGCCGTGGCTCGCGGGATCGTCCTCTATCTTCTCAAGCCGTTCACTTTCGCAGCATTCCGCGACAAGCTCGAGCGCTACCTCGAATATCGTGCAGCGCTTCCCGCTGGAGAGTCTGCGGTCAGTCAACACGACATCGACCGCGCGATGTCCGCACTACGAACGTCCGACGATCGAGCAGCGGCACCGAAAGGCTTTGCGTCTCAAACACTCGGACTCGTCGCAGCGTCTGTCCGGGATTCTGAGGGACCCGTGACCGCTGCAGAGGTGGCAGCATCGGTCGGCGTGTCCCGGGTGACAGCCTGGCGCTACCTGGAAAAGCTGGCAGACGACGGCATGCTCACCCGGGAGACCGAGTACGGGCGCGCTGGGCGCCCTCAGGTTCGTTACCGCAGAACCTGATTGACACAGAAGCTAGTTTGCGCCAACCGTGTCGAGAACCCAGGCGAACTCGAACGCGACCTCTTTCCACTTCTCGTAGCGACCGCTGACACCGCCGTGTCCGGCGCTCATCTCGGTCTTGAGGAGTAGCGGAGCATCACCGGTCTTCGTGGCGCGCAGTTTCGCGACCCACTTGGCCGGCTCCACGTACAGAACGCGGGTGTCGTTGATGCTCGTGATCGCAAGAATGGCGGGATAGTCCTTGGCTTCCACGTTCTCGTACGGGCTGTACGAGCGCATGTAGTCGTAGACGTCCTTGTTGTGCAGCGGATCTCCCCATTCGTCCCACTCGATGACCGTCAACGGCAGCGACGGATCGAGAATCGACGTCAGCGGGTCGACAAACGGAACATTGGCGAGAATGCCGGCAAACAGTTCCGGGGCGAGGTTGGCGACAGCCCCCATCAGCAATCCACCCGCACTACCGCCGTCGGCAACCATCCGATCAGCGGCTGTGACACCGGTGTCGATCAAATGCTTTGCGCATGAGACAAAATCGGTGAAAGTGTTCTTCTTCGTGAGCGTCTTGCCGTTTTCGTACCAGTGACGACCCATCTCGCCGCCGCCGCGCACGTGTGCGACCACGAAGACGACGCCGCGATCGAGCAACGACAAGCGGGCAACCGAGAACGACGGGTCGATGCTCGCCTCGTAGGAACCGTAGCCGTACAACAGCAGCGGCGCGGGACCTTCCGGCGCACCTACGCGCCTCACGATCGAGAGCGGAATGCGGGTTCCGTCGTCGGCCACTGCCCAGTCGCGACGCTGCTCGTAATTACTCGCATCGAAGTCACCGAGAACGGGCTGCGACTTGCGCAGTGCCAGTTCACCACTGGCGACGTAGTAGTCGTACACCTGCCCGGGAGTGATGAACGACGTGAAGCCGAGTCGGATGGTGGGCTGCGCCCATTCCGGGTTGGACCCCATACCGATGCTGAAGAGTTCTTCGTCGAAGTCGATTTCGTGACGCTCGCCGTAGCCGTCATCCGTCAACGGCCACACGGCAACCCGAGTGAGCGCCTCGCGGCGGTAGCTCAGGACGAGGTGTCCGGCAAAAGCTTCGGCTTCTTCCAGACGAACGTCTGCGCTGTGCTCGATCAGCGTCGTCATGTTCGTCGGATCCGACACGGGAGCTTCCACCAACACGAAGTTCTCTGCCTTGACTCCGTCCACGACGTCGTTGTGGAGGATCAGGAAGCGGTCCTCTCCCCCGATCACTGCGTGTTCAGCGCCGTACTCGACGCCCTCGCGACGCGGGATGATGACGCGGAAGTCACCTTCCGGGTTCGCCGATTCCAGCATCCAGCCTTCGCTGGTCACCTTGGAACCGACCCAGATCATCAGGTACTTCTCACTGCGGGTAGACCCCACCGAAACCCAGTACCGTTCGTCGGGCTCGTGGAACACCGAAACATCTTGACTCTGCGGCGTTCCCAGCTTGTGACGCCACACGGTGTCCGGACGCCAGGAATCGTCGACCGTCATGTAGAAGACGTGACTGTGGTCGATCGCCCAGGTGGCGCCAGGCGCGGTATCGGGAATCTCGTCGGCGAGCATCTCACCGGTCTCGAGGTTCTTGAACCGCAAGGTGTACCGCTCGTCGCCGACGATGTCCACCGAGTACGCAAGCAACGTGCCGTCCTCGCTGATGGAGAACGCGCCGAGCGAAAAGAACTCGTGCCCTTCGGCTTCGACGTTGCCGTCCATGAGGATCTGCTCGCCCGCCAGCTCGACGCCGGGCGTCAGGTTGGGCGGAGTCCAGTCGTCTTCACCGGCGATGGGGCACCGGCACTGGACGGTGTACGACTTGCCTTCCACGCTGCGCGAGTAGTACCACCACTTACCCATGCGAGTGGGCACCGACATGTCGGTTTCCTGCGTCCGCGACTTGATCTCCTGGAAGATCTTCTCGCGCAACGGCTCGAGCGCGGCCGTCTGCTCGTCGGTGTACGCGTTTTCGGCTTCGAGGTATGCGACTACCTCGGAGTTGTCCTTGTCCCGCAGCCACTCGTAGTCATCGACGAACGTGTGTCCGTGATGGGTACGTTCGGCGGGGACCTTCTTTGCGACCGGCGGGATCAGGCTCATGCGCTGGGACCGACCCAATCGTCGAAGGACAGACCGGAAATGCGCTCGTACGCCTCGATGTAGCGTGCCCGAGTCGCGTCGACGATCTCCTGCGGCAACGGCGGCGGTGTCGTGTCCGAGCTACGGTCCCAGCCGGATTCGGGGCTCGTGAGCCAGTCGCGCACGAACTGCTTGTCGAAACTGGGCTGCACCTTGCCCGCTTCGTAGCCTTCGAGAGGCCAGTAGCGCGACGAGTCGGGGGTGAGCACCTCGTCGGCGAGCACGAGGTTTCCACCGGAGTCGAGACCGAATTCGAGCTTGGTGTCGGCAAGGATGATTCCGCGATCGGCCGCGAAGTTGGAGGCGCGGGCATAAACGTCGAGAGTGTCCTCGCGAAGCTGCACTGCCAGCTTCTGGCCGACCTTCTCCACTACCTGATCGAAGCTGATGTTCTCGTCGTGATCCCCGAGAGCTGCCTTGGACGCCGGGGTGAAGATGGGGTCGGGCAGCCGCGACGCCTCGACGAGGCCCTCGGGCAACGCGACGCCGCACACTGCGCCGGTGTTGTTGTAGTCGACCAGGCCGGAGCCGGTGAGGAAGCCACGAACGACGCATTCGACGGGAACCATGTCGAGGGAGCGCACCACGAGAGCGCGGCCGAGCACCTCTTCCGGGATGCGATCGTCGTCGGGCTCGCCGGCCAGGTGGTTGGTGCCACCGAGGACGTTGAAGAAGAACACGCTCATCGCGGTGAGCACGCGACCCTTGTCGGGGATCGGCGTGCTGAGCACGTGGTCGTAGGCCGAGATCCGATCACTCGCGACAAGCAGCAGATGCTCGTCGTCGATCGTGTAAAGGTCACGGACCTTGCCACCGGCCAGATGAGTGTAGGAATCAAGTGTAGGACGCACCCGGTCACCCTATCGGGCGTTCGCAGTTCGTACAGAACCCCGGTAGCCGGTACAGGTAAGCGTCCTCGCCGTTCGGAGAGCTGTCCGCCCTGCTCATCCGGATATGCAGGTGGCCCCTCGCCAGCAGGCGAGAGGCCACCGTCACAGTCGATGAACTACTGGTTTGCGGGCAGCTTCGACAGGCCCTCGTCGATCGAATCCAGCGTCAGAAGAGCCGTCTGATAGGTCGCGGCCAACGAATGCTGGACCTGGACGACGTTGCCGGCCTTCACTGCGGGCAATTCCTTCCACAGCTCGGAATTGACCAGCTCCTGCAACTGCGGAGACATCGAGCCATCGGCGTTGAGGCCGTAGACGATCACGTCGACATTTCCGAGATTTTCGCCGATCTTCTCGATGGATACCTGTTCGACGTGGATGTCGGCGGGGTCGGCGGGGGTGCCGGGGAACTGCAGTCCGAGTCCGTCGAAGAGATTGGTCGTGTACGAAGACGCGTACTCGCGTGAGAAGGTGCCGACCTCGGGCTTGCAGACGTTGCACACGCCGCCGAAGGTCAACGAGCCGAGCTTGTCCTTGTACTTCGCGGCCAGTTCGGCGGTTTTGGCGTCGTAGTCGTCCTTGAACTCGCCGTAGGTGTCGGAGACATTCGCGGCATCGGCGAACTGCTCGCCCAGCACTCGCCAATCAGCAGGAACCGTCGGTCCCAGGAAGACGACGGGAGCGGCCGCCTTGAGCTGCGTCATGTCCAGCTGGCTTTCGACACGAGCGGGAACACCCATGATGATCAGATCGGGCTCGGCAGCGACGATTCCCTCGTAGTTGAGCTGGGAGACGTTGCCGTCGGGCGCGACCTTCGGCAGAGCTTCGTAAGCGGCCTTGGTCTTGTCGTCCATGTTGCCGAGTTCACGGGTCCACTCACATACTGCTGCCAGGTTCGCTCCCGCCTGAATCAGCGGCAGAACTGCGTATCCGCAGGCCACGATCCGCTGCGGGTCGCTCGGGATCTCGATGGATCCGTTCTGTGCCTCGAAGACACGGGTCTGCGAGCTCGCGGCTGTCGTCGACGATTCGGACGACGCCTCCTCGGAGTTGCTGCAGCCGGCGACGCCGACCGCCAGCGCAGCTGCTGCGCCGATCACCACTGCGCGGCGAAACCACGACAGACCTTGAACCCGCATGTTGAACTCCATCTGAACGCACCGGACTGCTCCGGAATTGATTTGGTGAGGCTAACCAATATCAGGGCACTGGACCTTTACACAAACACAGGTCTCGAGGAATGAACTGCGCCTCCCGAGTCACTCACGCTCACAGCAGCACGCCTCCCACTGAGAGGGAGCAAAGCAAGATTCCTCTCGAATCGGACACGTGAACTCGCTACCTTGCCTTCGCGATACCTCATCGACCAGCCACTCTCTCCGCTCGACGAAGGGCTCACACATGTCCCGATCCACGCGCACGTGCTCGCTACGGTCTGCCGCGGCCATTGCGTTGACCAGCAGCGTTCTCATCACCGGTTTCGGCGCCTCGATCGCGCACGCCGAACCTGCCCCCTCGGCTCCACAGTTCGGCTCACTGGATTTCGGATCCAGCAACTTCGGCAGTGCCGAGCAAACCCCAGATGCTCCGCGGCTGACCGGGATCGACAATTTCCGCGATGTCGCAGGCACCGGCGCCGGATACTCGGGAACTTTCGGTCTGCCCGTGAACAAGGGAGTCTTCTACCGCGCGAACGCGATCACGCCCAAGGGCGATGACATGAGCATTCTCGAAAAGCTGGGACTGACAAAGGTTTACGATCTGCGCACGGAACCCGAGATCGCCAGCAAGCCGGATGTCCTGCCCGACGGGGTTGCGTACGAGAACATTCCGATCCTGTCCGGGAACATCGCCGAGATGGTCGCGAAGATCAAGTCCCCCGAGGACTCACGATCGATGATGCAGGACATGAACCGCGCCTTCGTCACCGGAGCGACGGAGCGAGCCGGGTTCGCACAGTTGCTCACGGGCCTCGCGGAAACCGAAGGCGCACAGGTCTTCCATTGCACTGCAGGTAAAGACCGCACCGGCTGGACGTCGTTTCTGCTGCTGAGCATCGCCGGTGTCGACCGCTCGGTGATCATGAACGACTACTTGCTGACCAACGAATACACAGCCGAAGGCATGAAGGCCACGCGCGCGGGCATCGCGGCGAGCCTGGGCGAACAGATGGCCGTCAACATGGAGCCCCTGTTGGGTGTCGAGGCAAGCTATCTCGATGCCGGCCTCGCCCAGTTGGACCTGACCTACGGGTCGGTCGATCGTTACCTGACCGAGGGCTTGGGTCTGAGTCCGGCGACCGTCATGACGCTCAAAGCCAAACTGCTGGGCTGAGCGACCCAGCTGCCCCGGGTTCGACGAGGGGTCGAACCCGGGCACGTGGACTTTCTCTGCCCGCGCCGTGCCGGATGCGCCGCAGCGTCCCGTGCGTCAGCGCGATACGGCGATCACGTTGTTTCGGTACGCCCAGATGACGATCTGCACACGGGTGCGCACCTGCAGCTTCTTGCAGATGTTGCTGATGTGCGACTTCACCGTGCTCTGCTCGAGGCTGAGGGAATCTGCGATGTCGTTGTTTCCCAAGCCTTGTGACAGCAACTGCACCACATCCATTTCACGCGCGCTGAGACCGTGATCCGATCCGGAGCGCGCCGTGGACATCGGTGCCGGCTTGCGCCTCGCGAACTCCACGATCAGTCTCGACGTCAATCTCGGAGAGAGCACCGAGCCACCCTCGGCCACGGTCAGCACTGCCGACGAGAGCTCCTCTGGATCGGCGTCTTTGAGCAGGAACCCTGCGGCGCCACTGTCGAGCGCCTCGAAAACGTACTCGTCGAGATCGAACGTGGTGATCACGACGACGCGGGTCGCCGGAAATTCGGCAAGGACCTCCCTGGTCGCGGTCAACCCGTCACCGTGAGGCATTCGGATATCCATCAGTACGACGTCCGGACGCAGTGCACGCACCTGCTCGTACGCCTCGACTCCCGTCTTGGCATGCCCGACGACGCGAATCTCGGGGTGACCGGAGAGAAACAGTTCGAACCCCTGCCGTACCACCTGCTGGTCGTCTGCAATAAGGACATCGATCATGCGTTGATCCTCCCGTTCACCGGCACCAGTGCTTGCACAGCCCACTCACCTTCCGAATTCGGTCCGGCGTCCAGTTGACCACCCATGAGCGTCGCGCGTTCGCGCATTCCCACAATTCCGAGGTTTTGCCCGTCGGAGGACGGACGAGCATTCCCGAGCGTATTGATCACCCGGACTCTCACCGCACCGGCTTCTCGGCTCAGACATACCTTGGACTCGCTACCCGGCGCATGGCGAAGGACGTTCGACAACGCCTCCTGGACGATGCGGTAGCACGTCAACTGGACTCCGCTGTCCAGGTCGTCGAAGCGGCCGACCTTCTCGAGCGAGATCGACGAGATGGTGCGCCTGCAGTCGTCCACCAACTCGTCGATGTCGGAGACCATAGGCGTCGGGAAATCGGGGTCTTCCTCACCCAGACGGAGGATCCCCACGATCTGCCGCAAGCTGTTGAGGGCCCGCTGCCCCTGCTCGATGACGCCGCCCAGAAGGGCTTGCGCTTGTTCTGGATTGCTCGAGAAGAACTTGTCGGCGGCACGGGCCTGGATGATCATGCCGGTCATGTGGTGAGCCGCGACGTCGTGCAACTCACGTGCCATGTCCTGCCGTTCGGCGACAACGGCATTCGCGATCTTCCGTTCGCGGTCCCGGTGCAGATCCGCTACCGCCTGACTGTTCTCCATTGCTTGCTTTCGCAGACGCGCGACGATCTTTCCCATGGCGGCGACGACCAGAAAACTCGTGACGGTGTTTGCCGCCGGCTCGAGGAACAGGTGGGGCAACTCCCCCACCTGAACCTCTGCGACCGTCAGCCCGTCCCGCTCGGTGAGATACATCGCCAAGATCACGTCCATCGCCATTCCGAGGACCAGCAGTCCGACCAGGCGCATGCCGCTCACCCGGATGGACACTGCCATGATCGCGAACCAGAAAAGCGGCGTGGCCCCCAGCGATCGACTGCCGAGGAAGAGCATCAATCCGCCGGATCCTGCCAACGTCAGGAGGTAGTACGCGATCGGGTACCGCCGGCGCGCACACGCCACAACGGTCAACACCGTCAGGAAACCCATGATGCCGACGACGGTTCCCGGATCGCTCAGCACTCGATTGCTCGTCTCGGGTTCAGTCTTGAGACTGGCGAGACCGAACACCCACGGCACACTCAGCAGGCCGACGATCACGGCCGCCGTGGCCGGGTTGTTCAGGTTGAAACGTCCCCACCCTCGCGATGCCAGGGCTTGCCCCGAGACATTCTGACCAGCCGAGTCGAACATCCACTCCCCATTCCGCATCCGATGATTGACGTTCATGGTGGCATGCGCGCACCACTTGGTCCCACATTCGACGAACGTGAAGGGAATGTTCGATTCTCGGCTACAACCAAAGGACTAGTTCGGGGTGAAAGCACTAGTACTTATGGATCAGCCGAACTGCTCGACCAACCGGTTCACCATGTTGGTTGCGCTGTAGTAGTCGAGACGGAAGGTATCGAGCCCCACGGCATAGACATGGTGATCACGAATTGCCGGATGCTGCGCCAACAGGGGAAGTGCCTCGACCGCTTTCACCGCACCGTCGTCGGCGCTGACCAAGATCAGGGTGTTGCCCGCGATACCGTCGTAGAGGTTCTCGGCCGAGACCTGAATGATGTCCTTGCGCTTGCCCATGGATTCACTGCTCTTCGCAGACTCGGGAATGTCGGCGACCGTGAAACCCATCGCCGTGAGCAACTTCGCCTGCCCGGACTCGTGCGTCCAGATATTGGCGCCGCTGCCGTCCTCGTAGTAGACGAGCGCGGTGGTCGGCTGCGGGGGAAGTGTGATCTTGGCCTTCGCTGCCTCTACTGCGCTGTCGAATTTCGCGACCGTGGCCGCTGCGTTGTCTTCGAGACCTGTCGCTTCACCCAGCACGGCGGCCACTTCCTGCCAACTACTTCCGCCGTAGTCCACCACTATTGTCGGAGCGATGGCCGTGAACTGTTCGTACAGATCGACGACGGAGTCACCTCCGGTCGCCGAGACGACGATGAGGTCCGGGTTCTGGGCCAGAACGGATTCTGCGTTCGCTCCGCCCATCGGCAGCACTGCGAGTCCACGTTCTCGAGCAATGTCGCCCCACTGTGTGAACAACCCCTGCGCATCCGATACGTCGGTGTTCGGTCCCGTCGATGCGGTAGCCACCACCGGAGCGTCGATCGACAACAGCGTGCCCGTCAGCGTCACGCTGGTCGAGACGATCCTCTCCGGCTTCGACGTGATCTCCACCGGCCCCTTCGGCGTTTCCACCGTGCGGGGCCAATTACCCTGCGATGCAGCCGAATCAGCACCGGAATCGGCATCCGCAGAACTACATCCGGCGAGAGCGAACCCTGCCACCAAGACTGCGGAGAGCACCTTCAAGGCGCGCGATTTTTTCATTGTGACGCCCACTGGCGGACCACTCCTCGAATTCAAAAGCCCATGAAATTAGGTTAGGCTGTGCTCATGCTAACTCAGGCGGTGACAGAATTGTCCGCTTCCCTCGCGGCCTCGCCCGACATCGACACCTTCTGGAACCGGATAGTGCAACAAGGCACGCCGATCATCGAAAGTGTTGACACACATACAGTTCGAGTAACTTTCCTCTGGCGACAGCCCGAGGAGACGGAAGTCGAGCGCGTCTACCTCGACGCAAACTCGTTGACCGACCATCACGCGGAACAACTCAGCGTGATGCAACGGGTCGGCGAGAGTCCGGTGTGGTTCTACGCCGCCGAAGTCTCGAACACCTGGCGCAGCAGTTACAGCATCATCCCGGCGCCGAAGTCCGTAGTCGACGAATTCGACTATCCGGGAGCAGGCAAGGAAGACACGACCCGCCGCACCCGCTGGTTGGGGTTGCTCGAACACCGAATTGCCGACCCACTCAATCCGCTTTCCGCAGGCGTGGACACAAGGCGTTCCGTCGCCGAGATGCCCTCGGCGCCGGTCCAGTTCGGTTGGGATGCTCCAGTTTTCAGGAAGTCGATACAGCTCACCTGGGCCAGTTCGACGTTGGACATCGAGCGGCCGGTGTGGATCTACGAGACCGTGGACGACGGATTGACACCGCTCGAAGAACGGCCGCTCGTGATACTTCTCGACGGGCGCCACTGGGCCGAGGTCATGCCAGCAGGTGCCGCCTTCGATCGTGCAGTGCAGACCGGCAAACTGAAGTCCTGCGTTCTGCTGGCCATTGATTCCGTTGACAATCAACGTCGTTCGAAGGAATTGCCGTGCAACCGCGACTACTGGAGTGCAGTCGTCGACGAACTACTTCCGCAGGTGCGCGCCGTCGCACCCTTCTCGTCTGATCGAACGCGAACGGTGGTGTCAGGGCTGAGTTTCGGCGGCCTGGCCTCGATGTTCGCAGCACTCGAATTCCCCGAACACTTCGCGCTGGTCGCCAGCGGGTCCGGTTCATTCTGGTGGCCGACAGGCTTGAAGCGCAGCGAGGACGGTCCGCCGGGTGGAGACATCGCCGCACGCATCGAGCGCGATGGCGCGCCGGACGGTTTACGCGTTGTCCTCGAAGTAGGTAGGCACGAGTCCGACATGGTCGGGCACAGCGCAGCGGTCGCACAGGCGTTGAAGGCTGCCGGAGCGCAAGTGTCGTATCGGATCTTCGACGGCGGCCACGACTGGTTGTGCTGGCGCAGTGTCCTTCTGGACTCCGTTGTCGAACTGATCGGCAGTCCCTGAAAGTGGCCGGTGCCGCTAGTTCAGTGCACCGCGAATGACGGCAGCCGTGCTGTCGAGAACTGCCCGATTGGGCGTGCGAGGTAGTGCACGCAGGCCGAAGCCGTCGCCGCGATTTCGCGGAATGACGTGCAGATGAACATGGAAGACTTCCTGCCCCGCAACAGCTCCGTCGGAGAGATGCAGATTCACTCCGTCGACGGGGAGAGGTCCGGTACGCATCGCTGCGGCGATCTTCTGTGCGACGGAAAAGATCCTGGCACCGTCGTCGGAATCGAGCGTGGACAATCCACTGGCGTGGCGCTTCGGCACGACCAGGAGATGGCCGGATGTGAACGGCCGAATATCCATGAAGGCAAGGACATTCGCGTCGTCGTAGACGACGCTGGCCTCGGCCTCACCGGCGATGATGGAACAGAAGATGCAGTTCATGCTCTTCGACCCGGTGCGCCTTTTCGGTAGTGGTGACCACCGAAAAGGCGCACGGGGGCGTAGCCCTTACAGAATCGGCGACGGCGCATACGCCGCAGCTTCGGGGTTGGCGTCGACAAGCTTCTGCACCTCGGCGACAACGGCGTCGACCTGAGCAGACGCGGCGCCGACAAAGGCCGCCTTGTCGGCCAGAGCCTCGTCGAGTGCGGCGCGGTCGAGCGGCAAACGATCGTCGGCGGCAAGGCGATCGAGCAGGTCGGGCTCCTTGCCTTCCTCACGCATCGCCAGCGCAACTGCGACGGCGTTCTCCTTGATCGCCTCGTGGGCGGTCTCGCGTCCGACGCCCGCGCGCACCGCTGCCATGAGAACGCGGGTCGTGGCGAGGAACGGCAGGTAGCGCGTCAGTTCCTTCTCGATGACGGCCGGGTACGCGCCCATCTCGATCAGCACGGTCAGGAAGGTCTCGAACATGCCGTCGATCGCGAAGAACGCATCCGGGAGAGCGACGCGGCGCACGACGGAGCAGAAGACGTCGCCTTCGTTCCACTGTGCACCCGCGAGCTCGGCTGCCATGGAGCCGTAGCCGCGCAGGATCACCTGAAGTCCGTTGACTCGCTCGCACGAGCGGGTGTTCATCTTGTGCGGCATCGCCGAGCTGCCGACCTGGCCGGGCTGGAAGCCTTCGGTGACCAGCTCATGGCCGGCCATCAGGCGGATCGTGTGTGCAAACGACGACGGGCCCGCGCCGACCTGGACGAGCGCGGAGATGACGTCGTGGTCGAGCGAACGCGGGTACACCTGGCCGACGCTGGTCAGTACGTGGGCGAATCCGAGGTGCTCCGCGACCTTCGCTTCGAGCTGCTCGAGCTTGGCCGCATCGCCGTCGAGGAGGTCGAGCATGTCCTGAGCGGTACCCATCGGGCCCTTGATCCCACGCAGCGGGTAGCGGTCGATCAGCTGACGCAGACGTGTCAGTGCAACGAGAAGCTCGTCGGCCGCGGAAGCGAAACGCTTGCCCAAGGTGGTGGCCTGAGCTGCGACGTTGTGCGAGCGGCCGGCCATCACGATGGACGAGTACTCGGCAGCGCGCTCACCCAGACGGGCGGCGACGGCGATGCCGTGGTTGTAGACGTGTTCGAGAGAACGCACGATCTGCAGCTGCTCGACGTTCTCGGTGAGGTCACGGCTGGTCATGCCCTTGTGGACCTGCTCGTGTCCGGCGAGTGCATTGAATTCCTCGATGCGTGCCTTCACGTCGTGGCGGGTGACCCGCTCGCGGTCCGCGATGGACGCCAGGTCGACGTTGTCGATGACGCGCTCGTAGTCGTCGATGGCGTCGGCCGGAATGTCGATGCCCAGCTCTGCCTGCGCACGCAACACCGCCACCCACAATTGGCGCTCGAGCACGATCTTGTACTCGGGAGACCACAGAGCAACAAGCTCCGGGCTGGCGTATCGGTTGGCAAGGACATTCGGGATGCGGCTCACGAGGCCTCAGTCTAACGGTGGCCGAGCAGTGCTGTTACCCCCGAGCTAGAGCAGCTGTCACCCCCGAGCTAGACGACCGGCGGCGCCATCACGTCGATCGATTCCAAGAGCATTCCTCTGGCCAACCCGCGTGGGTCCGGGTCGTACTCCCCGAGCGCCGTGATCATCGCGCCGTCGACCATCGCGACAAGACGGCGCAACTGCCCCTCGGGCGCCGTTCGGCCCGAGCGTCGAAGCGCATCGGTCAACAGGTCGTCGAGCTGGGCGCGTAGGCGCAACTGCACGTCACGAAGCGCGGGATGACGGGCACACGCCACAAATCGTTCGTAGCGCGAGATCAATCGTTCGCGGCTCTCCGGCCGCTTCTCTTCGTCTCCGAGCAGCAGCTCGACCAAAAGTTCGACGGTTGATTCCGCGCCCCGCCGACGTTGGGTCACCGCAGCCACTCTGGCGCGCATCGCTTCCATGTCGGCGTTGCCGTTGAGCTCGACGGCACACGCGATCAGATCGTCGAGTGAGTCGAAGTAATAGGTCGTCGAAGCCAGAGGAAGGTCGGCCCTGGTTGCCACCGCTCGGTGACGAACGGCGTCGAACCCGCCCTCCAGCAAAAGTTCAGCAGCGGACGCCACCAGAGCTTGGCGACGTCGTTCACCCTTGGGCGTAGCTGCAGAAGACACCACGACATCGTGCCAGCAGAGGGCACCTCCGCATGGCGAAACAGCTCGAAGACCCTGCTGTTTGTTACCCGAGCCACTTCTCGAGGCGGGTCAGCGCCTCCTGGATGTCGGCTGTCGCGCCCGCGAACGAAAGTCTGACCATCCGGTTTCCGTGGACGGTGTCGAAATCGATTCCGGGTGCCAACGCGACCCCGGTATCTGTCAGCAACCGGGCACACCACGCGGTAGCGCCCTCGTCGCCACACAGATGGCCGATATCCGCGTAGACGTAGAACGCACCGTCGGCGGGAGCCAGCTCGGTGATGCCCAGTTTCGGCAACCCGGTCAACAGCAGTTCACGATTGACGGCGTACCGCTGAACGTGCCCGTCCAACTCGACCTTCGCCTCGTCCGAGAACGCCTCGATGGCGGCGTACTGAGAGATCGCGGGCGGACACACCGTCATGTTCGACGCGAGTCGCTGCAGCGGGCGCCGCAAGTACGTCGGCACCAACATCCACCCGAGCCGCCAACCCGTCATCGAGAAGTACTTGGACACCGAGCCGATCACAACGGATTCGCGTGAGGTCTCCCAGGCGCTCGACGTGTGCTGATCGCCGTATCCGATGCCGTGGTAGATCTCGTCCGAGATCAGAAGGGTGCCGTGCTGCTCGCACCACGTCGCCAACGCAGCGAGCTCCTCGGGCGAGATCACCGTGCCCGTCGGATTTGCCGGGCTGGCGACGATCAGACCGGCAGGCGGCGACGGCAAGGCCTCGAGCATGTCCACCGTCGGCTGGTATCGGGTTGCCGGCCCGCAGTCGAGTTCGACGACGTTGCAGCCGAGAGCGGCAAGGGTGTTGCGGTAGGCGGGATATCCGGGGCGAGCGACCACCACGGTGTCGCCCTCGTCGAACGCGGCCAGGAAAAGCAAGGTGAACGCCCCGGACGAACCTGTCGTCACCACCACGTCTTCGGCGTCGACGGCTATTCCCGATCGCTCGCTGTGGTAGCGCGCAATAGCTTCGCGTAGCGGCAGGATCCCGAAAGTCTCGGTATACCCGAGTAGTTCGGTGCCGAGGATCTCGCGCGTCGCACGTAGCACCGGTGCCGGCGCGGGGGTCGACGGTTGACCGGCAGCCAACGTCAGAACGTCACCGTGCGTCCGCTGACGTTCGGTCGCGGCCTTCCATACATCCATGACATGGAAGGTCTGGATATCTGATCGACGAGATTCTGAGCGCACACCCCGACGGTAGCCGAACCACACTTCCGTGAGAAACGACGACCATCCTTTGTGACGATCCGACAGATTCAGGTGCTCAGCATGAGTCGATTCAACGAGACCTGGGCCACGTCCCTCGCGCAGCATTGATCAACGACATCCTTCGATCAAAAGGTGCATCAGATGAAAGCTCGCTCAGTGCCCACCGCGGCTCTGGTCACGATCGGCGTTCTCACGGTTGCCTCGTGCGGAAGCACCTCTGATCCTGGCGGCGGGACCTCCGGGGACTACGCCAAGGACGGGAGTTTCACGACGATCGTGAACACCGACCCCGGCAACCTTCATCCCCTGATCACCAACCTGACTGCCACGCAGGCAATCAACAGCTATACCAACGACTCGTTGTTGGCCATCGACCCCAAAACCCGTGCAGCGGGCTCGTATCTGGCCGAAAAATGGAGCGAGAACGGAACTTCGCTGAACTTCACCCTCAAAAAAGGGATCACGTGTGAAGACGGCACGACGTTCACTGCCCAGACAGCCGCGAACAACATCAACTGGGTCGTCGACAAGACGAACGGCTCGCCGTGGCTGGGAGCGTCGGTACCCGAAACTGCAGTAGCAACCGCCGATGGCGACGAGCTCACGATCAAGACGGCGGAACCTGCGCCCTTCCTGCTCGAGCGCATCGGTGCTCTCAAACTGGCATGCCAGGCAGCACTCGACGACCCCGCCAGTGTTCGCGGCAGCAGCAACGGAACCGGCCTGTTCAAGATCACCGAAGTAGTGGCAAACGATCACGTGACGCTCGAACGCCGCGACGGATACAACTGGGGACCGAACGGCGAAACCACATCGGACACCCTCGGAGTGCCCAAGGCCGTCACGATCAAGATCGTGACCGACGCGGCGACGACGGCGAACCTGGTCCTCACCGGAACGGTGAACGCAGCACCGGTGGCCGGTGCGGATATCGAACGTGTGGAAGCGTCCGGCCTGGAATCGATGACGTCGAACACCTTGAGCGGGCAGTTCATCTTCAACCACAATGCTGCTCTTCCCACCAAGGACGAAGCGGTGCGCAGCGCGCTCGTGCAGGCAATCGATCTCGACGACTACACGGACATCAACACCGGTGGCAAGGGTTCGCGCGCTACGGCATTGGCCGTTGTCGATCCGCGGGCATGTGACTACGACAGTGTCACCGGTGTAGTTCCGAAGTTCGACATGGCCGCGGCGAAGAAGACCCTCGCCGACGCCGGCTGGAAGCCCGGATCCGACGGCGTTCTGACCAAGGACGGTCAATCGCTGCAATTGACGGTCATCTTTGCCAACTACCGCGATACCACTTCTGCAGCAGCAGAATACGCGATGAAGCAGTGGCAGGAACTCGGCGCGAAGGTAGAGCTTCGCGGTGGTGACAACAATTTCATCATCTCCAATACGTTCGCGGCAAAGGACCTGACATCCTGGTCGATCTCGATCGGTCTGACCGTCCAGAGTGACACTCCCAGCATCTTCGTTCCGTACTTCTCCGGCCCGACCCCTCCGGCGGGCGTCAACTTCGCATCGATCGACAATCCCGAGTACACCGAACTGGCTGCGAAGGCCTCGGTTCTGCCCGGGCAGGAATCCTGCTCGGTGTGGAAGGAAGCGGAACAGGCGCTGTTCACCTCTTCTGACGTCGTTCCGGTATCCACATCGCCGAACTTCATGTTCTTCAACGGTGCGACGTCCCTGTACGCGCCGATTGGTGGAACCCTGGCGGGCCCAGGCATCCGAGTTCTGAAATAAGCCGGAAGACAAAGCTTTACGTCTGCATCTATTTCTCCGATTCGAAGGATCTACATGACTGACCGTCCATTTGTTCTCGACGACCTCCACCGCGTGGTCACACCCACTGAAACCGCAATCTCGCCCGACGGCACCGTGGTCGTCTTCGTTCGCTCGGAAATTGTTGCCGGAAAGGCAACTACATCTCTCTGGGCAGTGTCCCGCGATTCCCAGGCTCGCCGCCTCACTGCGGGGCCCGCCGATTCGGCACCTCGGTTCTCTCCGGACGGAACTTCGATTGCCTTCCTCCGCAAGGTCGGCGACTCCGCGCAGCTGCACCTGATCCCGCTCGCCGGCGGCGAGGCCGAAACCCTCACCACAGCAGCATCACTCCCCCTCGGTGCCGGCGCACCGGTCTGGAGCCCGGACGGAAATGCCATTGCATTCGCCGCTGTGATCTCACGTTCGGACTCCACCGATCCGAATGCGCCCATCGTCACCGACCGACTCGGATACAAGGTGGACGGCGCCGGTTGGCTCGGCACCTTCCGTCGCCACCTGCACACCGTCGATCTGGAGACGAAGGCAGTACGACGCCTCACCGACGGTGATTGGAATGCGGACGTACCGTCCTGGTCGCCCGACGGCACGGCTCTTGCCTTCACCGCGAATCTCGAACCGGACAGCGATCTGAACCTCACGTTCAGCGCTTACCGAATCCTCGTCGACGATCTGTCAGTTCCGCCGCAGCGACTCGGTCACGCCACCGGGGTGCAGGGCTCCACACTGTGGCACCCGCAAGGAGATTCGGTCGTCGCCATCGGCACCCCCGAGGTCCGTGTCGGAACTGCCGACCTGATCCGTCTGTCCGTCCCCGGCCCAACTGAGACACCGGTCGACGTCACCCTCACAGCTCATCTCGATCGCAACGTGATGCCCGGCGCGCCCGGTTACCCCGGTGGCACACCGGCACTGTCGAATACTCGCGACGAAATCGTGTTCTGCCTCCGCGATCGCGGATGGACGCATCTGTATGCAGCCGACATCGAAACCGGAACCTCTCGCTCCCTCGTCGCCAATCCCAACGAGGTCGTCTCGGCGCTCTCCGTTGCCCGTGACGCCCGCGTCGCCTCCGTCATCGTCACCACACAGCAGTCCTTCGGCGAGGTCGCACTCGTCGATCTCGACAGCGGCGCTGTCACCACGCTGACAAAATTCACCGCAGAAGCACTCCCCGAGGTGACCCTGTTTGCCGCCGAGGAGCGCGAATTCACCATCTCCGACGGCCGTACCGTGCATGGTTGGTTGCTGTCCGCTCCCGAAACTGATGGCGCTGCACCTCTTCTGCTCGACATTCACGGCGGACCGCACAACGCGTGGACCGGCGTTGCCGATACCTATCACCCCGCCCACCAGGTTCTCGCAGCGCAGGGCTGGCGCATCCTGACCCTCAATCCACGTGGATCGGACGGGTACGGCGCAGACTTCATGTATGCCGTCAACGGCGCCTGGGGTACCTCGGACCAAGCCGACTTCCTCGAGCCGATCGACGCACTTGTCGCCGAGGGACTTGTCGACGGGGACCGCCTGGCGATCACCGGGTACAGCTACGGCGGATACAGCACCTGCCACCTCACCTCGCAGACCGATCGCTTTGCCGCGGCGGTGGCCGGTGGGCTGATCTGCGATTTCAACGCCATGGCCGGAGTCTGCGATTTCGGTCCGCACCTCGCGTCGCTCGCCACCGGCACCACTGTTCCCGAGAACTCCGCGGGGCTCCTGGCAGCCTCACCGCTCGCCGCCGTGAAGAACGTGGTGACTCCGACGCTGATCCTGCACGGAAAGTCGGACGAGCGGTGCCCGCTGGGTCAGGCCGAGGCCTGGTTCGCCGCACTTCGCCAGCAGCATGTACCCACCCGACTGGTGGCGTATCCCGGTGCAAGCCACGGGTTCCTCGTCAACGGCTCGATCTCGCACCGAATCGACTACAGCACACGGCTCATCGAGTGGGTCAAGCGATACACCTCCGCGAAGCTGCCCAAGACCGGCCTGGCCAACGCATCTGCCGGCGCCGACGCATGGAAGCGCTCACTGGACGTACTGTGTGAGCGTTACGGCGTCACCGGTGCTCAATTCGGTATTCTCACACTCGATTCCAGCGGCAAGGAAATCACCCGTACGACGGTGGCTTCCGGCGTGATCAATGCAGACACCGGGGTCGAGGTATCCACCGACTCCCTGTTCCAGATCGGATCCATCACCAAGGTATGGACCGCGATGTTGGTCATGCAGCTGGTCGACGAAGGCTTGCTCGACCTGGACGCGACCGTCCGGTCAATCCTGCCCGACTTCGCACTGCAGGACGAGGAAACAGCCGCCCGCATCACGGTTCGCGCACTTCTGAACCATCGCAACGGAATCGACGGTGACCTCTTCATCGACAAGGGTCGCGGAGACGACGTCGTCGAACGCTACGTCGAGGGCCTGCGTGACTTCCGTCAGGTTCATCCACTCGAGGACGGCTTCGCGTACTCGAACTCCGCGTACGTCCTTGCAGCTCGTATCGTCGAGGTTCTTCGCGGCGGCATCTGGGACGACATCCTCAAGGAGCGGATCATCGATCCGCTCGGCCTCGCGCACACACTCACGTTGACCGGAGATACTCCGAGATACTCTGTGGCAGCGGGCCATACAGGGAACTCCGTCGTGATGCCCGTCTGGCCGATCACGCGCTCGATGGGGCCAGCCGGCTGCATCACTGCCAGCATCGGAGATCTGCTCACGTTCGCGGAACTCGGCCTTCTCGAAGGTCAGAGCGTCGACGGCGTGCGGATCGTGTCGGAGAAATCAGCCGCCGCGATGCGTACACCCGAAATCGACATCAGTGAACTGTTCCCGGACAAGTCGGGCTGGGGTCTGGGTTGGTTCCACGAAACCTGGTCGGGCGAAGAAATTTTCGGCCACGACGGCAGCACCATCGGGCAGCACGCATATCTGCGCATCTTCCCCCGCCACAATGTCGCGATCGCGCTGCTGACCAGCGGCGGCAAAGCAGACGGCCTCTATCGTGATCTCTTCACCGAAGCCGCGGCCGCATTGGTCGGACTCGAACCTCCGCAAGCCCTCGCCCCGAACCCCGCGAGTGTGGAGTCGATTCCGGATTCGGTTCTGGGTAAGTACAGCTCGGGCGGAATAGCAATCGAGTTCCGTCGTGGAGAGTCCGCTGACGAGGCTGTGATCACCGTCATCGGCGACGTCATCCCGAATCCCGAGGAAGACGAAACAGCTCCGAAGAAGCCTGCAGCGGTAGCCACTCTCGTACCGTCGCAGATCCCGGGGACCTGGACCACCCGTCAACCCGGGGCCGCCGGTTGGACGACGGTACGGCCGCACCGCGACGGCGTGTACGTCGGATTCCGCTTCCTACCACGGGTTAACGCGTGACGACGACCGCTACACATACGATGACGGAAACACCGAACGCCGAAACACAGAACGCCAGCGAACTCGAGGAATCAAAGATGCAAGAACAGCTTCAGGAACTCGTCGACCAGTGGAGGGTCGAGGCAAACATCCCCGGCGTCTCGGTCGGTATCGTGCACGGCGACAAGGACATCGTCGTCACCAGTGGCATCGAGAGCGTCGAAACCCAGCTCCCGGTCACCGACAAGACGATGTTCATGATCGGTTCCACCACAAAGGTTTTTGCTGCAACAGCCGCGATGGCACTCGTCGAGGACGGCCTACTCGATCTCGACACCCCACTGGTCGAGTACGTCCCCGAACTGATCCTCGCCGACGACGAAGCCACCCGCACAGTCACGATGCGTCATCTTCTGACGCACACCGGCGGGTTCACCGGCGACGCCAGCCTCTCGGCAGGCTGGGGTGAAGACGCCCTGGGTCGATCGATTTCACGGCTGAAGGAACTACGACAGGAATTTCCCGTCGGAGAGGTCTTCTCCTACAGCAACTCCGGATTCGTCCTCGCCGGATACGTCGTAGCCAAGATCAGTGGACTGACCTTCGAAGAGCTGGTCAAGCAGCGCGTTCTGGACCCACTCGAGATGAAGAACTCGGCGTTCCTGCCCTGGGACGTGATGACCCACCGGTTTGCACTCGGCCACTACATCCGCGAGGGTGAGCCGTTCGTGTCCAACGAGACCGGACTGGACCGCGGTATGACGCCCTGCGGTGGAATGTGGTCCTCGGTGCGCGATCAGCTCGTCTGGGCACGCTACGCACTGTCGGGCGAACACCCGGGTGAGGGACAGCCGCTCGACGAGTCCACCCGGTTGCTGATGCAGAAGCCGCAGCGTCCCGCCGCGATGATGTTCGAGGAAGTCGGCATCGGCTGGCTGCTGACTCGATACGGAACCACCCAGGTAGTGCGGCACGGCGGAAACGTCAGCAACCTCCAGGTCTCCGAGTTCTTGACCGTGCCTGAGAAGAACTTCGCCGTCACCGTGCTGACCAACGCACTCGGCGGCGGAATCGGCAAGAAGATCGTCGACTGGTGCATGGCCAACCTCGCAGAGTTGCCCGCGCCGGCATCTCTCGACGTGGTCGAGCCCGAACCCTCTGCCGTCGACGCCGTCCTGGGCAAGTACCAGGCCGGCAACCTGACCATGACCGTCGCCCCCGGTGACGAGGGAATCGGCGTCCGCATGGGCAGCGCGCAGGACCTCGGCGAATACGAGGACATCGTCTGGCCGCCGGCGATCCCGATCGCCTTCGTCAACGATCTCGACTTCGCTGCTCGCGCCGACACCACGCGGACGCTGGGGCGCTTCGTCACCGATGACACCGGACGCGCCGTGATGCTCGAATTCGGCGGCCGAACCGCCAAGCGAGTGGCTTGATCCTCTAGACGGGTGACGCGGTCCGATTACGAGGCCGCGTCGCCCGTCTTTGTATACGCACAGCCGCGAAGGTACAGACTGGACGCCATGAACGTCATCGGCGAGTCGATTCTGCACCCGTCCCGGTGGAGCGTGCGCGCCCGGACGACCGTGGCATCTACCCTCGTGATCGCCTTCTGCTTGGTGATCGCCGGGCTTGCACTGGTTTTCGTACTGGCGAACTCCCTGCACCTGTCCGCACTGAACAGCTCCGAGGCCCGTGCCACACAGTTGGTCCAGCAACTCACCGGGAAGAGCCCAGCCGATCTCGACCCTTCGCTTCTGTCCACCGACAGCCAGATCGGAATCGTGCAGATCGTCGACGCCGATCACCGAATAGTCGCCCAATCGCCTGGAACTGACAGCGACCTACTGTCCGAACGCATTCTCGGCCCTGACGAATCGGACACCTATGGAAGGGTCAAGAAGTCCGACGACGAGGACTACTGGCTGATCGGACAAGGCGCTCAGACGCCGGCCGGACCGGTCACCGTCTTCGTCGGCGCCGACCGTGAACCGGTTGAAACCGTGGTGACCACCGTTGCCGTTCTGCTCGCCATCGCCGGGCCCCTGGTTCTTGGACTGGCCGCGTTTGCCACTTACCGCCTGGTGGGTTCGGCTCTCGCTCCCGTGGAACGCATCCGCGCTCGGGTTGCCTCGATTTCGAGTGGCCGTCAAGGTGAACGAGTGCCCGTCCCGTCCGGGAACGACGAGATAGCCCGACTGGCAACAACAATGAACGACATGCTGGCGCGCCTCGACGAAGGCGCACTTGCTCAACAACGATTCGTCAGCGACGCCTCCCACGAATTACGTAGTCCACTGTCCACGATCACGACGGCTCTCGAACTGGCACACCGACGCCCGGATCTCCTCGACGACGCACTGATCGAAGACGCGCTACTTCCCGAGGCGCGACGGATGCGGCAGTTGATCGAGGATCTGTTGATTCTCGCGCGCTCGGACGAAAGCGAACTCGAATCCATCGGTACCGTCGTCGACGTCGACCTCGACGACATTCTGTTCGCCGAGCAGAAGCGGATCGACGGTATCTCCGAGATCGCGGTCACCGCCACCGTTGCTCCGGTTCGCGTGTCCGGAGACCCGAGGGCGTTGGCGCGCATGGTGCGAAACCTGGTCGACAACGCAGTACGGCACGCCGAGACCCTCGTGCATCTCGAGTGTTCCGAAGCCGGCCACGAAGCCCATATCGTGATCGAGGACGACGGGCCCGGAATCCCTGCAGCAGAACGCGAACGAATCTTCGGACGCTTCGTCCGCCTAGACCAGCCGCGGTCGAGGCAGGGAGGTGGCTCCGGACTCGGACTCGCCATCGCGTCGGAAATCGTTGCGGCGCATCACGGAACCATTTCCGTCAGCGAGAGGGTAGGCGGTGGAAGTCGATTCGAGGTGACAATTCCGCTACCGACCGATTGAAGATCAGGCAGTGCCGACAAAGCGGTACCCGATGCCTCGAATGGTTTCGATGCTGTGGGTTCCGAACGGGAGGTCGACCTTCTTACGTAGGTAACCGATGTAGACCTCGACGATGTTCTCGTCACCTTCGTAGTTGGTGTCCCAGACCGAGCGAACGATCTCGGTCTTCGTGACCACAACTCCGTTGTTGCGCATCAGGAACTCGAGAACGCTGTACTCACGTGGCGTCAGCGTCAATTCGATTCCCGCTCTGATCACCTGATGTTTGGCGGGGTCGAGGGACAGGTCTCCCACGGTGAGTATCGATGGACGCTGGGGAGCGCCCCGCCGCACCAGTGCGCGAAGCCGCGCGAGGAATACTACAAACGAGAAGGGCTTGACCAGGTAGTCGTCGGCACCGAGATCGAAAGCATCAGCGAGGTCGTATTCGCCGTCCTTCGCCGAGAGCATGAGGATCGGCGTCCACACCTCCCGGGCGCGTAGGTCCCGCACGATGTCGTATCCGTGTTTGCCCGGCAACATGATGTCGAGAACGATCACGTCGAATTCGTCGCTGCAGGCAGTCGCGAATCCGTCGTCCCCGTTGAGTTCCACGGCGGTCACGAATCCCTCGGCTACCAATCCCCGCCGGATCGTCTCGGCCAGGCGTACTTCGTCTTCGACAACCAGTACTCGCACCACCGGCCCCGTTTCGTCGACACGCAGTTGTTCGGATGCACCCAGTAGAGCAGACGGTGGGCCCATGACCGAGTTACGTTCAGCGTTTCTTCAGCTTCTGATCGTCACACTGCATTCATGCCAGCAACTGTGTCGACCGTGCGAAACGTGGTCACCGAAGTCTTGACCGAGAGCACCACCGCAGAAATTGCGGTTGCCGCAATCGTGGTGGCAGCCGCGCTGTTCGCATTCGGTTCGATCTACCGGGCCTCCAGCGTTCGGTCAACAGCGCTCCGCGCGTCCGGGCTCGCCCTCGCCCTGGTGACGCTCTCGATCCAGGTATATCGAAACGGGTGGTTGACGAGCTTCGACGGGCCGGTGACCGACTGGATGGTCGATCATCGGAGCGGCGCCCTCAACCAGATCGCGGTCGCCGTCACAGATCTCGGTAGCCCGGTCGCCACCGCGCTGCTCGGGATCACCTGCGGAGTGCTCATATCGTGGCGAGCGCGTTCGGTTGTTCCGGGCTTGATCGTGATCGGAACCGTTGGCGGTGCGGCAGTCGCCAGTACGGTAATCAAAGCGCTCGTCGGTCGCGAACGTCCGCCGACCAACATCCAGGTTCTTCTCGAGACCGGCCACTCGTTCCCGTCCGGTCACGTCACCGGCACAGCAGCGCTGTTCGGCATTGCGGTTCTCGTTGTGAGCGTCGACCGAACACCGTCCGTCAAACGCCTTCTGATGCTGCTCGCCGTGACGGTCACCGTTGTCGTCGCGCTCACTCGCCTCTACTTGGGAGCTCACTGGCTCACCGACGTCGTTGCCGGAGCTGTTCTCGCAACGCTTGCCGTCACTGTGGGTGGCGCTGTCTTCCGGTTCGTCGGCACGCACAACCAGTCCGAATCAACTACTGCTGCAGTGCGCTCTGCAGAACCTTCAGCACTTCACGAGCCGCAGTCGGCCCGGTATTGAGGTAGAAGACGTCGTCGTCGACAACAACGGCATGGTTGGCAATCACTCCACGTAACTGCGCCCACAACGGCGCGTTGGTCAACGTCGCCGGGTCCCCGCCTTGCACTCCGTAGAAGATCCAATCAGCGTCCGCCACGTTCAGCTCTTCCTCACTGATGTCTCGGGAGGTGTCGTCGAATTGCTGCGACTCCGGACGCGTCAGGCCGGCATCCTGGGCGATACTGCCGGTGAACGAAGGAATACCGAAGATGCGCAAGCGATTTCCGTTCTGGCGGGTGAACGACACTGTCGGCGGCGACGAAAGGGAAGCACCGAGGGCTGCGGCATCCGCGTTGAAGGTATCCAGTAGCGCTTTCGCCTGCTGCGTCTTACCTACCCCGTCGGCAACCAGCAGGAAGTCCTGTTTCCAGTAGACACCGGTCCCCTGCGTTGCCACGGTGGGCGCAATTGCCGAAAGCTGGTCGTACAGCGAATCAGCATCCTTCCCTGCAACATTCATCAAGATCAGGTCAGGATCGAGCTTGACGATCGCTTCGAAGTTCGGTGTGAAGCGCCCACCTGCGTCGGCGACATCACCTAGCTGGGTGCGGAATTCGGGGTATGCGGCCAACAGGTACGGCGGCACCAGGTCCGCACCGTCACCACGAGTCGAAGCCGCAGGAACGACGCCGAGAGATAAAAGCGCATCTGCTTGCCCGGTCGAAATGACGACAACCTTTTCGGGCTGCGATTCGATCGTGGTGTCACCTTTGAAGTGTGAAACGGTACGAGGGAATTCGCCGTCCGACTTTCCGCTCCCCATTCCAGCCGGGACTTCTCGCGGAGCGACAAACGCAGAGTCCGCCGGAGTCGACGCACTGATGTCAGTGTCTGTTGGCGAGGCGTCGCTCGAGCAGCCACTGAGAGCTGCCACCAATGTCAGTGCGCCGATCAGCATTACACTGCGTGACTTCTGTCCAAAATTCATGATCGCGTCCCGTACGTCGTGAAGCATGACAGCTTCATCTACCGTCATGGTTAGGTGACCCTACCCTTTGAGGAACTGTAAACTATATCTGTGTCAGATACAGTTTTGGGGCGTGGATCACACGAGGTCGATCGCTACTCTGATCGCGTGCCCACTGCGGAAGAAGCATCGAGATCACTCATCGCTGCGGCGTTCGAATTGCGTCGAGCGCTGCGTGAATACATGGATACGTCGGGTACCGACGCGACTTTGCCAGAGGCACAATCCGAGGTACTTCACGATGTCGCGCACCATCCCGGCACTCGCATCGGGGCCGTGGCCGATCGCCTCTCCAGACGCCCGAACACCGTCAGCACGCTGGTGCGCATCCTCTCCGACAAGGACCTGATCGAGCGGCGACCCGATCCCACAGACGGCCGGGTGAGCACGCTTTTCGTGAAGGACGAGCGAAGCACGCGCCGGGACCGTCGGTCCGAACTACGCATCGGCGTCCTGGCCCAAGAACTGACAGCCCTCGACGAACGTGACCTCGACACATTGACCACTGCCATCGGCATCCTCGACCGAGTCAATCGATCACTGCGAGTTCACGCACCGCGATGATGCCACTCAGGTGACTTTCCCACTCTTCTCGTAGACGTCGGCAAAACGCCTCATCTGCTCCGTGATGCCCGTCAGGCTGTACCCCGTACGCAGTTCTACCGAGGCAACCTGGCCCGAAACCACAGCCGGAAGCCTGGTGAACGTCGGCGAATTGAGCTCCGGCGCGGCAGACCACGTCGGCGGAATCAGGAGGAGATCGGCCCGAAAGACGCCCGGCTCTTCCCAACTCGCTGATGCCCAGAAACCGTCCTCACTGTCCAGCTTCGCGAATTCGACGCCCATCGTTTCGAGAATACTTCCGAGCGGAGTCCATCCCGGCACCGCGTAGTCAAGGCTCGACTCCAACGGAATCACGTATGCAACAGAGATATTCGTTCGCGATGTGGCCAATTCACGCACCCGGTCACCGAGCGCACTCAACTCTTCCCGTTTTGCCGCGTAGAACGGCGAGGTGTCGGTGCCGCCGATACCCTGAACCAACGAACTGAAGCTGTCCAACGCCGCTTGCGCCCCGTCGGTGATCTTGACACCTGCAATGGGAGCAACCTCTTCGACGCGAGCGATATCGTCGCCCCAGATGCTGCCGAAGTTTCCGCCGTTGTACGAACTCCAGATGTCGATGACCAGATCCGGGTCCACTGCCAGGAGTTTCTCGGCACTGATATCTGTGTCGGTCTCGCTGACATGGGCAATTCCACTGAAGTCGAATGCATTCAACGTGGATTCGTCGAGCCTGGAAAAGCCGATGATACCGACTGGAACGACCCCGTATTCGAGTAGCACCGGCGCGGTGTCCGCCGTCGCCACAATGCGTTCGGGGATCTTGTCGAGTGAAATCTGCTGACCACGCGCATCGACATACGTCCACGCATCACCGTCGGACTTCGCGTCGGTCGTCGAGGTGCCACATGCTGCCAGCACCGTCGAAAGTGCCACTGCCACAGCCATGAAGATGGCCCTGCTACCGCGTTTCGAACGCGGCGCAACAAAATCGATCACTTCTGCCCCATGCTGTCGAGCGAGTTTCGGGAAACTCCCGAACCCGGAAAGTAAAGTAAGCCTCGCCTACATGGCTAACGGTAGAGCGGATCAGGGGATGACGCAATCGCGGAGTTTTGTCAAAGAATGTCGAAATCGGATCAACGATCCGCGTTCTTTCGAAATGCCATCGGCGTGACACCGGTGGACTGTTTGAAAGCGGCGACGAAACTACTGGGCGTCGAGTATCCGATCTGCTCTGCCACGTCGGCGACCGCAACACCTTGGCCGAGTAGGGACATCGCCACGTTCATCCGAAGCAGCACTCGCCACTGGCCGAAACTCACGCCGGTGTCCACCTTGAACCGACGAGCCAAAGTGCTGGTGCTGACGCCGATCTCGTTCGCCCAGTCTCCGAAACTGCGTGGGTCCTCCGGATGAGACAACAGGTCGCGTGCAATCCGCCCGACCGGGCCCGAATCGGGGATCTTCATCGCTCCGCGCTCGTCGCCGGGAACGACGAGGTCGAAGAACACTCGCTCGGCGCGGCGCCTCGCGTCGTCCGACATCTCGCGAGCACTCAGATGCAGAAACAACTCGTAGAGTAGCGGCGTGCCGTGTACCGCAACCGGGTGATCACCGAGCGAAGGCCCCTGCCCTACAGCGCAATACACCGTCAGGAACTGCGCACCCGCGGCAACGCGCACCGAGTGTCGATGCAGTGCCGGTATCCACAGCCCTCGTCCCGGCAACAATGTCCACATCTGGGCGCCCGAGCGAACAACCACAATGCCGGAACGAGGGAACAGAATCTCGTTCGATCGGTGCGCGTGGGTTTCCCATGTCACCGGTTGATCAGCACTCGACGCACCACCCCACAGAACCAAATCTTCGGGCTCGTCGTCTAATTCGTGTTCGGATACCACCAGCTCGTCGCTCGACGGCACGCCCCACCGGAGCCAATCACCGTCGACCTCGGATTTTGTCCGCCTCACGTCTACATCCCTGGATCGACCGTCGTCTGTCCAGGTGACTGTAACCGCTGCCCACGCCGAGCAGGTGCGGCAGGAAGTTGATCCCACCGCACCTGACCCCGAGTCGCCGCGCTAGTTCATGTCGTTCGCAATGATGTTCTCGATGTTCCGTTCGGCCAGAGCGGTGATGGTGACAAACGGATTGACTCCGACATTGCCCGGAACGAGGGATCCGTCCATGACATACAGTCCCGGGTACTCCGGCAGACGACCGTAGCCGTCGGTCGCCTTGCCAAGCACACAACCGCCGAGGGGATGGTACGTCAACTGGTCGCCCCACGTCTGCACCGGACCGAAGAGGTCGGTCCGGTAGATCGTGCCTTCCTTTTTGTTGATCTTGTCGAAGAGTTTCTTCGCCATGTCGATCGACGGCTGGTTCTGCGAGCGCTGCCAATTCAAACCGACTTTGCCTGTTGCCGAGTTGAATTGGAACTGAGCACGTTGCGGATTCTTGGCAATCGCCAAGTACAGGCTGACCCACAGTTCGGTACCGGCTGGAAAGGGCGCGATTTCCGCGAACACAGGAGCGGATGTGTCAGCCCAGTTGTCGATACCCATCACGGGGATCGCCGACTGCTTCGCGCCGGTGGCGTCCCACATGTGATTGGCGCGACCCACCATCACGTTGCCGTTGTGCCCCCATTCCTGCCCAACCGCACCCGGCAAATTCGCCAGCTGCCCTTGTGCTTTCATCGCGACCAGGAGCTTACTGGTGCCGATACTGCCGGCCGCGAAGAAGACCTTGTCCGCGGTCACCGTCTTGGTGCCGACGGTGTTGCCCTGCTCGTTGATCTGGTTCATCACCACTTGATATCCACCACCGGTCGCGGCCGGCGCAACCGAGGTCACGACGTGCAGCGCCGAGATCGTGAGCTTGCCGGTGGCGGATGCCGCAGCGAGGTACGTCTTGTCCAGAGACTTCTTTCCCGCGTTGTTGCCGTAGATGACCTCACTCACCAGGGCAGACTTGGTGACCTGACCAGCAGCTTCCTGCTTCATGTAGTTGAAGTCGTAAACATTCGGCACGAATGTTGTTGTGTAACCGGATCTCTCAGCGGTCTTTCGCCCGGTTCGTGCAAACTTGTAGTACTCGGTCGACTCGAACCAGGCCGGGTCGATGTTGTTGACTCCGAGCGCAGCGTTGGCCCGCGGGAAGTACGTCGAGTACATCTCGTTGGAATCGACCCCGGGCAGGATCTCTTCGAAGTAGTTGCGCTTGGGTGTGACGGCCATGCCGCCGTTGACCAGCGACCCGCCGCCGACCCCTCGGCCTTGGTAGACCTTGATCCCGCCGAAGTCCTCGGCGTCGAGAACGCCGACGTAGCGGCTGATGTTCTTGTCCACCGAGCCGCCGGAGAAGTGTGAAACCGGTTGAACTGTACGGTCTCTGAGCCAGAAGGAACGTCCGTCCGGTGAGAGCATCGGGCAGAAGACCTTGCCGTCGGACCCCGGTGTGGTCCACGACTTCCCCATCTCGACCATGTGTGTGTCGATGCCGGCCTGCGTCAGCCGAAGTGCCGCAACGGCTCCGCCGTACCCGCTGCCGATCACGAGCGCAGGGACACGGTCTCCGTCGCTCAATGCTCGCCTGGGCGCAGCGGCGGCCGTAGTCCACGAGGACGAGAGCGCAGCGGCGCCCACAGCTAATCCTGTTGCTGCCAAGAAGTTTCTACGCGAGAGCGTGGAATTGGTACGTGCGTGCCGTTCGTTGGATCCAGCGCGAATGCTCAAGTGTGCCCTTCTCTTTCCGTGACCCCCGCGCTGAGATATACCGGGAGAAACCGAACGAGAAGTCCATACTCGTGGGTAACTTCGAGGAACCGTTGATTTTCCATGAAAAGGGCCGATGAACAGAAAGTTCACCGGCCCTCCGAAAGAACGAGTCAGGGAAGAGAGATGCGCCCTTCGACGGCGCCAAGTCCGATGTCCGTGCGGAAATGACCGCCGGGAAGCTTGACGTCGGCGATCTTTGCGTAGGCGTCGTCACGCGCTTCGGTCAGATCCTTGCCCACTCCGACAACACTCAGCACACGCCCGCCGGCCGAGACGACGGCTCCGTCTTCACGCTTTTTGGTACCGGCATGCAGGACTCCGTCGGCGTCGGCTCCGGTGATCACGTCGCCGGTGCGGGGGGTCGCCGGGTAGTTCTCGGCAGCAATCACGACCGTGACAGCGGAACCGTCGCGCCACTGCAACGGACCGACCGAATCGAGTGTTCCGGTCGATGCCGCATTGAGTAGACCGCCCAGCGGCGTTTCGAGGAGAGCAAGCACGGCCTGAGTTTCGGGGTCACCGAATCGGCAGTTGAATTCGACGACGGCCGGGCCGTCGACACCGATCGCGAGACCGGCGTAGAGAAGGCCGGAGAAACTGCTACCGCGTGCGACCAACTCGGCAGCGACGGGCTTGACGACGTCGTCGACGATCTGCGTGACCATCTCGTCGGGCAGCCACGGCAAGGGTGTGTACGCGCCCATGCCGCCGGTGTTGGGTCCGGAGTCTCCGTCGCCGACGCGCTTGTGGTCCTGAGCCGGGAGCAGTGGGATCACAGTTTCACCGTCGACGAGGCAGAAGAGCGAAACTTCGGGACCGTCGAGGAAGGATTCGAGAAGAACCGGGTGCCCGGTCTCGAGCAGTTCAGCGGCATGATCGCGCGCGGCGAGACGATCCGTCGTGACGACTACGCCCTTGCCCGCGGCCAGCCCGTCATCCTTGACCACCCAGTTGGGACCGAAGCGGTCGAGTGCTTCGTCGAGCTTGGCCGGATTGTCGACGATCTCGCTGTGAGCGGTCTTGACGCCGGCGACAGCCATCACGTCCTTGGCGAAAGCCTTCGAACCCTCGATGCGGGCGGCGTCGGCCGAAGGACCGAAGCAGGCGATACCTGCTGCGCGCACCGCGTCTGCGACGCCGAGGACCAGCGGAACCTCGGGTCCGATGACGACGAGGTCGGCTTCGACCTTCTGGGCCAGCGCGGTAACCGCGTCACCAGAGGCGACGTCGACGGGGTGCTGCTCGGCGATTTTTGCGATCCCGGCATTGCCAGGCGCGCAGATCAGGGCCGTGACACCTGGATCGCGAGCAAGAGAGAGAAGGAGGGCATGTTCACGGGCTCCGGAGCCGATTACTAGTACGCGCACGGGGAACAGACTACGGCCTGCGATAACAGCGCTCTCGGAGTGCCACTGACGGGGCCAAGGTCCCAGCGTTCGACCTTTGTGCGAAATATCCGTTTCGAGATGAGATCATATGAATACCTGAATAGGTGAACAGATGTTTTCGGACACCTGTCCACCAAGGAAAGGACACCCGTGAAACTCCACAAACCAGGCGTTCTGACGCTCACCGCAACCGCCGCAATCGGCGCACTTCTGATCACGTCGTGCAGTAGCCCGACTGGCACCGGCTCCTCGGGCAACAACGACGGCCTGGTCTTGGCCGATGGCTACGAACTGGGCGGCTACAACCCGGTCGCAGGGTTCGGCGCTGCCGGTGAGGCCAAGATGTACGACGGTCTCGTCCGGCTCACCGGAGGCACCGGTATGCCGGGATTCGAGCCGTCTCTGGCCGCGGAGATGCCCACTGCCAACGCCGACGCGACAGTCTGGACGGTCAAACTCCGCGACGGCGTCACCTTCTCCGACGGATCGACCTTCGACGCCGCCGACGTGGTTGCCACGTACAAGGCGATCCTCGATCCCGCTTCCGCCTCCGAAGCGCGGTCGTCGTACGACATGATCAGCGACGTCGTGGCCGTCGACGACAGCACAGTCGAGTTCCGCCTCGCCTACTCGTATGCCCCACTGCTGACGAAGATGCTGATCGGCATGGTTCCATCGGAGTCCCTCGCGACACCCGGGCTTGCCGCCGAATCGCCGTTGAACACCACACCGGTTGGTACGGGTCCGTACACACTCGTCGACCTCTCACCGGATCGAGCGGTCTTCGAGGCGAACGAGAACTACTGGGACGGTGCGCCGGAGATCAAGAAGCTCACTCTCCTCTATGTTCCTGACGACAACACCCGCGCCCAACGTATGGCGTCCGGCGAGATCGACGGAACCAATCTCCCTCCACTGCTTGCCAATACGTTCTCAGGCAAGGACAACATGTCCGTGACGGCCCATCAGTCAGCAGACTGGCGCGGGCTCTCACTCCCGACGAACAATCCCGTGGCAGGCGACAAAGCCGTGCGGATGGCGCTCAACCTCGCCGCCAATCGCCAGTCGATGATCGACAACGTCCTTGGCGGACACGGCCGCGTCGCCGCCACTCCGATCCCCGAGGTCTACGGCGATTCGTACAACCCGAACGCAACCTTCGCCTACGACCCGACCCAGGCCGAGCGAATACTCACCGAAGCGGGCTGGATCGAAGGTGCCGACGGAATCCGTTCGAAAGACGGTCAGCGGGCACAGTTCACGATCATGTACAACTCCGTCGACACCGTTCGACGCGACCTCGCTCAGGCATTTGCCTCCGACGCTCTCGCTGTCGGCATCGAGGTAGATCTCGAAGCACTCTCCTGGGACCGCATAGACCCTCGCATCAACCAGGATTCGACGCTTCTCGGTGGCGGCGACGAACCTTTCGACCCCGACACACAGGCGTACGACGCGCTGAACTCGAAGTACATCGCGCCCGGGGTCGGCAGCATCTACGACAACGCCAGTGACTACTCCAATCCAGCAGTCGACGCCGGCTTGGAAGTAGGACGCCGCAGCCTGGATCAGGCAACGCGTGATGCCGCGTATCGCGACGTACAGCAGGCGTACGTCGAAGATCCCGGATTTGTCATCCTCGTGTTCCTCGACCATACGTACGTGTCGAAGGATTCCGACTGGCAGATGTCCGGACCGGTACTCGAACCACACTCACACGGTGTGACCTGGGGTCCATGGTGGTCACTGCAGACGTGGGCCCGAGGGCAATGACAGCGGTCGACGTTCGGCCAGACGCGGGGCCGACACGGGGCCACCGTGACAACTCCCGCCGAAAGGCCATCCTCACGATGGTCGGTCGGCGGGTGTTGTTCATCGTGCCGGTCATCGCCGTGGTGTCCGCGGGACTCTTTGCCGCCGCCGCGATCTCACCGTTCGATCCACTGGTCGGCTACCTCGGCACGCGATACATGACCACAAGCGACGCAGACAAAGCGTTGATCGCCGATCAGATGGGTTTCGACAACCCCTGGTACAGCACGTACTGGAATTGGCTCCAGGGTGTGTTCACCGGCGATCTCGGGATCTCCAGATCGTTCAATCAGCCTGTTTCCCAAGTCATCTTCGAACGTCTGCCATGGACCTTGCTGCTGGTCGGGATCTCACTCCTCATCGCGATTCTCGCCTCGCTGACACTCGGTGTTCTCGCCGGAATCCGCAGTGGAGGATTCCTGGACAAGACCGTGTCCGGGCTGAGCGTCGTGGTCCAAGGACTTCCGCCGTTTGTCTTGTCGCTGGGTGCCATCGCGCTCTTCGCGTTGACTCTCGGCTGGCTCCCGGTCGCCGGACTGACCGACGGGGGCGCCGATCCCACACCGGGACAGGTGATCCGGCACTTGGTCCTACCGGTGACGGTGCTCGCCATTTCGCAAATGCCGTGGCTCCTACTTGCCGTCCGAGAGTCCGTCGTGGGTTCGAAAAGTGAGGGATTTGTCGCCGGCGCGGTAGCACGCGGTATCCCGACGCCGACCATCACGAAGCGCCACATACTGCCCACATCACTGGCACCTTTCGTCAACATCGTCGGCGTGCGGTTGCCCGAGCTGATAGTCGGGGCAGTGCTGGTGGAAGAGGTGTTCAGTTGGCCGGGGATCGCCGGCGCCATCGTGTCGTCTGCGCGAGACCTAGACATGGCACTGCTCGCGTTCCTCACCGTCGGTACGACATTGACGGTCATGCTCGGCTCACTGCTTGCCGACGTGCTGGTTGCAGTGCTCGACCCGAGAGTAGGTACCGATGGCTGAACGACGCTTCAAGATCGCCCTCGGCGTGCTGATCCTCGTTGCGCTGTACGCGGCGTTGGTCCCATGGTTGGCCGACGTCGACGACCGAGTCACAGACTTCTCGGCGGCTCGCCTGGCTCCGTCGTTCGATCACCCGTTCGGAACCGACTCGGCGGGCCGAGATCTATTCGTGCGCATAGCTGCAGGCATCAGAACCTCACTTCTGATCGCACTCGCCTGCGCGCTGCTCGCCACGGTGATCGGCGTCGCCGTCGGCACTACGGCCGGACTGGTCGGCGGCTGGGTGGACAGGTTCGTCATGCGCGGCACCGATGCCGTCAACGCACTCCCCCACCTGTTGCTCGGCATCGTCATCGTCGCGATGTTCCGTGGAAGCATTGCCGCCATCGTGCTTTCGATCGCACTGACCCACTGGACCCAAGTGGCCCGGATCATCCGCTCAGAGATCTTGAGTCTGCGCGAGCGTCCCTACATCGACGCCGCCATTCTCGCGGGAGCAAGTCGACGTCACGTGATCATGCGCCACCTCGTGCCGGCGACCGCGCCACAGGCCTTGATCGCAGTCGTTCTCCTGCTGCCCCATGCCGTCTGGCACGAATCAACATTGTCCTTCCTGGGTTTCGGTCTTCCCCCGCACAAACCCAGTCTCGGGACGCTCCTTGAAGAGGCACGCAGTTCTCTACTCCTCGGCGGTTGGTGGACGCTTGCATTCCCCGCCGCAGTCCTCGTGATCGCCACCGTCGCTGTTGCAGTTGCCGGTTCGGCCCTGCGGTCGATGCTCACGCCCCCTCGACCTTCGGAGCTACGACTGTGAAACGCGGCCTACGCATCAAATCCCTCACCGTCAGGATCCCTTTGCCCGGAGGATCCGTAGTCCACGCTGCGAGCGACATCGACCTCGACGTTCCAGCCGGCACGGTGACCGCGCTTGTCGGCGAATCCGGGTGTGGCAAGTCGATCATCGCCACCTCGGTCATGAACATGTTGCCACCGAATGCTTCTCGAACCGGAACGGTCACCGTCGGTACAGCGGACCTCGAGATCGACGTCTTCTCCGGCACCGCGTTCCGTGGGCGGCACGTGGCTCTCGTTCCACAATCCGCCGCAACACATCTCACCCCCGTCCGGACTGCGCGATCGCAACTACAGGAGACGATCGACGCACTCGGCGGCGATCACACTTGCGACGCCTTGGCACTTCGCGTCGGACTCGAACCGTCGGCCCTGGACTGTTACCCGCACGAACTGTCGGGCGGCATGGCGCAACGCGTTGCCATTGCCGGTGCGCTGGCCGGGAATCCATCGGTGATCGTCGCAGACGAACCCACCGCCAACCTCGACCGCGAACTCACCGACCACGTCATCGGATTACTTCGAGAGTGCGCTGACTCCGGGGCGGCTGTCCTGCTCATCACCCATGACCTTGCATCACTCACCCGCAGCGATGTCGCGGATCGACTTGCCGTCATGTACGCATCACGCATCATGGAAACCGGTCCGGCGGCTCTGGTGTTCCAAGATCCGCTTCACGACTACACCCGAGACCTGCTCGGCGCCTTGCCATCCCGAGGCTTGACTCCTATGCCCGGATCACCACCGCAACTCACCGATCTCCCCGATGACTGCGTCTACCACTTACGACGCCCGGAGTCGAAACAATCCGGTGGCCCGACCGAACTGGTCACACTCGGTGACCGCACGTACCGAACACTGCGGAAGGTGGGCTGACATGAGTTTGCAAGCTCTGGGAATTACCAGCGGTTACCACCGGAACCGACCGGTGCTCGAGAACGTCTCGCTCGAAATTCCGCCGGGAAGACTGATCGGCCTGACCGGGCCTTCTGGCACCGGAAAATCAACACTTGCAAGGATTCTCGCCTCGTTGGATGCACCGTGGTCAGGCGAGGTGCGAATCGACGGATCACCCGTCGTGGGTACCAAATTCTCGGTATCCGCGGCACTGCGCGGGACGGTGTCCATGCTGTTTCAGTCACCTCGCGCATCAACCGACCCTCGGCAGACGCTCGCCTCGGTCATCGGTCAACCCGGCGATATTGCCGGTAGGACAATCGATGTGGTCGCACTGGCAGCAGAAGTGGGCCTCACTCCCGATCTCTTGTCCCGTAGACCCCACCAGGTGAGCGACGGCCAACTGCAGCGCGCCTGTCTAGCGAGATCGCTGGCGCAACAACCGAAATACCTCATCTGTGACGAGGCGACGGCGATGCTCGACGCCGCCACGACGGCCGCGCTCATTCGGTTGATCGAGAGTCGCGCCACCGAAACCGGCGTCGGCGTATTACTGATCAGCCATGATCGCGAATTACTCGACGCCTGCTGCGACGTGGTCCACGACCTCGACAGTATTAGCGCTTAGCCCCTGCGAAAATCCACCCTTGACTCGAACGGATGTTCGAGTATGATTTGGGGAGGGGATCGGGGGATTCAATGAGTGTCTATCTGTCGGACGTGGTTTCGGGTTCTGCGGTGGGGTTGCGCGGACGTCTGTGGCAGTTGGCTGCTTCTGAGTTGCGGGCTGCTGCTATCGAGGCGAGTGCGGAGATTCTTCGTCTCGAGGCTGTGCGGGTGGCGGTGGTGGACGAG
>NZ_JASDCV010000015.1:0-172518 GCF_030407755.1 Rhodococcus sp. APC 3903
GGGAAGTTGCCCTGTGGGGGCGGCGGGTAGTTTCCGCCGGGCGGGGGATAACTTCCACCCTGCGGAGGACCGGCCGGTGGAGGATAACTCCCCGGAGGGGGTGTTCCCTGCTGGCCGTACGGATCCTGGGGTGGGAATTGCTTCCCGTCTTCTGGGTTCTGGTTGGGGTCTTGCCCACCGGTTGTCATATATGTCTACCTAACCCTTGACTACCTGAGTCCCACCAGCGAGCTCGTCATGCTTGCCCTGCTTGGTGGGGCTGTTGTTGATGGTGACCGCGATGACGATGTAGGCGACCAGCGCGAGGATTCCGCCGATGATCGGAATGATCGAGAGCAACGTGAAGGCGTTGCGAATCGCAGACTGCTGGACGGAGGGGCGAGGTGCGCCGCCCGGACCGTGCACTGAAAGGCCCAGAATCATCTTTCCCAAAGTCCGACCCTGCGTTACTTCCATTGCGATGAAGTAAGCGAAGGTCAGAATTCCCGAGAACAGTCCCGAGATCAGAATCAAGCTGTCGGAGTCACTGACCAAGAGAGCCAGAATCGCGGCGATGATGCCGACGATGATTCCGTCGATGATGCGGGCGCCGAGTCGAATCCACAGATCACCCGGCTGAGCACCCGAGGGCAGTCGATTTCCTCCGCCGTACGCACCTTGGTCGTTGAACTGCGGAGGCGGCGGGAAGTTGCCGCCCTGCGGAGGCGGCGGGTATCCACCGGGCGGCGGGTAGTTGCCACCCTGAGGGGGCGGGAAGTTCCCGCCCTGTGGAGGAGGCGGGTAGCTACCGCCCTGCGGGGGGCCTGCGGGAGGTGGGTAACTTCCGGGAGGAGGTGTTCCCTGCTGGCCATATGGATCCTGGGGTGGGAATTGCTTCCCTCCTTCTGGATTCTGGTTGGGGTCGTACCCGCCGGTTGTCATGTGTTCCCCTCAGTCGTAAATATCGCGCTCGAGTGTGACAGTGGATATGACCCTACTGGGATCAAAGAGCGATGTGGATGACATCTGCTCACTTGGATTCGGAGGTCACCTGTGGTTTAGGCTGCGTTGTATGACGAGTTCCGGGGGCAACAACGACGATTCTTCGAGCGATTACCAGGCAAAACCTGGATACGGAGAATTTCCGAGCCTGCCGCCCGAGGGGTACGGCGTGTCCCCGTCCGAAACGCAGTCTTCACCTGAAGTTCCCGGATATACCACTCCCAACGAGCAGTACCCGGGTTATCCGCCGCCGTCGTACAACCCGACCGGTAATACGCCTCAGCCGGGTGGAATTGGTGAACCCAATCCATACTTGCCGCCGCCGAATCAATATCAGCCGAATCAATATCAGCAACCCGGACAATACGGACAAGCTCAATACGGACAGCCCCAATACGGTCAACCGCCGAATGCGTACGGTCAACCGAACCAATTCGCTGGTGGATACATCCCGCCGATGCAGCCAGTCGGCACCAATGGTCTCGCAATTGCGTCGTTGGTGGTATCGCTTGCAGGCGGTTGCTTCTACAGTCTCGGCGGAATCATCGGAATCATTCTGGGAATCGTCGCGCTCAATCAGATCAAGCAGACAGGTCAAGAGGGACGCGGGCTTGCGATAGCCGGAATTGCGGTCGGAGCAACTTTCTTGGCCATTTTTGCCGTGATTCTCGTGGTCGCACTCATCGCGAGCGCATCGTCGTCGTACTGAAGTGGCGTCGTACTGAAGTGGCTGGCGCTCACACGGGAGTGACTATGGACGACGCAGGAAGCGGCTTCCCGAAGTAATAGCCCTGGCCCATGTCGCAGCCGGCCTGCAAGACGTTGGCTGCGTGTTCGGCAGTTTCGACGCCCTCGGCTATCGAATCAAGCCCGAGTTTCCGAGCGATGTCGGCGATTGACTCCATGACCATGAAGGCGCGGTCTCCAGCACGACCCGCTGCGCTGACGGCCCAGGTCAAGGATTGGTCGATCTTGAGAATGTCGAGCGGCAATTCCGACAACGCGGAGAAAGACGCGAAGCCCGCCCCGAAATCATCCAGCGCGATTCGAATTCCCTCGTTATGCAAGACGTGAAGGGTCTCGGCGGCATGCCGACCCACGACGCCGAGTTCGGTGACTTCCACGATGATTCTGCTCAGTGGGGTTTCTGAACTGTCCAGCGCTCCGAGGATCTCGTGAGCGGCGTGCGGGGTAGCGAGTTGGCGAGGTGAAAAGTTGACCGCGACCATCATGTGCTCAGGCCACGACGCTGTTTGGGCACAGATCATGTCCAGAGCCTGCAGCCCGATGGGAATGATGAGCCCAGAGGATTCGGCGGAGCGCATGAAATCTTGGGGTTCGATCAACCCTCGAAGCGGATGGCGCCACCGCAGAAGTGCTTCATAGCTGATAATTGCTGACGAGTTCAGATTGACCTGGGGTTGATACAACACCTCGAATTGATGGTCGTCGAGTGCCTCGCGAAGCTCGCGGACCATGCGTATTCCTTTTCGTCCTGAGTCGCCCGTGCCGCACGTGCGTGTCAGCGTGGATGCTGCAAGTGGGTACTGCAGTCGGATCCCAGGTTCAGATCCCGGGCGTAGTTTTGCAGGGACTACTCGCCCTGAATTTCCTTCGCCAGTCTCGACCGTACTTCACTAATCGAGAATTGCCAACGAATAGCTATTGCGGACGGCTTTGTCATATCGGACAATCGAGCTTTTGTCCCGACGAGGTGTCGATTGAAACTTCACTTACTTCGCCGGGAAAATCCACGGGGTTCGGGGGATCTTGCGAGAGTCGAATCGATCCGCCAATTGGGGTGGTGTGACAACTTCGCCGGGTTCAGCGAGACCGATGCTCGACGCGATCATTGTCAGGACCTGTTCGGCACTGCGTCCGGCCTCGAGTTGATCGGCCAGAGTCACTGCGCCGTCGCGCTTCGCGAGTCGTTTGCCTTCACTGTTCAACGCGAGAGGAACGTGGGCGTACGACGGCGGTTCGATGTCGAGCAGTTGAGCAAGGTGCGCCTGACGCGGCGCCGAGGTCAGGAGGTCGTCGCCGCGGACCACTTGATCGATGTTCTGCGCACCGTCGTCGACGACAACGGCGAGGTTGTAGGCGGGTACGCCGTCTCCGCGGAGCAGGACGACGTCGTCGACTTGCCCCGTCACCTCGCCGAACAGTTCGTCGTGCACGGTGAACGAATCGATGTCGGCCCGTAGCCTCAGCGCGGGGGATCGGCCGCTTGCCGATTTCTCGGCGCGTTCGGCCGCCGACAGGTTCCGGCAAGTGCCGGGATAGGCGCCATCGGGAGCATGGGGAGCGGACGGTGCCTGCAGGATCTCCTTGCGTGTGCAGAAGCAGGGATAGGTCAGGTGGCGCTCGCGTAGTAGCTCGATAGCGTTGTGGTACAAGGGAAGACGGTGCGATTGTAAGACGACTGGGCCGTCCCATGTGAGGCCGAGCCTGCGCAGATCGTCGAGTTGTCGCTCCATCGAGCCGGGTCGGACACGGTCGAGATCCTCGACGCGAATGAGGAAGTCGCGCCCGCTGGTGCGGGCGAACAGCCAGGCCAAGAGGGCGGTACGGAGGTTTCCCAGATGGAGATCGCCGGACGGGCTCGGCGCGAAGCGTCCTGCTCCTGCCACGTCAGCTGGCGAGCCCGACGGAGGCGAGCGGGTTCTCGGCGTCGTGCAGGGTGAGGCGGATCTGGGTTTCCAAAGCGTGATCGAGGTACTGCGGCGGATACATGGCGGGGCTTCCGAGTGCGTCGAGGGCCAATCCATTGACGGTTGAAAGTAGAAGTGCCGCTCTGGTTTCCGCTTCCGGAGTTCCGATCCCGATCAGAACTGTCGAGATGCCGGTGCGGATTGTGAACAGGGTTGTCCGGCGGATTTCGGAGAGTGACTCACTGGTTGCGGCGCGCACGGCAAACGCGGCGAGCACATGCGCCTCACGCGTGCGTTGCTCGTCGAGGGGCAGGAGTTGCGAGAGCGCCTGGAACAGGGCGGTATGCGGGTCCGCGTCGGCGGACGATTCGGCCAGTCTGGTCAACAATCGATCGACGAGTGTTCGCAGTGCGAATGCGAACATCTCGTCCTTGGTCGAGAAATGATGTTGCACTGCGCCGATCGAGACACCCGCCCGTTTTGCGACCTCGCGAACGCTGGCATTTTCCAGTCCGGATTCCGCGGCGACATCGAACAATGCCGCCGCAAGCAGGTCTGGACTCGTGGAGGATTTTCGGCGTTCCGGCATACCGCGACATTACATGTGTATGGAAGTAATGCCCACGTCAGGGGTACTTTTTCACGCCTTCCGGCCGAGGAAGGCAAGGAGTTTCGTCGCTTTGTCAGCGTTGTCCGGAACCTGTATTTCCGGGCCGCACACACCGCTCATGCGGATCGACTCGCCGAGGCCCGCGGCGATCTCCGACACCCACTCCACGTCCGTGTTACGCATCGTCGTATCGGTGCCGGTCGCGGCTGCGAGATCCCAACCGTGGATGACCAGATCGAAACACAAGAACCCCTCGACCGTGGCCCCGAGGTTGGTCCGGCCGAAGTGCCCGTCGTATTCGAGGGTGGACTTTGCCGGATCGTCCAGAATGGCCTGCATCGAATCTCGGACGGCCGCCCAGGCTGCCGACGGGTCGTCGTCGACCGACGGACCGGGTGCCAATTCCAGGCCGACTACCTTGACCATGTCGCGTTCGCTGTCGAGCACGTGTCTCACCACGTCGCGGGCGGTCCAGCCCTCGCAGGGGGAATCGTTGTCCCAGCGGTCGGCGGGTACGGCGTCGATCCGCGCCGTGAATCCGGCGGCCAGATCCCGATAACGCTGGGCGGGGGAGATCTCTGTTGAAGTCATGACAGCAATCCTTCTCCACCGCGGCGCGTCATGATTGATTATTTCGGACATTCACTCGATCTCCGGGGCTTCCGCCCAGATGTCCATCGGTACGACCCCGGCGCTCTTGCCTTCGTCATCGAGAAGTCGGCCCACCCTTTTCATCGATCGCAGCACCACTGACCTGTTCAGCACCACCAGGCCCGGTGCCTCTTGTGCGAGTTGTACTTCGGTAATGGGAGTTTCGCGAAGGGAGTGTGCGGCGATCGCGAGCAGTGTGTTGGCGCGTCCACCGGATATCCGCATGCACACTCGTGTTCCAGACACTCGCTCCACCAGAGCACGAATCGTCGACCGGTCCGTGGGATCGACATATCCCCACACCCAGGTCACGAGGGGCCAGCCGGACAGCGGTAGAGACACGTCGCAGCGGAACACGATTTGGTTGCGCGACGTCAGTTCGGCAAGTCGCCGCCTGACCGTACTTTCGCTGAGGCCGGTACCGACCGTGAGCTCGGCAATCGAGGATCGACCGTCCTTGCCCAGCTTCAATATCAATTGGCGGTCGACCGCGTCGAAAGTCTTCCCGTGATGGCGCTGATCCGTCGGCGCATATTTGTAGCGCACAGGCCGGTCTGTCATCACCGCCCGCTGCGTGGCATCGAGTACCTGCAATTTCCAGTCGTCTCCGATCGCGAAGACCTCGGTGACGAGGTGCGCACGCGAACTGACGATCCCGGGCACCGACGCGAGTGAGCGAAGCAGGAAACGCGACAGGAAAGCCATGTCTCTGACCTCGACGAGAAGAGTCAAGTCGCCTGGGCCGCTTGTGTGTTCGACGCTCAGAACCTGCGGCCAGCGGGCAAGATGTTCCGCAATCGCCAAGGCGTTCGAAGTCGTACAGTCGACTTCCACGAAAGCCAGACACGATTCCGGACGGCCGTGGCCGGTTGCCCTCGCGGAGACCCAGGCGGTGCCGGAGTCCTGTAGCCGTTGCCAGCGGCGCGCGACGGTAACCGGATCAACTTTGAGCGCGTCACCAACCGTGCGCCACGACGCTCGCGGGTCGAGTTGCAGGCAATTGATCAGGGCGAGGTCGACGTCGTCGAGCACGGCGGAATCCTGCGTTTCTTCGATCATATTGCAAGTATCGTGCATCTTCATTGTGTCTGGGATCACTTCATTCATGCTCGAAGGGCAGAACGCGGTGGCAAGTGCCCACCGCGTTCGTGCTGTGAAAGGAGAACCCAGATGTCGTCCACCACGTTGTCCGCTGTTCCAACCGAGAGAAGTCTCGACTGGGTGCAGCGCCTCATCGGAATCGATACGACGAGTGCCGTGAGCAATCGACCGTTGATCGATCTCATCGCCGCGGAACTACGTCGCCACGGGGTCGAGCCGATACTCGTTTCCGACGACGAGGGTTCCAAGCTGAACCTGTTGGCAACATTCACGCCTCCTGACGGAAGCACTGCCGGTGGAGTGATGTTTTCCGGCCATACAGATGTAGTGCCGGTCGACGATCAAGACTGGAGCAGCCACCCTTTCACTCCCGAAATTCGCGACGGAAGTCTGTACGGACGCGGCACGTGCGACATGAAGTCGTTCATCGGGATCGTTGTCGCGGCGATCCCCGACATCGTTGCTCGGCCGCTGGCGAAGCCGATTCACTTTGCATTCTCCTACGACGAGGAAGTCGGCTGCATCGGTGCGGCCGGGTTGGTCGAGGAGGTTGTTTCCCGGAACCTGCGCCCTGATGTGTGCGTCGTCGGAGAGCCGTCGGAGATGCGGGTCATTCGCGCACACAAGTCGATGAACGTCATACGTGTTGATCTGCATGGTGTTTCGGCGCACTCGTCGCTTACTCCGCGAGGAGTCAACGCGATCGAATACGGCGCGGAGTTGATTCGATTCGTCAGAAGCGCGGCCGACGAGCTCCGTGCGTCCGGCCCGTACGACGACGCATTCGACGTGGCCTGGACGACGTGTTCGGTCAATCTCGTATCCGGCGGGATCGCAGTGAACACTGTCCCCGAGGATTGCTCCATCACTTTCGAATTCAGGAGCATCAGCTCAGCTGGCGCCGCAGATTTGCTCGAACGCTTTGCCTCCGAGGCGAATCGGATCGAAAACCTGATGCAGGAAGAAAACCCGTCAGCCTCCGTGACGATGCACGTGTCGGCCTCGGTTCCTCCCCTGGAGACGGATGCGAATGCTTCGGCGGCCGCACTGGTCGAACAATGGGGTGGTCGGCCCTCGGACGAAAAGGTCGCGTACGCCACCGAGGCCGGGATGTTCGCGAGTATCGGTGTCCCCACTGTTGTGTGTGGGCCGGGAAGCATCACTCAGGCGCATGCACCTGACGAGTACGTGACACTTGACCAATTGGCACAGTGCGAGCAGTTCGTTCGGAACGTCATCGCTCACGCCCGCGCCTGACCCACCCTCACCCCCCTAAGGAAAACCATGTCCACGGCAACTACGCCAACCTCCGGAGCAGTCACCCCGGAACGCCTGGCCGCTGCTCGCAAGGCGGTGATCAGCAGTTCGCTCGGCGCTGCGCTCGAATGGTTCGACGTCATCGTCTACGCATCATTTGCAGTGGTCATCGCCCATAACTTCTTTCCCGGCGGCGACAACACCCTCGGCTTGATACTGACGTTCGCGACGTTCGCGATCTCGTACGTCATCCGGCCGCTTGGCGGGATGGTTCTCGGAAGCTATGCCGACCGTCGCGGGCGCAAGAACGCCTTGACGTTGACGATGATGCTGATGATGATCGGCACGCTCATCATGGCGGTGGCGCCGACGACCTCGATGATCGGGCCGTGGGCCGGCGTCGTCATCCTGGTTTCGCGACTCATTCAAGGATTCTCCGCTGGCGGTGAATTCGGTACTGCTACAACCTTCCTCGTGGAAACTGCACCGCACAAGAAGGCGTTCTACTCTTCCTGGCAGGTTGCCAGCCAGGGTGCTTCGGTTTTCCTGGCATCGTTGTTCGGATACGTGCTCAATACCCATCTCTCGCATGAAGCGCTTTACTCGTGGGGCTGGCGCGTTCCGTTCTTCTTCGGCATCATCGTCGGGCCGGTCGGTCTCTACATCCGCGCCAAGCTCGATGAAACGGACGATTTCAAGACGAGCGTCCCGGAAAAGGCCCCGCTGAAGACGACGCTGACCAGGCATCTCGGCCGGGTGCTGACCGGCGCGGCAGTAGTCGGCGTCGCGACGATCTCGATCTACCTCATCTTGTACATGCCGACGTTTGCCGTGAAGAACCTCGGAGTATCCGCCTCTGCCGGCTACCTCGGCGGAATCGTCGCCGGACTGGTCACCTTGATCACCGTGCCGTTGATCGGTCATCTTGCAGACCGGGTCGGACCTGCGAGAGTTATGACCTGGGCCGCCGTTGCGGCAATCGTCCTGGCCTGGCCGCTCTTCAAACTGATGGTCGATCACCCCTCGACTCTGACGCTCGTCCTGGTTGTTTCGGCCCTGGGCGTCATCATGGCGTTTGCCTTCGGCCCCTTGCCTGCTTTGATGAGTTCGCTGTTCCCAGCGGAGATCCGGGCTACCGGGATGTCTTTGTCGTACAACCTCGGCGTGACCTTGCTCGGCGGAATCGCGCCGTTGGTCTTGACCTGGTTGATCAGTACAACAGGCTCGCTCGACGCTCCGAGCTACTACTACATGACGGTCGCAGTGCTCTCCCTCGGCGGGCTGTGGTCTGCCAGGACGCTTTTCAGTCAGAAGTGACGGCGGGGGAGCGCGGTAGCGATCATGCGACCGCGTCTCCCTCTGCCAGCGCGACAACGGTTTCCGACCCGTGCCAGTCGGGGGCTTGGGTTCGCAGTAGAGCTGCCGGGGTCAGCGAAGAGATTCGGCGGCATTCACGCGTCAAGTGGGCCTGATCGCTGAATCCGCAGTGGGCTGCGGATTCAGCGAGGCCCAGTGCGGGTCGACTGCGGGCGAGCGCCATGAAACGCTGGAGGCGCAGGATCGAGCGCAGCGTTGCAGGGCCGTATCCGAAGGCGTCGTTGCATCGACGCTGGAGTTGGCGCGAAGTCAGTGCCGCCGCGTCGGCGAGAGTGCTGACATTCCACGAATGTTCGGACAGTGCGGTGCGGACGTGGTTGATCACCGGATCGTGACGGAAACTCGAACTTGCCCAACTCCGGACAGCGCTTTCGAGGATCGAGACTTGTTCGTGGTCTTCGGAATTTTCCAAGCGGTTCAACAGTATTCTTTCCGTGCGTGCGTCGGTTACAGCGCTGAGGTCAGCGCGAGAATCTCGAAGCTCGGACGCCGAGGTTCGCAACATCGGCGATGCCGATCCAGGGCGGAATCGAACACCCACGGAGCGTGTTCCGGGCGGAAGAGTGAATGACCATGCAGCGGTTTCGGGGCCACAGACGCGTATGCCGACGCCACGTATCCACAGCACGTCCATGCAAGCATCGGGCACGAGCAGGTGTTCACCTTCTGCGCACGCCGTCCAGCCACACACCAGGATGTCGGAGAGATCCGGGGCGACCGATTGTGGTGTGTACCAACCCATGACAAGAGCCTATCGAGCGCCACCGACACGAAGGCGAGTTCATTCGACCGGGCCGAAGCGATATCCGAACCCCCGGATGGTTTTGATGTACTTCGGTTTCGCGGGATTGGATTCGAGTTTGGACCGCAAGCTGAGAATGGTCGCGTCGACCACACGTGTCTTTTCGTGGTCGGAACCCCAGACGTTTCGGATCAGATGATCACGCGAGTACACGCGCCCAGGCTCGGTCGACAGTTCCAGGAGTACCCGCCATTCGGTCCGGCTGAGGACGAGCAGCTTTCCGCCCATCGTCGCCGTCATTGCACGTCGATCGAGGAGCAGGTCACCGTGACGTTGGTGTTTTCCGGCGGCGGGATGCGCGGTTTCACGAAGGATCGCGGTGACCCGAAGATCGAGCGCGTGAGAATCGATCGGGTTCAGTACGAAGTCCGAGACAGCGCCATGTGGTGCTTCGTCGATGTCCTCGTGGGTATCCACCAACATCATGATCGGCATCGAACTGCGCAAGCGGATCTGTCGTGCAATCTCGTAGCCGTCGATGTCCGGCAACAAGAGATCGATCACGGCGATATCGAAACTGTCGGTGTCCAGGTCGTCGAGTAGGCGGCGCCCGGTGCGGACGAGCTGTGTTTGATGACCAAAATGTACTAATTCGGCCCCGAGTGTCTGGGCAAGCTCCGAACGGTCGGTAGCTGCAAGTATCAAGCTCACGTGAAATCCTCCCCCCGAAGGTGTTACTAGTCGTAACAGCTTGCATTCTGGCAGATCATCCACCGCATGGCCACAACAAGGTGGCTGATCAAAAGTTGAGGGGACCTGGGGCGTTCGCCGCTAGACTTCTTTCATGGGCACTCTGTTCGCGTTGACGCTGCCAGGCTTGCTCGTGCTGCTGGTTCTGTTCGCGTTCGCCGAGACTCTCTGGAACCGGCTTACCGGTGGCCGCGCACTGCCGTGGACCAGGGGGCGCACGACTCGTCCGGTCTCGGCTGCGGGCTTCGAAGAGGTTGCTGCCCTGTTTCAGGGGTCCAAGCATCATGAATTCGAACAGCGGCAGAGCGCGTTGATGCATCGTGAGGACGGAACCGACGGTGACCCGCCGTGGGTGTCCGTCGATCCGGAAGCTAACAAGGTCGTTCTCCGTCGACGGAGTTGACAGTCGGGCTCAGGCCCAGTGGCTGGGGCGGGTCAGTGAATCGGGGAGTGTGGTAGCCGAATCGCTAACCGCCGCGTTGATCTGGAACTGAGTGAGAAAGATACTGCCGCGGAGTTTTGCGCCGCGAATGTCGGTGCCGCGCAAGTCTGCACCGATCAGATCAGCTCGATCGAGTTCGCAGTCGCGGAGGTCTGCACCGATCAGGTAACTCCCGCGAAAGTTGGCTCCACGTAGATCGGAACCACGAAATCTGGCGCCGATGAGGTCTGCGCCGCGGTGGTCGAGTTTGCGACCCTTCTTGCCTGAGATCGGCGAGCGCACAAGGTTACTCGTCTGCAAGAGCAGTGTGTTGACTGTCGCTCGGTGTGCTGAGACGTCGACGGCTTGAATCTGCGAAGGCGTGCCGTTGGTCAGGCTTTCCGTCTCTGCGAGTGCAGCGTCGAGTTCCTTTCGTATCGAGTGGGTTTGCTTCAGCGAGCGGGCTTCGGCGAGATACCAGAGCAGTTCGTGCAACTGGCGTACGACAGGGAACGTTTCGAACATGTCTGACGCGGTCTCCGGGGCATCATGCCAGCTGATGCCGTCGTAGGTCTGCTGTGAAACCTTCTGTCCCGCACCGAAACAGTCGTACACGGTGCAACCGGTGAAGCCCTTCTTTCGCAATCCGGTGTGAATGCCGCAGCGGAAATCCTGCTGCAGGTTCTTGCAGGGGTCGCCGGCATTCTTGTTGGTCGCGAAGTCGGAGGACTTGGAAAAGGGGAGTGCGACGCAGCACAGGCCGAAGCAACTGCTGCAATCCGCGAGCAGATTGGTCTGGCCGGCAATCACGCGTACTCCCGATTGTTGGGTTGGACGGAAAGTCTGGCTTCGAGTTCGTGAGTCTGTCAAACGAAATTGCGTGGTTCGGCAGCAAGAAGTCCAGCGACTCCGAGGTCGTATCCCGCGCAAATTGCGGGGTACCAATCCGGCAGACGTGATTCCGGACCACGCTCGTGAAGTAGGTCGAAAATCGGGTGGACGGCCCAGCTCGCTGCAACCAGTCGCCGTGCGGTACTCGGCTGCAGAACCAGTGCGCCGACGAAGACCACAAATGTTGCGGACACTGCACTCCATTCGCGAACGGGAATGGAGACGTCGACCAGGCGTCCCTGCCGAGCTTGTCCCTGCCGAGCCACGGGATAAACGGCCGCGGCGACCACGAGGCCGGCGGCGTAGGCAGGTGTTCGGCGGTGAGACATCCACTTTTTCACGGGGGCGTCGACAAGTGCACTCAGTATCAGGCCGGTACCTGCTGCGATGACCCGGCCAGTTGTCGAGGGACGCATTCGTCGACAGTATCGCTGCTCGGCGATGCTTCGTGGCAAAGAAAAAGTCCCCGACCAAGACTGGTCGGGGACTTCCCTGGCGGAGGATAGGGGATTTGAACCCCTGAGGGCGTTAACCCAACCCGCGTTCCAGGCGAGCGCCATAGGCCACTAGGCGAATCCTCCGTGGAGCAGCATACCCAATTGCAGGCGTGAAGCGTTAAACGGGTACCTGACCTGCGAAGAACCGGTGGATCTCAGGGTTTGCATCTCCACCCCGGTAGGTGGTGTGCAGCGGCCGACGAAAGCCGTCTACACTGTTCATTGGATCCCGCGCGGCGCGCATCCTGTGAACTCCCCCAGGGCCGGAAGGCAGCAAGGGTCAACGGGCTCTGCCGGGTGCGCGGGGTCCTCTATTTTTTCACATACCCGACCCCGCCTCGTCGGTGAAAGGCCGCTCCGGATGCCTATCCAAACCCAGATCGGGTTGATGAGCCATGAAGAACTCACCTCCGAGCATGAGAGCCAGAGCGCGAAGTACACGCAGCTCCAGGCGCAGAAGCTCGCACTCGATCTGACCCGCGGTAAGCCTTCCCCGGAACAACTCGACCTTTCAGCAGAGCTGCTGACGCTGCCCGGCGACGGTGACTTCCGAGACGGCAGCGGCACCGACTGCCGTAACTACGGCGGACTCACCGGTCTGCCGGAACTGCGCGCCATCTTCGGTGAGCTGCTGGGTATCCCCGTTGCGAACCTTCTCGCCGGCAACAACGCGAGCCTCGAGATCATGCACGACAACGTCGTGTTCTCACTGCTGCACGGCACTCCGGATTCGGCCCGGCCGTGGGCACAGGAAGAGAAGATCAAGTTTCTCTGCCCCGCACCGGGCTACGACCGCCACTTCGCGATCACCGAGTCCCTCGGCATCGAGATGATTGCGGTGCCGATGAACCACGACGGCCCGGATGTCGTCAAGATCGCCGAACTTGTTGCGTCAGATCCGCAGATCAAGGGCATGTGGGCGGTTCCGGTTTACGCGAACCCCACCGGCGCCGTGTACTCCGAAGAAATTGTCCGGACGCTCGCGTCGATGCCGACGGCCGCGCCGGACTTCCGCCTGTACTGGGACAACGCATATGCCGTGCATCCTCTCGTCGGCGAGACCGCACCTTCCTACGACATTCTCTCGATGGCAGCGGAGGCCGGACACCCCAACCGTCCGCTCGTGTTCGCGTCGACGTCCAAGATCACTTTCGCCGGCGCTGGTGTGAGCTTCTTCGGTAGCTCGGCGGAAAACCTTGCCTGGTACCAGAAGTTCCTGGGTAAGAAGAGCATCGGACCTGACAAGGTCAATCAGCTTCGCCACCTGCGTTTCTTCGGCAATGCCGACGGCGTTCGTGCGCACATGGAGAAGCATCGCGCGTTCCTCGCACCCAAGTTCGAGCTCGTACTGCGGATCCTCGAGGATCGTCTCGGTGCTTCGAAGGTCGCGTCCTGGACCGAGCCGAAGGGCGGATACTTCATCAGCCTCGACGTGGTCGACGGCACGGCCAAGCGCGTCATCGAACTGGCGAAGAACGCGGGTATCGCGCTCACCGCTGCCGGATCGGCTTTCCCGTACAGCACGGATCCGGACGACCGGAACATCCGGTTGGCCCCGAGCTTCCCGTCCACGGCTGAACTCGAAGTTGCCATGGACGGCGTGGCGACGTGTGTCCTGCTCGCAGCCACCGAATCGCGTCTCTCCGAGATCTGAGTTCTCTAAGCGGCGTGCCCGGTCGGTACTTTTCGGTCTCGTCTTGTACCGTTCGGAGCATCAATTCCCGACATAGGGTGTAAATCCCGGAGGTTGTAGTGACGGGCGCGATCAACGCTTCGGATGGACCCTCTTTCGAGGCGCACACCGCGAAATCAGAGTCGGTCATCGAAGCTGACATACCGCGACGCAGTCTCCGTGTCGGTGTTCTCGGATTCTCTGTGCTCGGTGTTCTGGCAGTCGCGTCCGTGCTGATGGTTCTTTTCGCCGTGCCGATGAATACGCGGTACTGGGGGATCTTCGAAAATTTCCTCGATCTCGACGTCTACCGCCACGGCGGCAGCGTTGTGGTTCAGGGCCTTCCGTTGTACGACGGGCCAGTCCTGGAAGGGATGATGTTCACGTACACCCCGTTTGCGGCTTTGCTGTTCACGGTGTGGGCGGTGCTCTCGTTCAAACAGGCGATTGTCGTGTGGACGGGTTTGAACATCGCTGCGTTGTTCGCAGTGATCGTGTTGTGCTGGAAGTACCTCGGTTATCGGCTCGACGTGAAGGCGTACGCCGTCAGTGCGTTGGCCACCACGATCTTTCTGTTCATGGAACCGATACGTACGACGCTCTGGCTCGGGCAGATCAACATCTTCCTGCTGCTCTTGATCGTGTGGGACCTCGGTCGGGACGAGAAGAGTCGGCTCCGAGGAATCGGGGCAGGCATCGCCGCCGGCGTGAAGCTCACCCCGGCCTTCTTCTGGGCGTACCTCTTCATCACTCGTCAATGGCGTGCGTTGGTGACGGCCGTCGTGACGTTCGCGGCGACCGTCGCGATTGGTTTCGTCGTGATCTACAACGATGCGTACAAGTACTGGACCGGCACTCTTGTCGACAGCGAACGCGTCGGACCGACGGATGCTCCGAGCAACCAGTCCGTGTCCGGTCTGATCGCTCAGCTCACTCACACTCCGACGCCGTCGCGGGTCCTGGTCCTCGTCTTCAGTGCGCTGGCGGTATGCCTCGGACTCGGTGCCGCGTGGATTGCTCACCGGCACGGCCAGAAATTGCTCGGCCTCACCATGACGGGGTTGACTGCGACCACTGTCTCGCCGTTCTCGTGGGGTCATCACTGGGTGTGGTTCGTCCCGCTGGTCGTCCTCGCCGCGCACTACGCGATGGTGTCGAAGAAGCGCTGGGCGTGGGTGGCGCCGTTCGTTTTCCTGCTCCCAGTCTTGAACTGGTCTCACACTTGGTGGGACCCGTCGGTCATTCCGGGTACGGATCGCTTTGTCGGAATGGGCCTGTTCATGTTCGTGCCGCCCGAGTATCTGCGGATTCCGACCGTCGGCGTCTACCTCTGGGTCTTCACGCTTGCCGCGGTCTCGACGTTGGTTCTGTTCGGCTGGAAGAAGTGGAAGATTCCGGCTCCGGATACGTCGGCGCCGGTCACAACTGCCGCCTGACGTGGCAGTATCGGACTCATGGCACTTCAACTGAACCTTGTCGGTGACCCCGAAGCTGATGCCCTCCTGGCCGAGGACCCGTTGGCGTTGTTGATCGGAATGCTTCTCGATCAACAGGTTCCGATGGAAACGGCCTTCCTCGGTCCGAAGAAGCTGGCGGATCGGCTCAGCGGTATCGACGTCAGGCGTATCGCCGACATGGACACCGACGAGTTCATCGCCATCTGTGCCGAGCCTCCGGCTGTGCACCGATTCCCCAAGTCGATGGGCGAGCGTATCCAGCTCATGTGCCAGTTCATCGTCGAGAACTACGACGGCGACACCGCGGCGATCTGGACTTCGGGAAATCCCGACGGCAAGGAAGTGCTGAAGCGGCTCAAAGCCCTACCCGGTTACGGGGATCAGAAAGCCCGGATCTTCCTGGCGTTGCTCGGAAAACAGATCGGCGTCGAGCCGAAAGGTTGGCGCCAAGCGGCCGGCGACTACGGGCTCGAGGGGTCGAGGCGCTCGATTGCAGACGTGGTCGACGAACAGTCTTTGCTCGAGGTCCGCGAGTTCAAGAAGGCCGCAAAGGCGGCAGCGAAGGCCGACAAGAAGTAGCCGCTTTCAGGATTTCCGGGACCCGCTGGCACGCACTACTTTCATCAGGTCGCCTGCGGGGCCCTCGAGCTGACGCGGCGGGCGCCACACTGCACGCAGGGATCGGTCGAGTTCCAAGCCTTCGACGGCTACGACCCGAAGTTCTCCCTGCTTCACCTGGTCCTCGACGGCCAGCGTGCTCAGTACCGCCGGGCCGACGCCACCGAGCACGCTGGTTCGAATCGCGGCCGAACTACCCAGTTCCAACAACGGTGCACCGCGCTCGTATTCGTGTAACGCCAGGTCGAGAGTCGTTCTGGTTCCCGATCCGGGCTCACGCACCAGCAGCGGTGTCGCTGCCAGTTCGGCGACGGTCAGCGGCTTTCGTCGACGCGCCCATGGATGATCCGGATGAACGACCACGACCAGCGAGTCACGCGCGACGGTGACGCTGGGCAGGCTCTTCGGAACGGTCGGTGACTCGACGAATCCGAGGTCACACATTCCTACTTCGACGGCTTCGAGTACGCGTGTCGAGTTGTAGACCTGAAGGTGGACGGTGACACCAGGATGCAGTGATCGAAAGACGCCGAGCCAGGCCGGGATCAGATGTTCGGCGACGGTCATGCTGGCACACACGGTCAATTCCGCGGATCGTTCGGTCCGCATCCCTTCGGCGACGTCGAGAAGCTGCCTCGAGTTGGCGAGGACGCGGCGCGCCCAGTGGACGATGACGGTCCCCTGCGGAGTCAAAGTCGCCCCCGTCGACCTTCGGTGTATGAGTGGCATCCCGAGCTGCCGCTCGAGGGCTTTGACGGCGCGGCTGGCATTCGGTTGTGCGATGTGAGCCAGACGGCTTGCAGCACTGAGGCTTCCGTGATCATCGATGCCGACGAGTAGCTCGAGTGTGGTGAGGTCGGGCCACCTTCTGGTCATGCAGACAGGCTATACCCAGCATCTATTCCATATCGATCTGATATGTCGTGATGGTAGAAATCGCCCTACCGGAGCGATGGTGGCTCAAGGACGCTGGATGAGTGAACCGTGATGTGAAGTCCGTGGCCGAGAAACCCGCAGTCGCCCCTTCGTCAGAAGTACGACGGTGGTCGAGTGTGGCTGCATTGGTGCCCGGAGTTGCGTTGTGCGCCTTGGGTGCCACGGTCGCGCTGATAGCCGGTCAGTTCACCTCCGCCGTGAGTCCGTTGCTGATTGCGATCGTGGAGGGTGCGGTGTTGGCGAATGCCGTCTCTTTGCCGGCGAAATTCCAATCTGGCCTGACATTCTCGGCGAAACGGCTACTTCGGGTGGGTATCGCTCTGCTCGGGCTGCAATTGATGTTCTCCGACATCGTCGGTTTGGGTTGGGGAGTGATCGCCGTTGTGGTGGCGATAGTGTTCCTCGGTATCGCCGGGACCATGTATGCCGGAAAGCTTCTGGGATTGAGTTGGTCGCAGAGGATTCTGATTGCCTGCGGCTTCTCGATCTGTGGCGCAGCCGCAGTGGCTGCTGCGGACGGTGTGGTGAATGCGCGAGAGGAAGAGTTGCTGACCGCTGTAGCGCTGGTGGTGATCTTCGGAACTCTGATGATTCCGACGATCCCCTTGCTGGCCGATGCTTTCGGTATGAGCGAGATCGATGCGGGCATGTGGGCCGGTGGGTCGATCCACGAAGTGGCACAAGTAGTGGCTGCCGGCAGCGCTCTCGGCGCCACCGCGTTGGGGGTCGCGACCGTGGTGAAACTTGCGCGCGTATTGATGTTGGCGCCGGTCATGGCGTTTCTGAGCATTCGGCAACGCACGATGGTCGACAACACCGACACCAAGCGGCCCCCGCTGATTCCGTTGTTCGTCGTGGCATTCATCGGCTGCATGGGTTTGCGCTCCACCGGAATGTTGCCGAATGAGCTTCTCGGATTGGCGAAGACCGTGCAGACGGCGCTGTTGGCTGCTGCGATGTTCGCTCTCGGGCTGGGGGTGCGGCTGAGCGTCATTCGTGGAGTGGGCGCCCGACCATTCGTTCTGGCCGCGATTTCCACCGTGTGGGTGGCGACGATCGCCTACGTCGGAGTCGTGCTGGTCAGCTGATCGAGCGTTGAGTCCGCCATGCGCTCGGGCTCGTCGAGAACTGAGTGCGAAACCAGCGCGAGAAACTACCCTGCGTCGAAAACCCCAGGTGCACCGCCACTTCGGTCAATGAATAGCGAGGGTTGGCGACAAATCGTTCCGCGAGGGTGCTTCGGACCGAATTGAGAACGGCCGTGAACGTATCTCCGGATTCGGCGAGATGACGGTGCAGTGTCCGCCGGTCGAACCCGAGGCTTCGTGCCACCTGCTCGACAGAGCAGCGGCCGGTCGGAAGCAGAACTTCGATCAATTCCTTGGTGCGGCTGAGGGTGTCGGAGGTTTCCGATGCGGGAAGTGAATCGAGGAACTGGCGAGCGTACGGCCGGAGCAACTCGTCGGACAGTTGGTTTGCCGCATCCAGGTCAGCGGCGAAGAAAACGATGCCGGTGAATTCGTGATCGAATTCCACGGTGTCGCCGAGGATTCGTCGATGCGTGCTCGTATCTTTCGGGGCATTGTGCGTGAATCCCACGCTGACCGGATGCCATCGAGAACCCAGGAAACTTCGCAGGATCTGCAGCGTCGCGCCGACTGCGAGTTCGACGCTCTGTCTGGTGTCGACCGGTTCGCCGACCTCGAGCGAGATTCGCAGGGTGGCGAGTCCGTTGACCTCGTTCAGTCGAATGCGTAATGACTCGTTGTACGTGTGCTCGTATCGCATCAATACGTCGAGTGCGCTCCTGACGTCTGGTTCTTCCCTGATGACCAAGCTGAGGGGACCGAGATTGGACAGTCGACGCAGGCCGGCGAGTAGAAGCCCGAAGTCTTCGTGTCCGGACTCCGCTGCCGATCGCTCCAGGAGCGATGCGATGGAGGCGGCCGGTACCCATTGGTCGGGGTTCGCCAGGCTTGCCGGGCTCAGGCCGACACTTCTCATGAGGGCCACAGCGTCCACGTCCACTGTTCGGCACAGGTCGACGTATCGGTTCAGTGACGCGTAGCGGGCGAGTGGCTTCATAGGGCCCCCTTTACTCGATGTCCCGAAATGTTGTGTTGTGTGTCTCGTCAAGTTAAGCATGTGAGCCGGATCTCACATAGTTTTGTTCACATCAGTTCGGCACGACCGCGAAGTCGAGCACCGACTTCTGGAAGTTGTTGCGTACGAATACAGCTCGACCGTAATCGAGTCGAGCCCGCCCACAGAATTGGAGAGCATTGATGGCAAACGCCATTCGGTTCCATGAGATCGGCACACCGTCCGTCATGCGTTGGGAAGAGATCGAGGTAGGACGACCGGGTGCCGGAGAGATTCGGGTTCGTCATGAAGCGGTGGGGTTGAACTTCGCCGACACCTACTTTCGAAGTGGCCTCTATCCTGCGCAATTGCCTGCCGGGATGGGCGTTGAGGGCGCCGGTGTGGTCGAAGAGATCGGCGAGGGAGTAGTCGATTTTGCAGTGGGGGACCGCGTGACCTACACCGGCAGTCCGCTGGGCGCGTATGCCACCGAGCGGATCATGGCGTCGTCCGACCTGATCGCGCTACCCGACGGCATCGCCTTCGACACCGCGGCCGCCATGACCATGCGAGGACTGACCGCCGCCTACCTTCTGCGTCGCATCTACCCGTTGAAAGCGGGAGACACCGTGTTGCTGCATGCTGCGGCGGGCGGGGTTGGACTGATCTTCACCCAGTGGGCAAAACTGTTGGGAATCAAAGTGATCGGAACGGTGTCGAGCGACGAGAAGGCGAGCGTTGCCCGAGCTCACGGGTGCGATGAAGTCGTCATCTACACCCGCGAGGACGTCGTAGCGCGTGTCAAGGAGATCACCGGGGGCGTCGGCGTGCCGGTTGTCTACGACAGTATCGGGCAATCCACGTTCGACATCTCTCTCGATTGCCTTGCCAGGCGCGGGCTGCTGGTGTGCTTCGGAACGGCGTCCGGGCCGACTCCGCCGATTCAGGCAATGCAGTTGGCCGTCAAGGGATCTCTCTTCCTCACACGTCCGGCACTTGCCGATTACATCGCAGATCCCGAGGAACGTGCCGAATTGGCGGGCGAACTGTTCTCACACGTCGAATCCGGGCGAATCACGATCGAGATCAACCAGCGATACCCCCTCGAAGATGCGGTGCGTGCGCACCACGACATGGAGTCCGGTCGCAGTATCGGTTCCTCCGTCTTCTCCGTCTGAACCGAAACAGCACTTCCCAGAGGAATTGTCATGACCAACACCGCAACGTTGACAGAAAACCTTCCCTCGTCGACCAGCATGATCCACGTCGAGAAATTGACCTGTTCGATCGGGGCAGAGTTGTCCGGGGTGGATCTCGGCGAGGTCGCGCGAGATGCTGCACTCTTTGCCCAGATCAAGGGATTGCTGCTCGAGCACAAGGTTCTGTTCTTTCGCGACCAGAACTTCTCCAGAGCCGAGCACGTAGAGCTTGCCCAGCGATTCGGTGAGCTCGAGGATCATCCGGCCCTGGGCAGCGACCCCGACCACCCGGGCCTGGTCCGCATCTACAAAGACCTGGACAGCCCGCCGGAGCATTTCGAGAATGCGTATCACTGCGACGCCACCTGGCGCGTGAACCCGCCCATGGGATGTGTATTGCGTTGTGTGGAAACACCTCCGGTCGGCGGCGACACGATTTGGGTGAACATGGCACTCGCCTACGAGAATCTGCCGGCGCGGGTCAAGGAGCAGATCAAGGATCTGCGTGCCAGGCACAGTATCGAGTCGACCTTCGGCGCTCGGATGCCGATCGATCAGCGGCACCAGCTGAAGGAACGCTTTCCCGACGCCGAACATCCCGTGGTACGAACACATCCGGAGACCGGCGAGAAGATTCTTTTCGTCAATTCGTTCGCCACACACCTCGTGAACTATCACACGCCCGAGAACGTCCGCTACGGAATCGATTACGCCCCCGGCGCCGGGAATTTGCTCACTTACCTGGCGAGCCAGGCTCAGATTCCCGAGTATCAGGTTCGGTGGCGCTGGACCGAGAACAGCGTCGCGATCTGGGACAACCGGTCGACACAGCATTACGCGGTGCAGGACTACTGGCCCGCGGTTCGAAAGATGGAGCGCGCCGGAATCATCGGCGACGCACCGTTCTGATCTCTCTTCCCAGCCCCGAAGATAATTCATTCACTCGATCGGAGTCACGCTATGCATTTCCACGACGATTCACTGTTCCCCGAAACCCAGGACAAGCTTGTCATCACCGTTGCTCCCTACGGACCGGAGTGGGAGCCGGACGATTTTGCAGAAGACCTCCCGTTGTCGATGGACGAGCATGTCCAGCAAGCCGTCGACTGCTTCAACGCCGGTGCCACCGTTCTTCACATCCACGTGCGTGAACTCGACGGCAAGGGCTCGAAGCGACTGTCGAAGTTCAACGAGCTTCTCGGCCGCTTGCGTGAGGCCGTTCCCGAGATGATTCTGCAGGTCGGCGGCTCGATCTCGTTTGCCCCGGAGGGCGAAGGCGCCGATGCGAAGTGGTTGTCCGACGACGTGCGTCACATGCTGGCGGAATTGGAGCCGGCTCCCGATCAGGTGACGATCGCGATCAACACCAGCCAGATGAACATCATGGAACTGATGACCGACGACGACATCGCGGGTACGTCGATGCAGCGTCCGGAATTGGCGGACACGTATCGGGAAATGACCGTGCCCGCCGGTCCGGAGTGGGTGGCAGAGCACCTGCGCCGGTTGCAGGCCGCCGGAATCCAGCCGCATTTCCAGTTGTCCAGTATCCCGCAGCTCGAAACGGTGGAGCGGTTGATCCGACGCGGCATCTACACCGGCCCGGTCAACCTCACATGGGTGGCAATCGGCGGCGGCTTCGACGGCCCCAACCCGTACAACATGATGAACTTCGTCCAGCGTGTTCCCGACGGTGCGTGCCTGACGCTGGAAACGCTGATGCGTAGCGTCCTGCCGGTGAACACGATGGCCATCGCGATGGGCTTGCACGCTCGTTGCGGCAACGAGGACACCATCTGGGGCCGCAAGGGCGAGAAGATGACGTCGGTGCAGCAGATCGAGCAGTTGGTGCGCATTGCAGGCGAATTGGGCCGCGAGGTGGCTACCGCGAAGGAAGCTCGGGACATCTACCGGATCGGTGAGACGTATGCCGACACCGACGAGACGTTGGCGAAGCTGGGTTACGCGCCCAACCGCCGGATCGGCCAGCTGGGATTCACGCAGCACGCCTGAGTTCGCACCCTCTCGTACAACAGTTCCGGGGGTACGAACCGCGACGGTTCGTACCCCCGAATCCCCCCCGTCTACCTCGAGTACTTCTAGGAGAGTCATGGGACTGCAAGCTCCCGCCACGCCACGTGTGGACACCGCGCTCGGAATCGGCGGACGACGAAAGTTATACCCGTGGATCGTTTTCGCCCTGGCTTTCGGTCTTCTGCTCTCGGACTACATGTCGAGGCAGGTGCTCAGTGCAGTCTTCCCGATCCTGAAAGCGGACTGGGATCTCTCCGATTCGCACCTCGCCTCCCTGAGCAGCGTGGTGGCATTGATGGTCGGGCTGTTGACGTTCCCGTTGTCGCTGCTCGCGGACCGCTGGGGCCGCGTCAAGAGCTTGATCTTGATGGCGGTGTTGTGGAGTGTCGCGACGTTGCTGTGCGCAATCGCTCAGACCTACGAACAGATGTTGGGCGCCCGATTCTTGGTAGGTGTCGGTGAAGCGGCGTACGGCAGCGTGGGTATCGCCGTGGTCCTCAGTGTGTTTGCGCCCCGCGTGCACGCAGCTCTTGCCGGTGCCTTCATGGCCGGTGGATCGTTCGGTTCGGTCATCGGTGTGGCAATCGGTGGGTGCATCGCAGTCCAGTTCAGTTGGCGGTGGTCTTTTGCCGCCATGGCGATCTTCGGTCTGATTCTGGTTGCGCTGTTCCGTGCCCTCGTCACCGAGAAGAAGCTCACCGCTTACGCCGTCGAGGCCGCGCCGGATGCCGCCGGGGAAGCGGTGAGACACGACGGTTTTCGTGCGCCGGTGTCCTCGCTGTTCACCAATCCCGCCGTGTTGTTCGCCTACATCGGTGGTGGTCTCCAGATGTTCACCGCCGCTGTACTTCTGGCGTGGTTGCCGAGCTTCTTCAATCGCTACTACGATTTGGCCCCGGACAAGGCCGGCGTCACAGCTTCCGTGTTCGTCCTCCTGGTCGGAAGTGGGATGGTGGTGTGCGGGTTCATCACAGATAGATTCAGCCGCGACGATTCGGCGCGGAAATGGACCACCGCCATCGTCTACTGCGCCATCTCGTTGGTGACGCTGAGTATCGGGCTCCGGTTGGATACGGGGACAGCGCAACTCGTATTGCTCGGTATCGGTGCATTCTTCTCCGCCGGTTCGTCGGGGCCGACGGCAGCTATGGTCGCGAACCTTACCCATCACTCGATTCGAGCGTCGGCCATGGGAACGCTCACCGTTGCCAACAACCTTCTTGGGCTGGCGCTCGGTCCCTTCGTGGTCGGCATCCTCGCCGATCACCTGGGTCTTCTCGGCGCTCTACAGCTTTCGCCCTTCGTCTATGTCGTCGCGGCCCTCGCGTTGGTAGCCGGCAAGCGTGCCTATCCCGCCGGGATGAGGCGGCTGGCTACGTTGCAGAATCGGCCCGAGATCCCCGGCGCCACTGAAGTAGCAGATGTTCGGAGTTCCTGATGGATGAATCACCCACGGTAGTAATAGTTCCCGGCCTGCGCGATCATGTCGAGGATCATTGGCAGACTCACCTCGCGCGCAGGCTCGACAACGTTCTGACGGTTCCTCCCCTCGAGACCGACAAGCTCAGTCGCGATGCCAGGGTTGCGGCATTGGACGAGGTGTTGACTAGTGTTTCCAGCCCGGTGGTCCTGGTCGCGCACAGCGCCGGAGTCATGACAGTTGCCCACTGGGCGAGGGCGCATCATCGAGATGTTGCCGGCGCACTTCTGGTCACGCCGGCGGATCTCGAACTTCCTCTACCCGAGTCCTATCCGTCTCTCGAGGAGCTCGATCGGAACGGGTGGCTACCGATACCGCGTCAGCGTCTGCCTTTTCCGAGCACGGTCGCGGCGAGTCGGAACGATCCGCTCGCCGGGTATCGCCGAGTTGTGGGTTTGGCTGAAGGATGGGGGAGTCGGTTGCTGGATCTGGGTGAGGTCGGACATCTCAATCCGGCGTCCGGATACGGGTATTGGCCGCGGGCGGAATCGTTGGTGCGGGAACTGCTCGAGTCGGTGTCGCGCGCTGCCTCGTCTCATGCCACGGATTCCGATGCGCAGGAGGAACACAGTCATGCTTGATCTTGCTGCTCTGCTGGAAGACTCGGCCCGGCGGTACCCGGAACGGGATGCGCTGGTTCTCGGGGAAGCGAGGCTGACGTATGCGCAGTTCGACGCCTACGCGAATCGCATCGCCCATCTGCTCGTCTCGCGGGGTGTCGAGCCAGGTGACAAGGTGGCGTTGTCCTGCCCGAACGTTCTCGAGTTCCCGATCGTCTACTACGGCATTCTCAAGGCCGGTGGCGTCGTCGTTCCTCTGAACATCCTGCTCAAGGGGCGCGAAATTGCCTATCACCTGGCTGATTCGGAAGCGAAGCTGTACTTCTGTTTCGAGGGAAGTCCCGAATTACCGATCGCCGAGTACGCCATCGCCGGGTTCGAGCAGAGCGAGACCTGTTCGGCCCTGATCGTGATCAGCACCGAGCCGGGTGCACCGTCGTCGATCCTCGGAGTCGAGACTCTAGGCGAAGCACTGGCATCCGTGTCCGGCACGGAAACGCCTGCAGCCGCGGTTGTTCGTGAACCGACGGACACCGCGGTCATTCTCTACACCAGCGGCACGACCGGAAAGCCCAAGGGCGCCGAACTCACTCACTGCAACATGGTCTTGAATGCACTGTCGACCAACCGGTTGTTCGAGAGCGTTCCGTCCATGCATGAGCGTTATCTCCTGACTTTGCCGTTGTTCCACTCGTTCGGCCAGACAGTGACCATGAATGCGGGAATCTGCGTCGGTGCCACTTTGGTGTTGATGCCGCGCTTCGATGCGACCGCGGCACTCGAGATCATGGAACGCGAAAAGATCTCGGTCTTCGCGGGCGTCCCGACCATGTATTGGGGACTGCTCGGCGTGCTGGACGAGGTAGTGAAATCCGGGGTGGATATCGAGACCGTTGCACAGAACATGCGGTGCGCGATCTCCGGTGGTGCAGCGCTTCCCGTCGAAATCTTGACACAGTTCAGGGAACGCTTCGGTGTTCAGATCCTCGAAGGGTACGGGTTGTCCGAGACCTCTCCGTTGGCCTTGTTCAGTGACCCGGAGAGCGACCCCCGGCCCGGTTCGATCGGCGTGCCGATCTGGGGCGTCGAAGCGCGGCTTGTCGATGACTCTTGGCGTACGATCACCGGCCCCGATGAAGTGGGAGAGTTGGCCATTCGCGGGCACAACGTCATGAAGGGCTATTTCAACCGACCCGAGGCGACGGCGGAAGTAATGTGCGACGGATGGTTTCGCACCGGGGATCTGGCACGGGTCGATACCGACGGAAATTACTACATCGTCGACCGCGCGAAGGACATGATCGTGCGGGGAGGATTCAACGTCTACCCGCGCGAAATCGAAGAGGTTCTGCTCACCCACCCAGCCGTCTCACTCGTCGCCGTCGTCGGGGTGCCGGACACGAGCCTCGGCGAAGAAGTTGTCGCGTTCGTGATCCGAGAGCCGAGTGAAGAGATCTCCGAATCGGATCTCGTGGAATGGTCGCGGGAACAGATGGCCGCCTACAAATATCCGCGCCGCATCGAGTTCGTGCCGTCGCTACCGATGACGGCAACCGGAAAGATTCTCAAACGTGAACTGAATCAAGCATTTTCGATTGTCTGAGGAGATCGATGACTGACGTTCGAGCAAGTGAAGCTTTTCCCGTGACCCAGGCTATGAAGGATTCGGGTGGCTGGAATCCGTTGTGGGACGGACTTTCGGAGCTGGATCCCGAGTGGACCGAGCTGTATATGAAGACAGCAATGCAGCCCTGGAACAGTGGGGTGCTGTCACCTCAGGTGATCCAGTTGCTGTGCATAGCCGTCGATGCGGCGAGCACACACATGTACGCACCCGGCGTACGACGCCATATTCGCGCTGCGCTCGACATGGGAGTGACCCCGAAGGAGATTCTCGAGGTGCTGAAACTGACCACCGTCGTCGGGATTCACTCCTGCAATGTCGGCGTTCCGATCCTGATGGAGGAAATCGCAAACCGGTGACGGCGGTCAGTCCCGCTCGCGGTTCTCCCGTTCCTCACGCTGACGCTGGAGGAACGGGCTCGGGTTCTGTCCGCCGATCGGACCGTGGCCGAGGACTCCGTGCTCGTAGGCGGACTCCGCGTGCAGGGCAACGTCGATTCCGCGGGCCTCGTCTTCACGCGAAATACGGAAGCCGAAGGTCTTGTCGATGAGCTTTCCGAGACCGTAGGTCACACCGAAGGCATAGAGCGCGACCACGACGACACCGACGAACTGCTTGCCCAGCTGCGCGAATCCACCGCCGAAGAACAAACCTTCCGGACCGCCCGTCATCACGGCCGTCGCGAGGAGTCCGATCAGCAACGAGCCGACGATTCCGCCGACGAGGTGCACGCCGACGACGTCGAGGGAGTCGTCGTAGCCGAGCTTGTGCTTCCATCCCACGGCGTACGAGCAGACGATGCCCGCGATCAGACCGATGACGAGCGCACCGAACATGTTCACCGTTCCGCACGACGGGGTGATCGCGACCAGACCGGCTACGACGCCCGAAGCTGCGCCGAACGTCGTGGGGTGTCCGTCACGGTTCTGCTCGACGAACAGCCAGCCGAGTAGTCCGGTACAGCCGGCGACGAGTGTGTTGAGGAAGATCTGCGAGGCCATACCGTCGGCCGCAAGGGCCGACCCGGCGTTGAATCCGAACCAACCGAACCAGAGCAGACCGACGCCGAGCAGGACGAACGGCAGATTGTGCGGACGCATCGACTCGGCCTTGAAACCCATCCGCTGGCCGAGGACCAGTGCCAATGCCAGGCCTGACGCTCCGGACACGATTTCGACCACAAGGCCACCGGCGTAGTCGAGTGCGCCCATCTGGGCGAGCCATCCCTGCGGATTCCACACCCAGTGAGCGACGGGGACATAGACGAGCAAGGACCAGATGGGGACGAAGATCATCCAGGCGGAGAACTTCGCGCGGTCGGCGATCGCACCACTGATGAGTGCTGCAGTAAGGATTGCGAACGTCAATTGGAAGGTTGCGAACAACACTTCCGGGACATTCCCGTGCACGGTCGACGGGTCGATGCCCGCCATGCCGATGTGTTCGAGTCCGCCGATGATGCCACCGTGATCGTCGCCGAACACGAGGCTGTAGCCCACGAACAACCACGCGACCGTGACGAGTGCGATGGAGACGAAGCTCATCATGATCATGTTGAGCACGCCGGTCGAGCGGACCATGCCGCCGTAGAAGAGCGCGAGTCCTGGCGTCATCAGAAGTACGAGTGCAGTACTGACGAGCAACCAGGCAGTTGCTCCGGCATCGATGGTGGCGGGCACAGTTTTCTCCTCACGCATGCGGACCAGCCCGCGTGCACGGAACCCACGATGGGTGCGTGCGGTTTCCTCCGCACTGCGATTGTGTTGCGAACATGTTTCGGGAGAAGTCGGCGTTGCACCCGCACCGGATCACCTGTCGTGGGTCGCCGGTAGTCTTTGCGCGTGGCCCTGTACCGGAAGTATCGACCCGCGTCCTTCGCCGAGGTGGTGGGGCAGGAGCATGTCACCGCACCGCTCAGCACGGCCCTCGACACCGGACGCATCAACCATGCCTATCTGTTTTCCGGCCCGCGTGGCTGTGGAAAGACGTCGTCGGCGCGAATCCTGGCGCGTTCGCTGAACTGTGAGCAGGGACCGACGTCGACGCCGTGCGATGTATGCGACTCGTGCGTTTCGCTTGGCCCGGGCGGCACAGGCAACCTGGACGTGACGGAACTCGACGCCGCAAGTCACGGTGGCGTCGACGACACCCGAGAACTCCGAGACAAGGCGTTCCACGCCCCCGCCGCTTCTCGCTACCGCGTCTTCATCATCGACGAGGCACACATGGTGACGGCGGCGGGCTTCAACGCGCTGCTCAAGATCGTCGAAGAGCCGCCGGAGCACCTCATCTTCATCTTTGCGACGACGGAACCGGAAAAGGTTCTCCCGACCATCCGTTCGCGTACACACCACTACCCGTTCCGCCTGTTGGCGCCGTCGACCATGCGCGGACTCCTGGAAAAGATCTGCGCACAGGAAGGCGTACCGGTCGAGCCTGCTGTTTATCCCCTGGTCATCAAGGCTGGCGGCGGTTCGCCTCGCGACTCGTTGAGTGTCCTCGACCAGTTGCTCGCGGGAGCCGGCGAAGAAGGTGTCACGTATCCGCGGGCGCTCTCTCTTCTCGGAGTCACCGACGTCGCGCTCATCGACGAAGCAGTAGACGCCCTGTCTGCCAGTGACGGAGCCGCCTTGTTCGGCACTGTCGATCGGGTGATGGACGCCGGTCACGACCCACGCCGATTCGCGCTCGATCTCCTCGAACGTCTACGCGATCTCATTTTGATGCAGGCAGTCTCCGATGCAAGCGAACGAGGGTTGGTCGATGCGCCGGAGGCCGAGCTGGTCACGATGCGTGAACAGATTCAGCGAGTCGGCCCGGCCACGCTCACCCGTTTCGCCGAAACCGTCCACGCTGGTCTCAGTGAAATGCGTGGGGCGACGGCGCCGCGGCTGCTGCTCGAAGTGATGTGCGCGAGAATGCTGCTTCCTTCGGCCTCCGACACCGAGTCGGCTGTGTTGCAGCGGCTCGAGCGCCTGGAACAAGGTATTCCGGCTGCCGGAGTCGCGGCTGCCGCTGCCCCTCGCGCGGCAGCAACGCCGGCACCGACCGTGCCGCCGCTCGAACCGGAGATTGCTTCCAAGTTCCAACGGCCCTCCCAACGCAAGGCCGAGCCTGAGGCACCGCCGGAACCAGCCGCCCCGGCTCCGGCGGCGCCGCCGGTCGTCGAGGCTCCTGTCGTCGAACCTCCGGTAGCGGCAGCTCCCGCGGTCGAGCCTCCCACCGTCGAGATCGTGGAACCGCCGGTTGCCGAAGCTCCAGTGGTTGAAGCTCCGGTGGTTGAAGCACCAGTGGTTGAAGCTCCGGTGGTAGAAGCACCAGTGGTTGAAGCTCCGGTTGCCGAAGCTCCAATAGTTGAAGCTCCTGTGGTTGAACCACCGGCTCCTGCTCCGGTCGAAGCGGAAGAGCTGATCGGGCTTGCCGAGCCGGAACCCGACTACGAGCCCGAGCCCGAGTACGAGGAGCCGGCGGCTGCAGAAGCTGCGCCGGTCTCGGCGGGCCCCACAGTCGAGACCCTCCGTGAATCGTGGAACACCTTGCGCAACAAGGTCGGTGAACGAAACAAGGTTCTTCCGGCCATGCTGTCCGCTGCGACGGTTCACGACGTGCGTGGACATGTTGTGGTCATCGCTCACGGCTCGCCGGTCCTGGGTGCTCGTGTGACGCAACCGCACAACGCGGCGGTCATCTGCGAGGTCCTTGCCGAGATGTTCGGTGGCACTTGGCAAGTCGAGTACCAAGAAGGTGCGCCCACAGCGCCGGCAGCATCGAGCGCACCCAAGGCGACAGAAGCTGCGAGCCGCCCGGCCGCTGCGCCCCGCTTCTCGCGCCCCAGTCAGGAGCGTGCAGCGCAGCAGCCCAAGGCCCCGCAGCCCCAGCGCGGAGATTCGGACGACATTCCGCCGCCTGAGGCCCCCGACTATCCGGAAGACCCTGGACCGGCCCCTGCTCCTGAGGTCGACTACGAGGCAACTCCTCCGCCTGCAACGCCGGAGGACGAGGACGAGATGTTCGCGGAGGCGGCTGAGCCCGCTGATCCGACTGCCAGACGTGATCCCGAGGACGTTGCAAAGGAACTCCTCAAGGACGTCCTCGGGGCACGCCGCCTCGAAAGCTGAGTTGCCGACTCGGTCCGTGCGCGTGAAACGGCTGTCGGAATGCCGCGGCACCACTGTGTGATCGAATTGTTATAAGTGCCGTTCCTTTTGTGTGCGCACGTGTCGAAAGGGCACCGGGCTCGGCCCGGCAAAGCTGAATTGTGTGTGGCCGGTTTGCTGGCACATTCGTTCGCTCAATTCCGGTGTAACGAAACATCGATTCGGACGATGGTCGCCGAAGAATATCTGGAATTTCTCGTTGTCTGATCGACATTCGCGTGCTGTTGCTAATTCTCGGTGTGTCACGAATGTTCAGATTGATAGTTGTCGGATGTTTGTTTTGCGGTGATCGACCAATTTGGGACATTCGGCGAATTGGCCACATATTCGGCATTGCGGCATTTCGGTGCGCACTCAACTGAGCATTTGCCGATCTTGAGAAAGAGGTGGCCGTGAAACCGGTGTCCGGTACGGATGTTCAAACCACTGCTTGACCGGCGACGAGGCAAATAAGTAACTCCGAGTTACAGCTAATTCTCGATTGCTGTTAAATTGCTGACACATGTTCACGGAGCTGAACGACCTTTGTTATTTGTTTATGCCTTGAGGTGAATCTGCGTTTTACACACGGCTGAACGCGTGGTTAGTCTTCGGTCGATTGAGTCTCCCGCGGATGCGCGCGAAAATAGGAAGTGTAAGATGACTGAAGATTCAACTAATCCCGCGATCGCGATAGTCGGGATGAGCATGTGGTCTCCCGGTGCCCATGATCTGCAAGGATTTTGGGAGAACGTCCTCGCGCGACGGATGCAATTCCGAAAGTTTCCCGAGTCGCGGATGTCGCTCGACGACTACTGGAGCGCGAGCCCTGACGACGTCGACAAGACATACGCCGACCGCGGCGCGTTCATGGACGGTTTCGAATTCGACTGGGTCGGTCGCCGGATACCGGAGCGAACCTTCAAGTCGACAGATCTCACACACTGGTTGGCGCTGGAAACAGCACTCGGGGCTTTGACGGACGCGGGCTACAGCCGAGGATCGGTGCCAACTGGACGCAGCGCCGCAATCGTCGGCAACTCCCTCACCGGTGAAGAATCCCGGATGTGGTCGATGCGTTTGCGTTGGCCTTACGTCAAGCGCGCACTCGCTGTGGCAGCCGAAGCGCGCCAGTTGGACAGTTCCGTCGCCGATGCTCTCGCCGAGACGATGGAAGAGGTCTACAAAGGCCCGTTGGTGGAGCCGAGTGAAGACACTCTGGCCGGCATGTTGTCGAATACGATCGCCGGCCGTATCTGCAATTACCTCGACTTCAACGGCGGCGGGTACGTCGTGGACGGTGCGTGCGCGTCCGGAATGCTCGCGGTGGCGACTGCAGCCGAAAAGCTGGCGTCCGGCGCGGCCGACTTCGTATTGGCAGGTGGAGTCGACGTCAGCCTGGATCCTTTGGAACTGGTGGGATTCGCCCGTTTGGGTGCACTGACACGCGGCGACATGAACGTGTACGACGCAAGCCGAAGCGGATTCATCCCGGGTGAAGGTTGCGGATTCGTGGCCTTGAAACGACTCGAGGACGCCAGGGCGGACGGCGACTACGTGTACGCGACGATTCGCGGCTGGGGCATCTCCACCGATGGCAAGGGTGGAATTACCAAGCCCCGCGCCGAAACTCAGGCCGAAATGATCCGTCGCGCATACTCGGGAGCGGGATTCGCGGCCAGCGAGGTTGCCTTTGTCGAAGGACACGGAACTGGTACTCCCGTCGGGGACCCTGTCGAACTGGCCGGCGTCCAGCAGGCCGCGCAGACGGACGGACCAGTCGAGGCTCGTAGCATCGGCATGACCTCACTGAAGTCGCTGATCGGGCACACGAAGGCGGCGTCGGGCATCCTTGCGCTGATCAAGGCGACCATGGCCGTCAATCAACGAATCCTTCCGCCGCTCGCCGGTTGCACCGACCCGAACCCGGCGTTCGGAACCGAAGCGCCGGCACTCTTTCCGCTTGTCAACGGCGAGATCAGAGATCCGTCGGAGAAGATGCGTGCCGGTGCGCAAGCCATGGGTTTCGGCGGTATCAACTGCCACGTCGCGATCGAATCGGCTGATGCACCGTCCAGCAAGCTGACACCCTCGCAAGACGTCCGCACGATGATGGCGTCGTATCAGGACACCGAGGTATTTGTACTCTCTGCAGATTCCGCGGTGGACTTGGCGACCCGAGCGCGGGATGTTGCAGATCTGGCGGTTCCGTTGAGTGTTGCCGAGCTGCTGGACTTTTCGGCGAAACTCTCGCGAGTGATCTCGCCGACCGCGCCCTTCCGTGCCGCAGTGGTGGCCGGACGTCCCGCGCAGTTGGCCGAACGCATGCGTCAGCTTGCCGTGATCTGCGAGAACTCCGCTCCAGCTTCCGGCCAGGTCAAGGTGGTGAGCAACGAGATCTCGATCTCTAACAGCGTCCGCCACGACATCGGATTCCTGTTCCCTGGACAGGGATCCCAACAACTCGAGATGGCTCGCGTGCTGATCGAGCGCTTCGAGTGGGCGCGCGAACTGGCGACCAAGGCGGACGGCTGGTTGGAGGGAGTTGGAGCGGAGGCGATCACGCCGCGGATTCTGCGGAACCCGGTCAAGAGCGCTGACGCTGCGGAATTGGCGAAGTGGAAGCGGGACCTCGCCCAGACACAGTTCACCCAGCCCGCCGTCGCCTTGGCGTCGCTGCTCTGGTTCGAGTACCTCCGCCGATTGGGTGTCACACCCAGTGCTGTCGCCGGCCACAGTCTCGGGGAGTTGACTGCGCTCTACGCGGCCGGAGCTTACGACCAGAAGACGCTGATCACCTTGGCTGCGGCGAAGGGCGCGGCCATGGCTGTCAGTGGTGGTGGAAACGGCGCAATGGCGAGCCTGACCTGCGACCGATCGACGGCTGAGGCGATCATCGCGGAGGCAAAGGGTTACGCGACCGTCGCGAATCTGAATACGCCCACGCAGAGTGTGGTTTCGGGTACCAAAGACGCGGTCGACGATGTGGTTGCCATCGCGAAGACGCGCGGAGTGTCGGCTCAGGCGCTTGCCGTGTCGAATGCTTTCCACTCCGAGATGATGAACGAGGCCGAACGGGAGCTGAAGTCCACTGCGCCCGTTGACGAGCAAGTCGATTCGTTGACTTGCCCCGTGTATTCCTGCGTCGAAGGGGAACGCGTACAGACGCCACTGGCACTTCGCGAACTGGTCACCAAACAGGTTGTCTCACCGGTTGACTGGGTCAAGACGGTAAGTGGGATCTCGCAGGAAGTGGACCTGCTCGTCGAGGTCGGACCCGGCCGTGTGCTGACCGGGCTCACCAAGGCGATCAATGGGACCGACGGCGTGCGCTGCTTCCCCGTTGCGTCCAAGTCCGGACGCGACGAGGACTTCAACGTCGCACTGGCCGCGATGTACGTACACGGCGCTCAGGTCCGCTGGAACGAACTTTTCGACGGCCGGTTCGTGCGCGAATTCGTTCCTGCCGATCAGAAGGTGTTCATCGAGAACCTGGCCGAGGCGAAGCTGACGGTTACCTCTGCTCCCGAACCGCTCGCACTTGGTACGTCCGGCGGGGATCCGGCTGCGGCGCTGGCCGATTACCTGAGCCGACGCGGGACCTTCCTCGTCGACGTCATTCGCGCGGATGTAGGCAGTGGAGCGACTTCTCCATCTTCTCCATCTGTTCCATCTGCTCCGACTTCGCGGGCAGTCACCAACGGCCACGAATCTGTAGCAGCGAAAGCTCCTTCGCCGGTTTCGGCTCCGGTAGTCGAAGAGCCGGCTGTTGCGGGCGCCGGGTCCGTGGAAAGTGAGCTGATCAGGATCCTCGCCGATACGACGGGATTCCCCGCCGAGTCGATCACGACGGATCTGCGTCTGCTCGATGATCTGAATCTCGACTCGATCAGTGCGGCAGAGGCTATTTCGAAGGTTGCACATCAGTTCGAGGTTGTCGACCTCGACCCTGCCGAGTTGGCCAACGCCACCATCGGAGAAGCAGCATCGCTGATCCTTGCGGCATCACCGCATCCCGGTTCTGACGTTCCAGCAGCGAGTTCGGCGCAGTCGGACGTGTCGCGAATACTGCTCGAGGTAATCGCGGAGGACACCGGATTTCCGGTGGAGTCTCTCGACGTCGATCTCCACCTTCTGGACGACCTGAACATGGACTCGATCAAGGCCGCCGATGCAATCGCCACGGTGGCAACACGGTTGGGTGTTCAGGGTGACTTGGATCCGGCCGAACTCGTCAACGTCAGCCTGGGTGAACTGATCGAAGTGCTCGATCGGTCCGCGAAGGAGAAGTCGGGGCAGCAGCAGCCGGCTACGCGGGCGCTGCCGGCGAAGGCAAAGGGTATATCAGCCGACAGCTTCACCTGGGTTCGCGATTACACCCTGGAAAAGGTTCGGAGCGAGACAGCGTTGCACGGAGTCCGAGACCTCACGGACACGACGTTTGTCGTCATCGGTGACGACGCCGGTTTGGTCGGAAGGTTGGAATCCGAACTTCGAGGTCGTGGTGCTCAGGTCGACATTCGCACATTCTCCGACAGCACTTCTGCGAATGCACACCACGTGGTTGCCGTAATGCCGCGCGTGACCGATGATTCCGTCACCGAAAGCGGCTTGCGCCGTGGGATCGAACACATGTACAAGATAGTTCCGGCGCAGCAAAGTGGAGGCGCGCGAACCACATTGGCAGTGGTTCAGTTCACCGATGTCGAGTTGAGCAATCCAGCGCCGGTGCCGAGTGTGGCGGCGTTCACCGCTTCGGTGCATCACGAGCGTCCCGAACTGGATGTGCGCGTCATAGGATTCGACGGCTCGACTGCGGACGCGGAGGTGGCAGCCACTGTCGTCTCCGAGTTGGATTCGGTTGCACCCTATGTGTTCGCGACTTACGACGCCGAGATGGGACGCACGGCACTGCAACCGCGGGTTCTCGCCTCGAACGACTACACCGTCCGCGAAAGCGGATTGGGAAGTTCGGATGTCGTGGTCGTGACCGGTGGCGCGAAAGGCATCATGGCCCAATGTGCTCTGGCCCTCGGTCGAAAGACCGGCGCCGAACTGGTGCTGATCGGAAGCTCTCAGCGACAAGCGGGCGACGAAATCGCCTCCACTCTTGCGGACTTCACGTCTGCCGGTTTGAGCGCTCACTACTATCGCTGCAACGTCACGGATGCCGCGGCGGTGGCCGGCGTCGTCGCCCAGATCGAGGTCGAGGTGGGGCCGATCACCGGGTTTGTCCACGGTGCGGGGGCAAATGTTCCGCGGCGGTTCGAGAGAGTCGACAGCGCTGCGGCTTTCGAGGAGGTTGCACCTAAGGTCCTGGGCGCAGCCAACTTCGTCGAAGCGCTCGCTGATCGTGACTTGAAGCTGTTCGTGGGCTTCTCTTCCATCATCGGATTCACAGGTATGCCCGGAAACAGCTGGTATGCATACGGAAACGAGCTTCTCGACGAAATGGTGGTGCGGTATGCCGCCGGGCACCCGAAGACTCGGACGTTCTCGCTCGCGTACAGCGTGTGGGGAGAGACCGGAATGGGCGCCCGCATGGGCAGTGTCAACCACCTCGCGAAGATGGGTGTCATGCCGATTTCGACGGCTGCGGGAGTGGATCATTTCCTTCGCCTGGTCGACAGCGGACCCGAGGCGAGTCGTATCGTCGTGACCAGTCGACTCGGCGGTCTCGACACCTGGGCGCCTGCAGCACCGGTTCTGCCGGCGGTGTCGCGCTACATCGACCAAGTGGTGACATTCGAGCCTCAAGTAGAACTGGTGACCCGGACGACGTTGTCCACCTCGGCGGATCCCTTTGTCCTCGATCATGTCTGGAAGGGATCGGCGCTGCTTCCGACGGTGTTCGGGCTCGAGGCGATGTCGCAGGCGGCGGCGTATGTCACCGGACGCGTGACCCTGGGTCGCGTCCGCATCGACGACATCAAACTGGATCGACCGATCGTCGTCGACACGGTCGAGGGCACCAGAGTCGAGATCAAGGCAAGCGTCGTGGAGCAGGATCGTGATGCCGCAGGAACGCGGGTGCATGTCACGATCGGCACCGAACGGACCGGGTACGGGCGGCCCCATTTCTCGGCCGACTTCATCTTCGGCCTGGACGAATCACTGCCGGAGTTCGAGAAGGAGTTGCCGCGACCGGTGCTCGACATCGATCCGTTGGACGACCTCTACTCGTGGTTGCTGTTCCAGGAGGGCGATTTCCGCCGACTCGAAGAGATCTCGAGCCTCGATTCCGAGCACATTCTCTTCAGTGCTATTTCGCGAGCCGACCGTAAGCAGCACCTCCTCGGTGATCCGTATTTCCTCGATTCCCTGCTCCAATCGGGCCAGATCATGGTTCCGCGGGAGATCTGCCTTCCGGTCAACATTGCGCGAATCGACATGTACGACGGACGATTCGAGGCTCGTTCGTTCACCGCGTACGCCTACGACAAGGTGCAGACAGAGACCCACATGCAAGCCGACGTGGCGGTGGTGAAGGACGGACGAGTGGTGATGCAGCTCGAGGGATATCGCTCCCAGATTCTCTCCCACGACGAAAGCCGTCCTACGGCTGAGGAAATCGCGGATCCGACTGCGCGCGACGCACAGATCATTCTCGACAAGCTCGCGCAACACAGCCGGGCGTTGGGAGTGAAGAGCCCGCGGGTTGTGGTCGCGCACACCCCGGGGATTCACGAGTTGACCAAGTCGGAACGCCACGAGCAGGAGAAACCGATCGCCGAGGCGGCCGTGAACATTCATCTCGATGAGGATGTGGTGATCAAATGAGTAATGCCTTTGCCATCGAATGGCAGGAAACCGGAAAGCCCGTCGTTGTCGGTGATATTCCGCCCTCTGTGGATGTCTCGCTCTCGCACGACGGCAGCAAGTCACTCAGTTCGGCCGGCGACTGGCCTCAGGGGTGTGACATCGAACCGATTCGCTCCCGAACCGTCGTGCAGTGGAAGGCGCTTCTGGGTTCGGCGCGGATTCCGCTGCTCGACGAGTTGATCGCAGGCGGCGAATCACTCGATCGTGCGGGAACCAGGCTGTGGGCGGCGGCCGAGGCGATCCGAAAGGCCACGGGGCAGATGTCGGTTTCTCTGGCGATGGGCGCCAGGGAGGAAGACGCAGTGACCTTCCGCGGCGGCGCAGAGGGAAGCGTGGTGGTTCTGACCTTTCCGGCTCTGTTGACGGACAACGAGGAGCGGATTCTCGCTTTCGTGACCGATGAGGCGGATGCCGAAGAGCGTGTTTCGGACGAGGCGGATGCCGAAGAGTCGGCGCAGGACCCGGCACCACAGTTCGACACCGGCCCGTTGTCGGCGAAGTCTCTCGCGCAGTTCGATCCGATGGCCTACGGCTCCGACGTGCATGTGGTGGCTCGGAGCGGCTACCCGGCGGTGTCGATCCGGTTCCCCGTCGGGTTCCGGGACGCGTGCAACGTCGGTGGATCAGTGGGGTTCGCGAGCTTCGCGCTGTGGTTGGGCGCTTTGCGAGAGAGGGGAACCGGACCGATCTCGAAGCAGATCGTGGAGGACATGGCGACGGGTCGTTGGGGCATGGTGACCAACAACTCCGAGGTGTTCATCGATGCGAACCTGTACACCGACGACATTGTCGAGGGGACGATCTGGATCACCGAGCTCACCGGTCCGGATCGGGCAACCACCAATCTGCATGTCGAATGGTGCCGGGTCGACGGCGAGACGCGCACTCACATCGGGTGGAGTGCGATGCAGACGACGTGGGTGGAAATCCTCTCCCACGGTGTGGTGGCGGCACGGCCGATGCCGCAGTACTTCCACGATTTCATCGAGCCGATGACGATTCCGACGGGGGCGAAGAACGTCGCTGTCCCCACACAACCGAAGGACGTCGATCGTGGTTCCTTGATCCGCTCGGCTCCGATGGTGCCGCGCAATCCGTACCTGCTCGAATCCGAGGTGTTCTCGACGACGATGCAGGACGGAAACGTCGTGGGCAACATCTACTTCGGTAACTATTACATCTGGCAGTCGAGGGTTCGGGACAAGTTCCTCGCCCGTTCTCAGCGTGAGGCCATGGCGGCCAGAGGCGCTCTCGGGGAACTGCGTTGTGTGCACACCAGAGTTGAGCATCTGCGCGAGGTCATGCCGTTCGACGACGTCCTGGTCACGATGTCCTTGACTGCCCTCTACGAGAGGGGGATCGACCTCGAGTTCGAGTACTTCAAGGTCAATCAGGACGGATCACGGGAGAAGCTCGCGATCGCTCGGCACAGAACTGTCTGGACGATGCCGGGCGCTCCGGGAGAACTGGAAATCTCTCCGCCGTCGAAACTTCCGCAGTCACTGATCGATTCGGTGCTGGAGGCGATCGACGGAAAGTAGACGGGGGATTTTCCGAGATCGAAGTGGAGAGACGGGTTGCGTTTTCCTTGCCGGAGAACGCAACCCGTTTCGATGGGGAGGGGTATGTATGGGTATCGGGGTTTCGAGAAGGTCGGTTCTGAAGGGGTCGGCAGTCGGCACGGTGGCGGTTGCATTGGGTACAAAGGCAAGTGCTGTTCCAACCGGGAGCGCGGACATCGAGTCGCCGTTGATTTTTCATTCGCCGGAGTTCGAGCCGTTTTGTGACGAACTACCCTCGTTGTCGACGCTTTCCGGAAACGAGATCACGCTGACAGCGCAAGTGGGGCAACATGCCTTTCATCGGGACTTTCCATCGTCCCCGGCACTGTCGTACCGCAGCGGAGAGATCGGTGGCGGTTATCTGGGCCCGACCGTCGAGGCGCATTCCGGCGAGCCGATCATGTTGACGTTCGAGAACGATCTGACCGGACATCCGTTGGCAGCGGACATGGATATGACGCTGCACGGAATGCAGGCCGACTTTCGTGCGAAACCGCCGACGTCGTTGCACTTGCACGGTGGAGTCACTTCACCTGAGAGCGACGGCCACCCGGAACTGCTGGTGATGCCGGGACAGGCTGCGATGCATCACTTTTCGCACGGTCAGGAAGCCGCCCACCTCTGGTATCACGATCACGCGATGGGCATCACCCGGCTCAACGTCTACGCCGGTCTGATCGGCAACTATCTGATCAGGGATGAATTCGACACCGGCAAACTGGGAAATCCGTTGGGGTTGCCGGCCGAGGAATTCGAGATCCCGTTGATCCTGCAGGAGAAGATCTTCACGCCGACAGGCGCCCAGAACGGCCGATCCACCATCTTGATCCCGGAAGGATCGTGGGAAGGCGGCGCGGTTGGCGACGTCGGCTTGGTCAACGGCAAGGTGTGGCCGGAACTGTCTGTGGCTCGGGGCCTTTACCGCTTCCGCATCGTCAATGCGTCGTCGGCAAGTGTGTGGAATCTTCACTTCTCGAACATGATGACGTTCTGGGTCATCGGCAACGACGCCGGAATGCTCGACGCACCCGTCGCGGTCAATGCCTTCCGCTGCGCACCGGGGGAGCGGTACGACCTCCTCGTCGATTTCACCGGACTGTCGGAGGGTTCGACGGTGGAGCTTCGCAACGACGAGGCGCCCCCGCTACCCGCCGCTGTCATCGGTGAAGTGACTATGCCGCTGTTCTGCCGGTTCCGCGGCGACTCCAGGCGCGGATTCACCGGTGGTGTTCCGTCGCAACTGCGCGGTGGGCGCCGACAACGTGACGTTCTCGCCCCGTTGGAGCAGCCGACGGTAATTCGCACGGTGACAGTGAGCCAGCAACTGGAACTGCGGAATCCACCGGCTCAGATGACGCTGAACAACCTGACGTTCAGCACCACGGACGTCGAGAGGCCGCGGCAAGGCACCGTCGAGCAGTGGAACATCGTCAACACCACGCCGGACCCGCATCCGATACACCTGCACCTGGTGAATTTCCGGATTCTCGGCAGGACACCGATGCGGACGCTGGAGTACTTGATCCGCCATCCGCAGCCGGTGATCGGCAACAAGTGGACTCCGTCGCCCGACGGGTTCGAGGCGGGGCCGATGATCGCGCCGGCGCCGTGGGAAGCGGGGATGAAGGACACCGTCAGGGTGGACGGCGGCACTGTCACCCGGATCATCGTGCGATTCCCCACCGAGGATGAGCTGGGTTTCGATCCCGACGCGATGTTCGATCGTCTTCCGAGCGCTGTGATGACGGGCGGTGGGATGACGGGCGGTGATCAGGCGCATCAGGGAAACGGGCACCACGGTATGAGTAACCACGGCATGAGCAACCACGACGCGAGTAACACCGGTCGGCTCCAGGGATACGTGTGGCATTGCCATCTACTCGATCACGAAGATCACGACATGATGTTGCCGTATCGCATCGTGCCGTGAGTGCTTCCGGGGGCGCTCTCGAAATGAACCGAAGCGGGCAGGCGTTCGCGCGTCGGATCACCTCGGTCACCTAGCAGGATCGCTTCGGTCCTTCCCATGAATTTGGAACACGTTCTACAGTGAAAGGGCTGAGGTCTGTACCTCGGCCATGCGCCACCACCGAAGGCGGCGCGGACGATCTGCAGACCGGTTCGACGAATTACACGGAAGGAACACCTCACAGTGACCACAGAGGCATTCATTTATGAAGCCATCCGTACCCCGCGAGGCCGCGGCAAGAAGACCGGGTCGTTGCACTCGGTCAAGCCGATCTCGCTGGTCACGGGTCTGATCCAGGAACTGCGCGTGCGCTTTCCCGACCTCGACGAGGATCGGATCTCCGACCTCATCCTGGGCGTCGTCACCCCCGTTGGCGATCAGGGAATGGACATCGCCCGCGTTGCAGTCAACGATGCGGGACTGCCGGACACCGTCGGCGGCGTTCAGCTCAACCGTTTCTGCGCTTCCGGCCTCGAAGCCGTCAACATGGCAGCTCAGAAGGTTCGGTCCGGCTGGGACGAACTGGTGATCGCCGGTGGCGTCGAGTCGATGTCCCGCGTTCCGATGGGATCCGACGGTGGACCGTGGGCGCTCGACCCCGCCACCAACTACGACAACTACTTCGTGCCGCAGGGCGTCGGCGCAGACCTCATCGCCACCATCGAGGGCTTCTCGCGTGACGACGTCGATGCATACGCCGTGCGCTCGCAGGACCTCGCCGCCAAGGCGTGGACCGGCGGATACTTCGCCAAGTCGGTAGTGCCGGTCAAGGACATCAACGGCATCACCATCCTCGACAACGACGAGCACATGCGTCCGGGCACCACGGCCGAGAACCTTGCCGGCCTGGCTTCCGCGTTCGGTGTGATCGGTGAAATCGGCGGATTCGACGCCGTATCGCTGCAGAAGTACCACTGGGTCGAGAAGATCAACCACGTTCACCACGGCGGCAACAGCTCGGGAATCGTCGACGGCGCTGCCCTCGTGCTCGTCGGTAGCGAGCAGGCCGGCAAGGACATGGGTCTGACGCCGCGCGCTCGCGTCGTCGCCACCGCCACCAGCGGCGCCGACTCCACCATCATGCTCACCGGCCCGACGCCGGCGTCGAAGAAGGTTCTGGCAGCTGCCGGCCTGACGGTCGACGACATCGACCTCTTCGAGATCAACGAGGCATTCGCTTCCGTCGTCCTGAAGTTCCAGAAGGACCTGAACATCCCGGACGAGAAGCTCAACGTCAACGGTGGCGCGATCGCCATGGGTCACCCGCTCGGTGCAACCGGCGCGATGATCACCGGAACGATGGTCGACGAGCTCGAGCGTCGTGGCGGCAAGCGCGCCCTCATCACCCTGTGCATCGGCGGCGGTATGGGCGTTGCCACCATCATCGAGCGCGTCTGACGCGGCGTCCGTCCTTCCAACGAGGCTTACCAGGAGTCAAGCAAAGTGACTGATCAGAACATCATCAACTGGGACCAGGACGCCGACGGCATCGTCGTGCTCACCATCAACGATCCCAACCAGGGCGCAAACACCATGAACGACGCGTACATCGCGTCGATGAAGGCCACCGTCGACCGCCTGGTCGCCGAGAAGGACTCCATCACCGGTGCCGTCATCACCTCAGGCAAGAAGACCTTCTTCGCCGGTGGCGACCTCAAGAACATGATCAAGGTCGGCCCCGAGCAGGCCGAGGAGATCTACAACCACAGCGTCGAGATCAAGGCAGACCTGCGTCGCCTCGAAACTCTCGGCAAGCCGGTAGTCGCCGCCATCAACGGCGCGGCCCTCGGCGGCGGCCTCGAGATCGCTCTCGCGACCCACCACCGCATCGCGGCAGACGTCAAGGGCGTCAAGATCGGCCTGCCCGAGGTCACCCTCGGCCTGCTGCCCGGCGGCGGCGGCGTCGTGCGCACCGTGCGGATGCTCGGTCTGCAGAACGCGCTCATGGGCGTCCTGCTCCAGGGGCAGCAGCGTGGACCCGTTCAGGCCAAGGAAGTCGGCCTCATCGACGAGGTCGTCGGCTCGGTAGAAGAACTGGTTCCGGCTGCGAAGGCATGGATCAAGGCCAACCCCGAAGGCGGCGTTCAGCCGTGGGATGTCAAGGGCTACAAGATCCCTGGCGGAACCCCGTCCACCCCGGCATTCGCTGCCAACCTTCCGGCGTTCCCCGCGAACCTGCGTAAGCAGCTCAAGGGTGCTCCGATGCCGGCTCCGCGCGCCATCATGGCCGCAGCCGTCGAAGGCTCGCAGGTCGACATCGACAACGCGCTCCTCATCGAGGCTCGCTACTTCACCTCGCTGGTGACCGGCCGCGTCGCGAAGAACATGATTCAGGCGTTCTTTTTCGACCTGCAGTCGATCAACGGCGGCGGTTCACGTCCGGCAGGCATCGAGAAGTCCACCATCAAGAAGGTCGGCGTCCTCGGCGCGGGCATGATGGGCGCGGGCATCGCGTACGTCTCCGCGAAGGCCGGCTTCGACGTCGTCCTCAAGGACGTCAGCATCGAGGCTGCCAACAAGGGCAAGGCGTACGCCGAAGGCATTGAGGCCAAGGCACTCTCGCGCGGCAAGACCACGCAGGAGAAGTCCGACGCACTCCTCGCCAAGATCACCCCGACGGCTGACCCGGCAGATTTCGCCGGCGTCGACTTCGTCATCGAAGCGGTCTTCGAGAGCCAGGAACTCAAGCACAAGGTGTTCCAGGAGATCGAGGACATCGTCGATCCCAAGGCACTGCTGGGCTCGAACACCTCGACGCTGCCCATCACGGGTCTCGCCACCGGCGTGAAGCGTCAGGAAGACTTCATCGGCATCCACTTCTTCTCGCCCGTCGACAAGATGCCGCTGGTGGAGATCATCCGCGGTGAGAAGACTTCCGACGAGACTCTGGCTCGCGTGTTCGACTACGTCCAGGCGATCCGCAAGACGCCGATCGTGGTCAACGACTCGCGTGGCTTCTTCACCTCACGTGTCATCGGCACCTTCATCAACGAGGCCATCGGCATGCTCGCCGAGGGTGTCGAGCCTGCCACCATCGAGCAGGCCGGTATGCAGGCCGGTTACCCGGCTGCGCCGCTTCAGCTTTCGGATGAGCTCAACCTCACCCTCATGCAGAAGATTCGCAAGGAATCTGCCGACGCCGCCAAGGCCGAGGGCAAGGAACTGCCGGCAGATCCGGCCGGCGAGGTCATCAACACCCTCGTCGAGAAGTTCGATCGTAAGGGCAAGCTCGGTGGAGCCGGCTTCTACGATTACGCCGAGGGCAAGCGCACCGGCCTGTGGTCCGGACTCCGCGAGAACTTCAACTCCGGAACCTCCGACGCCCCGATCCAGGACCTCATCGACCGCATGCTGTTCATCGAGGCGATCGAGACGCAGAAGTGCTTCGACGAGAACGTCCTGATCACCACGGCGGACGCCAACATCGGCTCCATCATGGGCATCGGATTCCCGGCCTGGACCGGTGGCGTTCACCAGTTCATCGTCGGATACGAGGGCGGCACGGCCGGCTTCGTCGCTCGTGCAAAGGAACTCGCTGCGCAGTACGGCCCGCGGTTCACCCCGCCGGCTTCGCTAGGGGCATAGCCCCCGTGCGCGGTTAGGGAGTCTCAACACTTCCTAACCGCGCACAGCTTTATCCACAGGTTGGTTTTCTCGGCGAAATCCGACTGTATGTATTTGCAGGCTCGTCGTATGCCTTCACATACAGAAATCGATGCATTGCAGACCGTCGTCGATGCTCAGCACGGACTGGTCACTCACACTCAACTTCACACGCTCGGATTTCCTCGCTCTCGCGTGAAACAACGAGTTGAGGTCGGACGCTGGCAAACTGTTCTTCGCGGCGTCTACTCCGTCACCACGGGCCCATTGACCAGGTATGCCGTACTCGAGGCCGCGCTCTTGTACGGCGGCGGGTCGTCGATGCTCAGCCATCGCACCGCCGCTGAGGAATGGTCGATGTGTCGGCCGGACAGCACTGCACCCGTACATATCACCGTTCCGTACGGGAAGTCTGCAATCTCTCAGGCCGCCACTTTCGTTCGTGGCCTCGGCGCCGACCGACATCCATCACCCCTGATCGGCACTGTCCTCCATCCCGGCGTTGTGGTCCACCGTTCGAGGGCTCATCGTCACATCGGCGTCGACGCGCAGATGCCGCGCACCGGCAAGGCTGATACAGCACTCGATCTGGCCGTCGCAGAACCGACTCCGCGCGAGGCCTATGTCAGCCTCATCACCACAGTCACCAACGGCCGCATCCGCTTGACGGACATCCGCCGACGCATGGAGGAGCGCTCACCCCGTAGATACCGGAAGGCCCTCGAAAGTGCGGTGAAGCTTTTGGCAGACGGGGTGCAATCGACTCTCGAATATCACTATGCGGTGGATGTGGAGCAGGCACACGGGTTGCCGTCGGCCAGACGCCAATCACCGGTTCGCGTCGACGGTCGCACACTGTACGAGGATTGTGATTACAGCGAAGTGGGTGTGCCGCTGATCGTGCGTCTCGACGGTCGGTGGGCGCATTCCATGGCCGAGGTGGCATTCCGTGATCGCCGTCGTGACAACGCGGCAGAGCTGGCAGGTCGTCCGCGGTTGGTCTACGGATTCGACGAGGTGATGAAGACCCCGTGCCAGGTTGCGCACGAGGTGGAGATGGTCTTGCGGCGGGGAGGTTGGGAGAGAAGAGGGGAGAACCCCTGCGGGGCCTGTGAGTGGTTAAGGAGTGCAGAGACTCCTTAACCACTCACAGGGAGCGGAGCTCCCTAGGCCTTCCACCACGGGCGAAGCGGCACATGCGCCTCACCCTTGGGGCCGAGCTTGACGGCCAGAACCTGGTGCAGCTGAACGACGTTGCGCTCGAACCCGAGTCGTGAGCCGGCCATGTACAGGCCCCAGACGCGTGCGGTTCCCTCGCCGACCTCGGCGACGCAGGCGTCCCAGTTGTCGACGAGATTCTGGCACCATCCGGCGAGCGTCAGTGCGTAGTGCTCGCGCAGGTTCTCCTCGTGGCGCACCTCGAGACCGACGTTCTGGATCTCGGAGATGATGCGACCCGAACCGGTGAGCTCCCCGTCGGGGAAGACGTACCGGTCGATGAATCCGCCTGCCTTGGCACTGCTTCGGTTGTCCGGACGGGTGATGCAGTGGTTGAGCAGACGCCCACCTTCACGCAGCTTGCCCTTGAGGAACTCGAAGTACGCCGGGTAGTTTCCGACGCCGATGTGCTCGGTCAGGCCGATGGAGGACACTGCGTCGAATCCGGTTTCGGCCACGTCGCGGTAGTCGGAGAAACGGACCTGGGCGAGATCGGCGAGGCCCTCGTCCTCGATGGCCTTCTGTGCCCAATCCGCTTGCTCGCGTGAGAGAGTCACGCCGATCACCTTGACGCCGCGTCGGGCCGCATAGCGAACCATCGAGCCCCAGCCGCAACCGATGTCGAGAAGTCGATCACCCTTCTGGAGTCCGAGCTTCTCGAACACCAGGCGGTACTTGTTCTCCTGGGCTTCTTCGAGCGTCTGTTCCGCATTGTCGTAGGCGGCACAGGTGTACGTCATGGACGGGCCGAGGACGTACTCGTAGAAGGTGTTGGAGACGTCGTAATGGTGATGGATGACTTCGGCGTCACGAGTCTTGGAGTGACGCAGTCCTTCTGCGACGCGACGCCAGCGAGGAAGGTGTTCCTGGGGCGGCGGGGCGATGGGCCGCAACAGATCCCAGCCCAGTGAGCGGGTGATGCTGGCGAGTGTCAGTGCCGACGGGCGCTTGAGGTGGAGTTCGTCACCCATGATGCGCAGGATCTCGTACGGATCACCGGGGTGAACACCCTCGGCTTCGAGATCGCCGGAGACGTACGCGCGGGCCATGCCGAGGTCGCCGGGCGCCGTTGCGAGATAAGTGGTTCCGCGAGTCGACTTGAGGTGCAGTCCGTAGTCGGCATCTTCGGGACCGGCGGTGCTGCCGTCGTACGCGGTGAATCGAAGCGGCAGCATGCCGTCAGAAAGCGTCTCGAGAATCTCGGCAATAGAGAGCTTGTCCTGGCTTTTGGAGTCTTTGAACGTGGTCATTTACGTTGCACCGCCTTAGAGAATAGATCCAATAAACGGGATTTCGGGTCGTAGCGTTCCTTGAGTCCGATGTACCGGTCGCCGCCGTAGTACAGCTCCTCGAAGTCTTCCTTCGAGTAGTAGGAGTCGGAGTAGAGCGATTTGTGTCCGTCGAAATCGCTGACCTTTTCTTCGATCAGTCGATTTGCTGCCCCCTCGCGCTCGCCGGGAACGATCGGCACCGAAGACCAGAAGCCGATGTTGACGTAGGTGCGCTTGGGTTCGAGGGGGTAGAGGGGCCACGGCCGAGAAGCTGAGGCGGCGGCCGGGCTGGGCTCACGAAGACGCAACGGGCACAACCACAGTGGTTCGATCGGAATTTCCTCGAGGAACCACGAGACGAAGTCCGCGGTTCGTTCGATGGGTACCTCGACGTCCTGGACGACGCGTTCGCGCGGGGGCTTGCCCTTGCGCTGTTCGAGGCGATCTCCGATGTCGTACTTGTGGTCGAGGGCGATCAGCTTCCAGTAGAAGCTGCTGCGCAGGTACTGCTTGGGCCAGAAGCGTCGAATCTTCGGGTTCTGTGCACCGAAAGCCCGTGAGCACCAGAACCAGTCGGTGTCCCAGCGCCACAGGTAGTTCCGAATGGTCAAGCGATCCGTCTTGGGCTGTGTGAGTGACGGATGCTGGATCGACCGGTAGAAGATGTCCTGGTCGGTGTAATCGCTGACCGGGCCTTCCTCGTCGGTTTGTACGCCGAGTGTGAGGTAGCTCTCGGAATCGGTGAAGACCACCCCGTCGAGGTAGTCGACGGCGATCCCGTCGTACTCGCGCTCGGTGACGATGCGATCCATCGTTTCTTCGAGCTTCTTCAACGAATCGAAGCGCACGTGACGCAGGGCGACGTACTTCTTGACGGGTTCGAGTGCGATCTTCAATCGCGTCGAATAGCCAAGTGTGCCGTAGGAATTGGGGAAACCAAAGAACAGTTCGGCATGTTCGCCGTCCGGCGTAGCGGTGATGATCTCGCCGCTCCCGGTCAGTACGTCGATTTCGAGCACCGACTCGTGTGGCAGGCCGTTGCGGAACGAGGTGGACTCGATGCCCAGGCCCGTCACCGCACCGCCCAGGGTGATGGTCTTGAGTTGAGGTACGACCAGTGGCGCCAGACCGTAGGGCAGTGTCGCGTCGACGAGGTCTTCGTAGGTGCACATGCCGGCGACGTCGGCTGTGTGCGCCTGCGCATCGACGGCGATGACACCTGCCAGACCGCTGACGTCGAGGCCGGGGGCCGACGTCTTGGCGCGAGCGCGGAACAGATTGGATGTCTTCTTTGCCAGGCGTACAGAAGCATCGGCGGGAATGGCGCGGTATGACGCGAGTAGGCGTTCGACGCCTTCTCTGTGCTGCTCGAACCCCATTTCACGCGCAGCATCGGAACCCGGGCCTTGCTTTGTCCGGATTCGATCTAACTTCTGAACTACCCCATTGAACGAGAGAGTCACACCCTGACGCTATCGGTAGTTGCGTGTGCAAGCTATCCGGAGGGGTATTAATGCCCGAATTTGATCGAGTTGTTGCAATCGAACTCGGTAAATGCTCCGAGTGGTGAACCAGCTCACACGGAATGGGTAGATGGTCGAGATACCCGGGCGCAGCAGGCAGTATGGAAAGGAATATCTGCGCAGTTCGAGGTGCGGATTCGGGTAGTCATTCGCGGTATCGAGCCGCGTTGGTCGAGCAAGGAGACGTAGGGCATATGGGTCAGGTCAATGCAATGAGTTCGATAGTCGTCACAGCAGCACCCGACAAGGTGCTCGCGGCGCTCGCGGACTACGAGACGGTTCGCCCGCGGATCCTGTCCGAGCAGTACCTCGACTACAAGGTCGTCGAAGGCGGCCAGGGTGACGGCACCGTCGCGCAGTGGACGCTGAAGGCGACGGAAAAGCGCTCGCGCAACGTCAAGGCCACCGTTACGGTCGACGGCAACGTCATCACCGAGAAGGACGCGAACTCCAGTCTCGTCACCACCTGGACCGTTGCCCCCAACGGCACCGGAACGACGGTGACGACGCTCACCCAGTGGCAGGGTGCCACCGGTATCGGCGGTTTCTTCGAGCGCACGTTCGCCCCGAAGGGTCTGCAGCGCATCCAGGCCCAGGTCCTTGACAACCTCAAGCGCGAACTCGTCTAACTGATCCTGCATCACCGAGATGGCGTCGTACCTTCACCGGTACGGCGCCTTCTTTCATGGGCCGGTAATGATCCGCCCCAATTCGGTGAGTGCGGGGTTTCCGCTTTCCCAGTAGTCGCTGTGAACTCCGAACCCAGGCTGCCCGGGTGATCCGGCGAATATCTGCGCGCCGAATTCCGGATCCGACGGGTCGAACCCGTGGACTCCGAGGATCTTGGGGATCAATTGGACCGGATCCCAGAAGGCCGTCGTCGAATGAACATGGCGCGCCACCTCGTCCGAGTCGACGCCGTCCAGGCTCAGTTCGTTCACACGCTCGACATCGACGCCAGGACTTGCGACAAAAACCAGTTCGTCGACGTCGAGAGAAGCGCCACGGGTAGTCGCAGCACCGACGACGGTGCTGCCGTAGGAATGACCGATCACCACGTTGTGCGACGGCTGACCGTCATGCGAGGTTCGTAACCCGTCCTGGAAGCTGTCCAGCCTCGGCGCCGCGGAGTTGGCGTACCGATCCGAGGCTGCATCGGGAATGCCTGGGGGAGCGTCGTATCCGGACCACAGGATCACTGATGTGGCTTCCGTTGGCGCCGCCGCGACCGCCGCGTCGTACATGGCCTTGGTTCGTTGCAGATCTCCGCCGACGCCCGACAGCCCGGAGCCGGTTCCGGGAACCAGTGTTGCGACGTTGTCGGCGGCATCGGGATCACCGACTGCCACTACGGCGTGCCCATCCGTGACCGAGAGAAGGAACGTGTCCGGTCGCAGTTCGCCGCGCACGGCCGTGTATCCGGCAGCTACCGTTCGATCCGGCAACTGCTCGAGCGCAGAGAGGTACCGCCGGTTGTAGTAGTCCCGGTCTAGAGCGGGAAGGCCGTCGCGGCTACCGATGGACGGATCCCACCTCGCCAACGCGTCTTTCTCGTTGGGAGTGAGCGATTCCCACAGTCGGTGTAGCTCCGTTGGTGTCCCGGGGAGTGTCGACCTCCCATCGATGATGTCGACGACAGTGCGGTTGAGGCGATCAGTCTGATTGCCAAGGAGTGATCCGATCTCCCGGAATGCCTCACCCAGAGCAGTCGCGGCCCGGTTGTCTTCATCGTCGAGTGCCGTCAATGCAGTGGAGATCCTCTGCTGAAAAATCTCTGCAGCCGTGGCGTTTTCGGATTCTTGCATGACGTCGGCCAGATTCCACGGCTGCTTCGCCTCAGGCGCCGATACAGCTCCACTGTCTGACACCGTCAAGCCGTGTTCGAGAGTCGCCTCCTCGACCAGGTCCAGAACTGATTTTCGCGCCGCCCCGATCGTATTGGCCGCTCCGCCATACAGATCCGCAACTACGCGAACCGCAATCGACAGCCGCGACGAGGAAAGCGAGATGCCAGACCACTGCACTGCCGCCGCGCTCGACGCTTGTCCCTGCCAGAATTCGCGGACGGCGTCGATGCTGCGTCCGGCGTCATTGCCGAGAGCTTCGATCTGCCGGTCGATGTCGATCAGTTCCGAAGTGCTCGTGCGCAATTTCTCCGGTGACCACGTTCGAAGCTGAGAGACGGTGGGCTGCATCAGTAGGCTCCGCGCAGTTCGGACACCACTTCGCCCTCGGCAGCGTCGTACAGACGTGCTGCGGCAGCGGTTCCCGACGCCATGAGTCCCAATTGCGTAGCCAGGTGCCGGTACGCGTCGGCGATGACGCCGGCATTCCCAGTCGACACCGCCGCGACAGCGGACGAATTCAGGGCCGCCGCGGCTTCGAAAATCGGGCCGGCGGAATCGATCCCCGAGATCTGATCCGCAATTCGAGACAGATCAGCTGAAAGTTGCTGCAGAGCAGCGAAATCTACCTGAAGTATCGGCCCCATGGCAGAACCGTATCCAGGTGAGCTGGCTAGCGGGGCGGTGCCGACTTTCCTGTGGACAATCAGGATTTCTCCACAGAAGCCAGGTCAGGGGGTTGTCAGGAAGGCGGTGACTCCGCTGGTGACGGCGGTTGCGTACTCCTGCTGACCGTCCGGGCTCGTCATGCGCGCTGCCTCGTCGGCATTTCGCATGTTGCCGAGTTCGACCAGAATCGACGGCCGCTGCGACAGATTGAGACCCGTCAGATCGGCGCGTGGCGCCAACCCGCCGTCACCGATGTAGGTCGACGGGGTGAGCCCGGCGGTGACGAGTGAGTCGCGCATGGTTTCGGCAAAGGCGACGGACGGGCCGGCCTGCACCGTATTCAGCGGGGGCGCGGAGTAGCAAACGTGGAAGCCCTCGGCCCCCGCTGCTGCGCCGTCCGCGTGAATGCTCACCACTACGTCGGCGCCGGAGGAATTGGCAGCTTCGGCACGTGCGTCGACGCATGATCCGACGCTGACGTCATCGGGTCGACTCAGGACGACAGTTGCGCCTTGTCCTTCGAGCTCGCTCTTGACCAGGCTCGCGACTTCCCAGTTGAAGGTGTGCTCGGGGAACCCGGCATCGGTGTTGGTGCCGGTGGTCTGGCAGTTCTTGGTGCCGCCGCGGCCCGTGGGGACCTGGGTGTTGATGCTGTCGTCGTTCGCCCCGCTGTGCCCGGGATCGAGGAAGACGACCTTGCCGGTGAGCGCAGCGGGGACGTCAGCGGCCACAGTGCTCAGCGGAGACACCTCGACCGAAGTCGTGGCCTCGGCAGTCTCGGTCGGAATCGTGCACGCAGCGCTCAGAAGCCCAGCCCCGACCACGGCGATCAGGGCAGTGGAGCGGAACACACGTGATGCCATGTTTGACCTACCTGACGGTTTTACGGTGTCTGACTGGTTCCGGCGCACCCGCTCACGGTAGCGCGCACCGACTACGCTGGTGGGGATAACTCTGTAGAAAGGACCGCTCGTGCAACCAGGTGGAGCACCGGACATGTCTGCTCTGTTGGCTCAGGCTCAGCAGATGCAGCAGCAATTGATGGCGGCGCAGCAGGAAATGGCTCAGGCCGAAGTGACCGGTCAGGCCGGTGGCGGACTGGTTGTCGCCACGGTCAAGGGCACCGGCGAGGTTGTCGGTCTGCAGATCGATCCCAAGGTCGTCGACCCTGAAGACGTCGAGACGCTGCAGGATCTGGTGATCGGCGCGATCGAGGACGCTTCGCGCAAAGCACAGGAAGTCGCTGCTGAGAAGCTCGGCCCGTTGGCCGGCGGACTCGGCGGAGGCCTTCCCGGTCTCCCCGGCTTCTAGAAACGAGAACGCGTGTACGAAGGTCCGGTTCAGGATCTGATCGACGAACTCGGGAAGCTTCCCGGAGTCGGGCCGAAGAGCGCTCAACGCATCGCTTTTCACCTGCTCTCCGTGGAGCCTCCCGAGATCGACCGTTTGAAAAATGCATTGCAGCGCATCCGTGACGGCGTTCAGTTCTGCACGGTGTGCGGAACTGTGTCCGATCAGGAGAAGTGCCGCATCTGCGCCGACGCACGTCGCGATCGCACGGTGATCTGCGTCGTGGAGGAACCGAAGGACGTCCAGGCTGTCGAGCGCACCCGTGAGTTCAAGGGTCGTTACCACGTGCTCGGCGGTGCGCTCAATCCGCTCTCGGGGATCGGGCCTGACCAGTTGCGTATCCGGGAGTTGTTGGCTCGCATCGCAAATCAGGAGGACGGCGTCGACGTGTCCGAGGTCATCATCGCCACCGACCCCAACACGGAGGGTGAGGCGACAGCTACCTATCTCGTTCGCATGATGCGAGACATTCCGGGGCTGACGGTGTCTCGGTTGGCTTCGGGTCTTCCGATGGGTGGCGATCTCGAATTCGCAGACGAGTTGACGCTGGGTCGGGCATTGTCCGGCCGTCGTGAATTGTCGCGGAACGCTTGATGAGCGGCACGGAGCAAGGTCAGCAGGTGCGTCGTACGTCCGAGCAGACGCGTGCGCAGATCATCGCGTCGGCCGGGAAAGCATTCGCGACTCGGCCGTACCGCGAAATCACGCTCAAGGACATCGCCGAAGACGCAGGCGTCAGCGCTCCGCTGATCATCAAGTACTTCGGTTCCAAAGAGCAGTTGTACGACGAGTTGGTCGACTTCCGGGCAGCGGCGGTCACGGTCTTCGACGCCCCGAACGACTCGCTCGGCGAGCGCATGGTCTCGCTGTTCACCAAGCCGTTGGAGTCGTACAAGCCGCTGTCCATGAGCTTGTTGTTCATGAGCGGCGTCAGTGAAGAGAGCAACCGCAAGCTGCGCGAGAACTATTCGACGCAGATGATCGACACCCTCGCCGCTCGCCTGTCCGGCCCCGACGCGAGATTGCGCGCGGAACTGGCGATGTCGATGGTGGTCGGAGTGGCGATCATGCGCCGACGGATGATGGCCGGCCATGCCACCGGCACCCAGGACGAAGTGGTTGCGCTGTACGCACCACTTGTCCAAAAGCTGCTCGACGGGTGAGCGGCATCACAATTCTTGCTTGGTAAATATCCGTTCACCTAATGTAGGTGAACGGATATTTACCTAGTGGGAACAGGCGGTGTGGGGTGACGACGCTCGACCGTCCGCCGGGCACGCCTGCAGCCACCACCCCCGACGCGAGTCTCGCGCAGCCGCGCTCCCGCTTTCTCTTCCCCATCGTTGTCGCCGCAGCCGTGTTCCAGGCTGTTCTGCAGACGGTCATCGTTCCACTGCTGCCGGAGTTGCCGCACTTCACAGGCGCTGGACGTACGGCGGTGTCCTGGCTGGTGACGGTAACGCTGCTGGTCGGCGCTGTCGTCACTCCCATTTTCGGCAGGCTCGCCGACATGTTCGGCAAGAAGAAGATGCTTCTGGTTGCCTTCTCGATGATGACTCTCGGCTCGATGTTGTGTGCGCTGTCGTCGGACATCGCTGTCCTCATCTTCGCGAGAGCGTTGCAGGGAGCCGGGTCGGCGGTCATCCCCATCGGAATCTCCATGCTGCGTGACGAATTGCCACGCAACAAGGTCAACGGCGCAGTGGCCATGATGAGTTCGACGCTCGGCGTCGGAACCGCTTTGGGCATACCGTTTTCTGCGATGATCGCGCAGTACTCGAACTGGCACGTCCTGTTCTGGGTAACCACCGCCATCGGGCTGTCCGTGACTCTTGCTGCGGTGCTGTTCATTCGAGAGTCCGAGCCGAATCCGTCGGGAAGATTCGACGGCGTCGGGGCTGTCGGTCTGAGCGCCGCGATGATCGCTCTGCTCGTGCCGATCACTCAGGGATCGAGTTGGGGATGGACCAGCGGAGCGGTGATCTCCATGCTGGCCGCGTCGGCGGTGCTGTTCACGCTCTGGGTAATTCAACAGCGGCGCAACGTCAATCCGCTGGTCGACGTCCGTGCTCTCGTGAAGCGTGCGGTGTTGATCCCGCATCTGGCGGCTCTGCTGGTCGGGTTCGCATTTTTCGGGAACACACTGATCACTACACAACTCCTCCAGGGGATGAAGGGGCCGGGCGCCGGGTACGGCCTGTCGATCATCGCAGCAGCGCTCTGCCAGATTCCGGCGAGTATCGCGATGGTGCTGTTCTCACCGGTTGCGGTGCGGATCACCGACCGCTTCGGTTCACGGACCGCGATGTTGACCGGTGCCGTGTTCCTCGCCGGCGGGTACGGGATTCACGCCGTTGCCGGTAAGCCGCTGTGGGGAGTGGTTGCAGCACTGGGTATCACAGCAGTCGGGACCGCCATCGTCTACAGCACGCTCTCGCTGCTGATTCTGGTTGCCGTGCCTCGACAGCGACTGGCGGCAGCCAACGGGGTGAACTCACTTCTGCGGACGTCCGGAAGCACGATCTGCAGCGCGACGGTGGCAACGATCCTCGCCGCGTTCGTGATCAGCGGTTCGGAACATTCCACGTCGTGGACCGGATTCTCCGTCGCCTACCTTGTGTGCGCGGGCTGCGCCGTGGTCGTGTTCGTAGTGTCGATCCTGTTGCCGCAGGGGCGAACCCCGAAACATCTGGACCTGCCGGATCTCGTCAGGCGACCCTGAATCCCGAGAGGAAGAGTGTGATCATCAGATCCGCGAACTCTTCGGTGGTGTACTTCTGGCGGTCCGGCCAATGCGTGGTCGACCACAGGGTGTCTCGTACTGATCGATAGAAAATCTCCGGGGCCACGTCTTTGCGGAAGATTCCCTGATCGACGCCTTCGGCGATCGCTTTCATCCAGTGCTCGCGGACTTGGCGGGAAGGCCCGTCGACGGATTGCAGGAGATCGTTGTCGCGTAGATATGCCCGATCGTTCTGGTAGATCGCCGTCGGGTGCGGGTGCAGTTCGATGACGACCAGGGTCTCGCGGATCAGGCCGCGTAGGACGTCCTCGGGGTCGTTCGCCGTCTTCTCCACCTGATCGAAGCGGAGTTGAATGTCGGTGATGAAGCCGCGCATGAGCTCGGCGACTATCGCATTCTTCGACTTGAAGTAGTGGTAAAGGCTGCCCGAGAACACTCCAGCGGCGTCGCCGATCTCGCGAACGGTCGTGGTGGCGACACCCTTCCTGGCGAACAGCTCGGCTGAGCTCTCCAGGATCTTCTCCCGACGATCTGGTGATGCCACTGAAATCTCCACTGGTTGTCGGTCCTGCTCAGGGCAGGGTTTCGCGGGTGCCGGGCTGCCGGCGTCGAACGTAGCGCAATCCTGCCTGATGGCTCCGGCTCGAACCAATTCGTCGGTGAGATCGCGTGTTTCCACTTCCGGATTCCTATGCTAGCTTCAAAATCAAGCGCTTGCTCAACTTTCGTTCACGGAGGATTTCAGTGCAGAGCCTGCAGACGCAGTTTCCGAATTTCATCGGCGCAGAGGCCGAACCACCCCGCGTCGCCCGCTACGCCGTCAACGAGGCGATGATCCGCAACTGGGTCGAGGCACACGACGACCGCAACTCGATCTACGTCGACGCCGAAGCTGCTCGCAGCACCGGTCGTCGAGACGTCGTCTGCCCACCCGCCATGATCTCGACCTGGGTGATGGCGGGCTACCGCCGCTATCGGCAGGTCCAACAACTTCGCGCCGACGGAGCCTCCGAGGATTTCGCCTATTCACGACTACTCGGGCTGTTGGACGAGGCCGGCTACACGTCCGTAGTCGCGACCAACGTCGAGCAGGAGTATTTCGCGGAGTTGAGTCCCGGAGACCACGTCACCGCATATTTCACCATCGAAGCGATCTCACCGTTCAAACAGACGGCTCTCGGTCACGGGTGCTTCATCACTCTGTTCAAGAAGTACGTGGACCAGGACGGAAAGACGCTGGTCGAAGAGCGCTTTCGACTGCTCAGATTCAAACCAGATGCCCAGACAGATACCAAGCCAGAAGCCCAGGAGGTAATCGCATGAGCGAGACTGGCTCCCGCCACACCGCGGTGCCGAGACTCACCGTCACCGACGACAACGATTTCTTCTTCTCCGCGGCCAAAGAGGGTCGCCTCGAGATCCAACGGTGTGCGGATTGCAAGACTCTGCGCCACCCGCCAGCGCCCGCCTGCCCGGAATGCCGCTCGTTCAGTTGGGACACAGTCGAATCCACGCGGCGATGCACGTTGCACAGCTTCACGGTCATTCATCACCCGAAGGATCCTGCCTTCGAGTACCCGCTCGCCGTCGGACTCGTCGATCTCGAAGAAGGCACGCGTCTGGTTGCCGACATCGCGGGCATCGATCACGAGGAACTCGAATTCGGTATGGAACTCGAAGTGGCGTTCTCCGAGCACGCTCACAGCGAGATGCTGCCGCAACTGAGGCGACGGGGATCGGTGCAATGACGAATCTTTCTGATTACGAGGTAGGTTCGACCCTTCCCAGCCTCGAACTGCCGTTGGACCGAACGCTCATCGTCGCCACGGCGATCGCTTCTCAGGATTTCGAGGACGTGCATCACGATCCGGGCAAGGCGCAGGATCGCGGAACTCCCGACATCTTCATGAGCATCAACACCACCAACGGGCTCATCGACCGCTACATCACCGACTGGTCAGGCCCGGGATCGCGAATCGTCAAAACATCACTACGGCTTGGTGTTCCGAACTTTCCCGGAGACACCATGACGTTCACCGGCAAAGTGATCGACACCGACGGCCGGACGCTCACCGTGACGGTTCTCGGCAAGAACGCTCGCGGAACGCACGTGACAGCCGACGTGACCCTCGAACCGGCGGAAAGGGTAATCGCATGACACGAGGATTTTCGAGGCAAGCCGCCATCGCCGGGATCGGCGCCACCGAGTTCTCCAAGAACTCCGGCCGCAGTGAATGGCAGTTGGCGTGCGAATCCGTGATCGCCGCGCTCGACGACGCTCACATCGAGGCAGAAGAGGTGAACGGATTTGCGCTGTTCACCATGGAGAACAATCCCGAGATTGCGGTCGCACGCGCTCTCGGGATCCCGGAACTGACGTTCTTCAGTCGTATTCCACACGGCGGCGGCGGCGCCTGCGCACCGGTTCAACAAGCCGCGCTTGCCGTCTCCAGTGGTGTCGCCGACGTCGTGGTCGTCTACCGTGCCTTCAACGAAAGATCAGGCCACCGATTCGGCGCCGGGCCACCGCCCTTTGCGTACAACGCGTCGACGGACCAGGAGTATCGGAACTGGATCAACCCGTACGGGCTTCTGACGCCGGCGCAGCAGGAAGCCTTCCTCGCCAAGCTCTACATGCACAAGTACGGGGCAACCAGCGCCGACTTCGGTCAGATCTCGGTTCTCTCACGCAAGCATGCCGCGAACAACCCGAAGGCCTGGTTCTACGAACGCCCGATCACCATCGAGGATCATCAGAACTCGCGCATGATCGCCGACCCCATCCGCCTGCTCGACTGCTGTCAGGAAAGTGACGGCGGACAGGCGCTGGTCATCGTCAGCGCGGAGCGCGCCCGCGACCTGCCGCACAAACCAGCGATCATCAGCGGTGCTGCGCAAGGTGTAGGTCCACAACAGATTTCGATGAGCAGCTACTACCGCGAAGACATCGACAGCATGCCGGAAGTCGAACTCGTGGCGCGCCAACTGTGGGACCAGGCCGGTATCGGCCCGGACGACATCGATGCCGCAATTCTCTACGACGCCTTCACCCCGATGGTTCTGCTTCAACTCGAGGAGTACGGATTCTGCGGTCGAGGCGAGGCAAAAGACTTCATCGCCGACGGCAATCTCGAGCTGGACGGTCGCCTGCCGATCAACACCCACGGCGGTCAACTCGGTGAGGGATACATCCACGGCGTCAACGGTATTGCCGAAGGTGTACGCCTGATCCGCGGCACTTCCACCAATCAACCCACCAAAACTCTGGACAACGTGCTCGTGACCGGCGGCTCTCCCGTTCCGCACAGTGCGCTCGTCCTCTCGGCAGATCGCTGAATCTGCCGCCAATTCGAGAAAGCAGGAACCAGATGAGTGAGCGGATCACCTACGCCAGGGCTACACACGGCGAGGAAGAAATACAGGCGGTTGTCGACGTCTTGCGCAGCGGGCATCAAGGATTGCGCATCGGCAAGAACGTCTTCGAGATGGAAGAACGTATCGCGGCCTTGGCAGGCAAGAAGTTCGGCGTCATGTGCAACTCGGGATCCTCGGGTTTGTACTTGGCAGTCGAGCTGCTCGGACTGCCTGCGGGAAGCGAGATCATCACGTCGCCGTTGACGTTCTCCACCGACATCGCACCGATCGTGCGTGCCGGTCTGGTGCCGGTGTTCGTGGACGTGGAACCCAACACGTTCAACGTCGACGTCACCAAGATCGAGGCAATGGTCACCGAAAAAACCGGTGCCATCCTCATGCCGAACCTCGCCGGCAACTGCCCGGACTGGGACGTCATTCGTGATATCGCAGATCGTCACGGACTCAAGGTGATCGAGGATTCGTGTGACGCGATCGGTGCCACGCTCCGCGGCACTCCCACCGGCTCCCGGGCGGACATCGTCGTCACCAGTTTCTCGATGGCACACATCATCACGTGCGCGGGAACCGGTGGAATGGTGTGCGTCGACGACGAAGCCAGCCGCGACAAGGCGCTCCTGCTTCGCCGCTGGGGTCGTCGCAGTGAGCCGAATCTGTTCGGTAGTACCAAGTCCGGCCGAGTCTTCCGTGAAGAACTCGACGGCGTCGACTACGACAACGACTTCATCTTCGAGCTCATGTCATGGAACTTCGAGCCCTCCGAACTCGGCGCAGCCTACGGTGTCGTGCAGCTCGACAAGCTGGAAGAGAACTACAAGACGCGTAAGGCAACGTTTGCGGCCTTCACGGCGGCATACGGCGCCCATCCTGAATTCTTCACGACGCCGGTAGAACTCGACGGTCTCGATACGGCGTGGCTGTGTTACCCGGTGATGATCAACGAGAACGCCCCCTTCACGCGCAGCGACCTGCAGGAAGCCATCGAGGCCGACGGTATCGACACACGAACTGTGTGGAGCGGCAACGTCACTCGTCACCCGATGATGAACAACATCGAGTTCCGTCAGCCGGCCGAAGGGTTGCCGGAAGCCGACGCGGTTTTCGCCCGAGGAATGACACTCGGCATGAGTCACGGCCTGCGTGAAGACGAAGTTGCACGGATCGCGGAGAGCATCGATCGCTTCGCCTCGAAGTTCAAATAGCATGACGAGGCGCTTTGACGGCCGCCGAGCGCTTGTCACCGGTTCCAGTCGCGGAATCGGTGCGGGCGTCGCGGAGCGACTGGCAGCCGAGGGTGCCGACGTCGCCCTCGTGGCTCGGACGCTCGGCACGCATGCAACCCTGCCGGGCAGTCTCGAAGAGACTGCGGCTCGAATTGCCAAGTACGGAACCAAAGTCGAGATAGTTGTCGCAGATCTGACGGACGAGCAGCAGCGCGACACCGTTGTGCCGCTGGCGATCGAGAAGCTTGGCGGGACGATCGACATCCTGGTGAACAACGCGGCAGCGGCGATCTATCAGCCGCTGTCGGATTACCCACTGCGGCGACGACGTTTGATGTTCGAGGCAAATGTCCATGCACCGCTCGATCTGATGCAAGCCGTGGTGCCGGGGATGGTGGCAAACGGATACGGCTGGATCGTGAACGTGTCCAGTGGCACCGTCAAACCGTGGCATGGCCCGCCGTTCACGTGGGTCGAACCGGGAACTGCCATGACCGTGTACGGCGCCTCCAAAGCAGCGCTCAACAGGATGAGCAACGGCATGGGCGTGGAACTCTACGGCCAGGGGGTTCGCGTCAACACGGTTCAACCGCGGGCAGCGGTGCTCAGTGAGGGCGCCAAAGTCCTGGTCGGTGAGACTATCCGGCCGGATCAGGTCGAATCTATGGAAGAAATGGTGGAAGCGGTCACAGCGCTGTGTGATTGCGACACCGAGTTCACCGCGCGCTCGAGCGTCAGCTTGGACCTGATCGACGAGTGGTCCCTGACCGTACGCGGTCTGGACGGCGCAGCATTACCGGAGAACCCGGCACTACGAACCGAGGAGTTGGCATGAAGCCCGTCATCGTGGACGCAGCACGAACGCCGTTCGGCAAGCGTGAGGGTTGGCTGTCCGGAGTCCACGCGGCGGAACTGTTGGGTTATGCGCAGAAAGGTGTGCTGGATCGGGTTGGCGTGGATCCTGACGCGGTCGACCAGGTCATCGGCGGCTGTGTGACGCCTCTCGGTGAGCAGTTCGGAAACATCGTGCGTACGTCCTGGATGCATGCGGGCCTTCCGTTGAAAGCGGGTTGCACCACGATCGACGCGCAGTGCGGCACAGCGCAGCAATCGGTGCAGTTGATTGCCGGCCAAATTGCCATCGGTGCAGTCGACGTGGGTGTGGCGTGCGGTGTCGAGTTGATGTCCCGAGCTCCGTTGACGTACAAGGTGGGTACCGGCCTGGGAACGCCGCGTCCGGAGTCGTGGTCACTCGATACCGTCGACCAGTACACCGCGGCCGATCGGATTGCTGTCAAGCGCGGTTTCAGCCGCGAAGATCTCGACGCCTTCGGGCTGCGCTCGCAGCAGCGAGCCGCAGCAGCCTGGGAGGCAGGACGCTTCGACTCGCACATCATCGATGTGGTCGCTCCGGGCTCTGACGTTCCGGTTCACCGTGATCAGGGTCTGCGCGAATCGACTCTCGAAGGGCTCGCGAAGCTGCGCACCGTTCAAGAGGACGGATTGCACACCGCTGGAACGTCTTCGCAGGTCTCGGACGGTGCGAGTGCAGCTCTGCTGATGTCCGAGGATCGAGCCAAGGCCCTCGGCGTGCGGCCGCGCGCAAAGATACTGGCGCAGTGCGTCATCGGCGGTGACACCGAGTTCATGCTCGACGGTCCCGTCGACGCGGCAAACATCGTGCTCGGACGCACTGGTCTGACGATCGACGACATCGATCTGTTCGAGGTCAACGAGGCATTTGCTTCGGTACCGATGTCGTTCGCGCAGGTTCACGGCGTCGATGCCGAATTGCTGAACGTCAACGGCGGCGCAATCGCACTGGGCCACCCGGCCGGTGCAACCGGAATCAGACTGTTGGCCAATGTCATCGACGAATTGGAGCGCCGGAACAAGTCCATCGCACTGATCGCGATCTGCGCGTCCGCCGCAACCACCTGCCTGATTCTCGAACGCATCTGACAAGAATCGAAGATTGAGGAACCTGCCATGGCACTACCCCTGCTCGAAGATCACCGTGACCTGGCGGAAGCGGTAGCCGCATTCGCGAACCGCTTCGGTGGAATCGCCGATACGCGGAGCAACGTCAAGCGGTACGCCGCCGGTGATCGGCCGGACTCGTGGGATGGGTTGGTCCGTCAGGGCCTGCACGCAGTGCACCTGCCGGAGCAGTACGGCGGTGACGGGGCGGGTCTTGCCGAACTTGCAGTGGTAGTCGAGCAATTGGGTGATGCGCTCTATCCGGGACCGTACGTTCCGACGGTCATCGCGAGCGGCATTCTCGCAACAGCTGCGGGCCCGGCTGCGGAAACAATGCTGACCGAATTGGCCGCCGGTGCAACCGGAGCAGTCTGCACCGGAACGAGATTGCGCGCGGCTCGCAGCGACGCTGGGTGGACAGTGAGCGGTTCTGCCGACCCAGCTCTAGGTCTGCCCGGAGCTGATGTCGTTCTCGTGCGGGCGAACAGCGAAGACGGCGAGTTGTGGTTCCGGCTCGAACCGTCGACTTCCGCTGCGGTGGTGATCGAAGACGGGGTGGATCTGACACGGTCGATCGGAACACTGACGTTGACCGATCACCAGGTCGAGGCTGGGCTGATCGTCGACGGCCTCCAGGCGCACCGAACCGAACTGATCGTCAACACGGTGTTGGCTGCGGAGGCGAGCGGTATCGCCGGGTGGGCGCTACGGACCGCAGTCGACTATGTGAAGTCCCGGCAGCAGTTCGGCCGTCCGGTCGGAAGCTTCCAGGCAGTTCAGCACAAGGCGGCCATGATGCTGGTCCGCTCCGAGATTGCCTGTGCCGCAGCGTGGGACGCCGCTCGATCCGAAGACCACGACGAGGATCAGCAGAAACTTGTCTCGGCTCAAGCTGCGTTGGCCGCTTTGCCCGTCGGCATCGAGAACGCCCTCGAATGTGTAACTTTGCTCGGCGGAATCGGATTCACCTGGGAGCATGACGCGCATCTGTACTGGCGGCGGGCGATCAGTATCGCGGCAGTGGCGGGTTCCGAGGTGAAGTGGGCACACACGTTGGGAGACCGGTCTGCCGATTCGGAACGGGATTTCTCCTTTGTCGACCCGGAAATGCTGCCGGAGTTACGAGAGCAGGTTCGTAGGGTTCTGGACGAGGTTGCGCTGCTGCCCGACGACGGAACCACTAGCGCCAGTTGGGCGCCGGCCAAGGGGAGCGCTCGACGCGCCCGATTTGCCGACGCCAGACTGGTTGCCCCGCACTATCGGGCGCCGTACGGGCTGGGAGCGGGACCGAGGGAACAGGCCGTCATCGCACATGAATTCGCGATGCGAGGTTGGGCTCAACCGTCCACGGTGATCGGGGAATGGGTGCTGCCCACGATTCTCGAACACGGCAACGCCGAGCAGCAGGACAGGTTCGTCGAGCCTTCGCTGCGCGCCGACATCATCTGGTGCCAGCTGTTCAGTGAGCCGGGCGCGGGATCAGACCTGGCCGGTCTGAGCACGAAAGCGCGCAAGGTCGACGGTGGCTGGGTCCTGTCTGGTCAGAAAGTGTGGAACTCGGGTGCGCACGAGGCAGATTGGGGGGTATGCCTGGCGCGTTCCGACGCGGACGCTCCGAAACATCGTGGGCTGTCGTACTTCCTGGTCGACATGACCTCGAAGGGCGTCGACGTACGTCCGCTGAAGCAAGCCACCGGCAAGTCGGAATTCAACGAGGTATTCCTCGACGACGTCTTCGTCCCGGACGACTGCCTGGTGGCCGGACCGGGGCAAGGGTGGAAACTTGCTGCGACAACGCTGTCCAACGAACGCTTGAGCATGGGCAGCACGCTGCACCACGGTTCGAGTCGGTTGTTCCGTCAGGTGATTGCCGAAGCGAGCCACGACTGCCCCCGCGAAGATGCAGTGGAAGGCCTCGGCCGCAGTATCTCTCGTGAGTTGGCATTGTCCGCGATGAATCTGCGCGGAGTGTCGGCGCGACTGGCGGGTCAGGAACCGGGCGCCGAGATCAGCGTGTCGAAGGTGTACAACGCCCTGGCGCAGCGCCAGGGCTCGCGGGACCTGTTGCGACTGCTCGGACCGCGCGCCGCAGTTGTCGACCCGGCGGCGAACTACGCAATAGACCACATCGGACTTCCCTCGATTCTGTTCGGCGGCGGAACCGTCGAAATCCAACTCAACGTCATCGCGCAGCGCGTACTCGGCCTGCCGCGTTCGTAGATCTTAGGAGCTTCACCATGTACTTGGATTTGTCGGAGGAGTCGAAGACTCTGCGCAAGGAATTGCGCGCATACTTCGCAGAGATCATCAACGACGAAGACCGCCGTGCTCTCGTGGATCAGACCGAAGGCGGCCCCGTCTTCGATCGCATCCTGCGCCGGATGGGTAAAGACGGTTGGCTGGGCTTGGGGTGGCCGGAGGAATTCGGCGGTCGGGGTGAGAACCCCGAAGCTCTGTATGTGTTCTACGACGAAGTGATTCGCGCGAATGCGCCGCTGTCACTGGTCACGCTGAACACCGTCGGACCCGCTCTGATCAAGCACGGGACGCAAGCTCAGAAGGACTTCTTCCTGCGTCCGATCCTGGCGGGTGAATTGATCTTTGCCATCGGCTACACCGAACCCAATGCGGGCACCGATCTCGCGGCACTCGAAACACGCGCCCGCATCGAGGGCGACGAGCTTGTCATCAACGGCAACAAGATCTTCACCAGCGCCGGTGTGTTTGCCGACTGGGTCTGGCTTGCCGTTCGCACCGATCCTGACGCGCCGACGCATCAGGGCATTTCCGTGGTCCTGGTACCGACCAATTCGCCGGGGTTCTCGGTCACCGAAATTCACACCGTGGGCGGAATCAGCACTTCGGCAACCTATTACGAAGATGTTCGGGTGCCGATCAGCAATGTCGTCGGTGAGCTCAATCAGGGGTGGAAGCTCATCACCAACCAGCTCAACCACGAACGTGTTGCCCTGGCAGCACGCGGTGGCATCGCCAACGAGCTCTTCGCCGAGGTGGTCGAGTGGGCAAAGACAGAACCCGCCGGTGACGGCCACGTCTACGACATCGGCTGGGTACGTGAGAAATTGGCGGAAGTCTACGCGCTGCTCAGCGCCGCCGACCTGATGAACCTGCGACTGGTGGCGGACGTCGCCGCCAACACCTTGGGCGGCGGGGATTCGGCCGCGGCCAAGATCTTCGGTACCGAAGCCGTCGTCAGTGCGTACGGCATGCTGCAGGAAGTGCTGGGTGCCAAGGGCTTACTGCGCCCCGGTACACCCGGAGCGGTACTGGAAGGGCGGGTCGAGAACCTGGGTCGGCGCGCCCAGAACAACACCTTCGGTGGTGGTACCAACGAAGTGATGCGTGAAATTGTCGCCGCAAAATGCCTGGGCATGGCGCTTGCTGCGCGTCGCCGGCCCGCTGCACAGAACGAAAAGAGCTGACATGGAATTCGAATTCGACGACAACTTGTCCGCCGTGCGGGATCTGAGTGAATCGATCTTCTCGGCGAAGTGCGGAGTGGGCCGACTGCGGGAAGTGGAGAGCACCAGCGGTTTCGACGCCGAACTGTGGAAGCTCCTCGCCGACTCCGACGTTCTGGGAATCGCTCTGCCGGAAGAGGTCGGGGGAGCAGGACTCGGAATGCTCGGCCTGGCTGCGGTGCTCGAACAACAGGGCCGCCGGGTCGCCCAGGTGCCGCTCTGGTCGGTGATTTCCACGGCGGCGCTGCCGATTTCCGAGTTCGGCAGCACGGAGCAGAAAGCGTCGTGGCTTCCGGGACTGCTCGACGGCTCGGTGATCGTCACCGGCGCATTCGACACCGGCTACAACGCCGAGACGGCGGTTCGCGCCGAACCGGCGCCTGACGGTTGGGTTCTGTCAGGCCACGTCGACTCCGTGCCTGCCGCGGAGTTCGCGGCCGCGCTGGTGGTTCCGGTGACGATGCCGGACGGCAGTGTCAGCGTCATGATCGTGCCCACGGACCGGGACGCGCTGGTGCGTACACCGCTTGCGGTGACGAACCGCGAGAGCAACAGCGCTGTGCAGTTCGACGGGGTTGCGGTTACTGCAGCTGACGCACTTCCCGCAGACGGCGCGGTGGTTCGAGACAGGACGTTGCGGCGTGCACGGGTGGCTCTTGCGGCCCTGGCTACCGGCGTCTGCGAGGAAGCGCTGGGGATGACGGCGAAATACACCTCCGAGCGAGTGCAATTCGGTCGTCCACTCTCGACCAACCAGGCAGTTGCCGTCCGGGCCGCCGACGCGTACCTCGACACCGAGAGCACAAGGTTGACCACGCACCGCGCTGCCTGGCTGATGGACAGCGGAGTCGAGAGTGAAGCGGAAGCAGCGGCGCTGGTCGCCAAATGGTGGGCGTCGCGCGGCGGCCTGCGTGTGGTGCACGCGACCCAGCACCTGCACGGCGGAATCGGCGCGGACGTCGACTACCCGATTCACCGCTATTTCCTGTGGGGACGGCAGATCGCCTTCACCTTGGGGAGCGCGGGGGCGATAGGCGCCGAACTCGCCGATCAGTTGGAAATCCGAGCCCAGATCGGGGCGTCGGCGTGAATATCTGAGACGACAGGTTGCAGTCACGGGCAGCGCGTCGGCAATCATCGCGCTACTCTGCCCTTCGTGAATCGCACCAGTTCGTTCATCCGGCCGTTGGTTCCGCGGGATCCGCACGAGCCGCATCGGGTGGCGACGCCGCTCGAGCTGCTCACCGACCTCTGCTTCGTCGTGGCGGTCGCTCAAGCGGCCACCGGTCTGCACCACGCGATCAGCGAAGGGCACGCGGCTTCGGGCGTCGGGCACTTCGCGATGGCATTCTTCGCGATCTGGTGGACGTGGCTGAACTTCACGTGGTTCACCTCGGCGTACGACAACGACGACGGAATCGCCCGGCTGCTGACCATCTTCCAGATCCTCGGATCGCTGGTCCTTGCAGCCGGCATCGTCCGCTTCTTCAACGACGACGCCCTGCTCATCATCGTCGGCTACGTCATCATGCGAATAGCCCTGGTCATCCAATGGCTCAGGGTGTCGCGGAACGACCCCGAACATGCGCTCACGGCTCGTCGATACGCTCTCGGAATCGTGTTGGTCCAGATCGGTTGGATCGGTTTCTACTTCGTTCCATCCGCCATTTACGTCCCGACGTTCCTGGTGTTGGTTCTGTGCGAATTCGCGGTACCGATCTGGTCGGAGAAGCCGGGCATGACGCCGTGGCACCCGCATCACATCGCGGAGCGGTACTCGTTGTTCTTCATCATCGTTCTGGGCGAGACGATCCTCTCGACCACCATCGCGATTCAGGACGCGGTCGACGGTGAGCATCCGGCAGCGCAGGTCACCTACGTCGTGATCGGCGGCATTCTGATTGTTTTCAGCCTGTGGTGGCTCTACTTCCAACGCAATGCAGGCGAAGTGATCGGCGGTGACAACGTCTCACCCTTCGTCTGGGGGTTCGGTCACTACTTCATCTTCGCCGCCGCTGCCGCCATCGGTGCGGGGTTGGCTTCGCGCGTCGACTTCTGGACTCATCACGGTGACGGCAGCGCGTTGGTGACGGGTGCTGCCGTCACCGTTCCGGTCGCGGTCATCCTTGCCGCCCTGTGGTTCATCCACATTCGACTACATGACTCCTCGGTACGCACCCTCATGCCGTTCTCGGTCGCGATCGTCGTCGTGCTCGGTGGTACCTACACCGCGGTGCCCGAACTGGTTGCGGGACTGGCCTGCGCCGCGCTGTTGGCCGTGGAACTGGTTCTGACCGAGGGGAAATCCGAAACCGTCTGAGCGCTCATTCGGCGGCAAGGAATATCGCCTTGGTGACGGCGACGGTCTCCAGCGGTCCCTTCGACGGTCCGACCAGCACGGTCCACCGATCTTCGGAACGATCGATCGGATAGGTGCTTTCGGCCCATACGATGGGTGTATCCGTCCCTTGCCCTCGGCAGGAGTAGGCGCCCGCCAGACGGGGGTCGGATTCGGCAGAGGGCCACGAACCGCCGTGCCGGACGCGGCAGAGAAGGCCGTTCTCGAGTTCGAGCCCGAAGGGAGTCGGGCCGGCGGGCGGCGGATAGGCCTCGACGCCGTCCACGCCTCGAGCGGTGATCAGTTCTGTTCCCCAGGGAAATTGCAGGCAGAGAATCGAATCGGGCTCCGGGCCGACCCAACACGCGTCCGCCCCGTCTGCGGTGCTTCCGCAGGTGATGACTCCCGGCGTGACGGCCGACTGAGATGCTCCGTAGCACTCGCTGATCTTCATGGCCGGTGTCTTGACACTCCAACCGGATTTGGGTTTGCCGGAACCGTCGACGGCAACAAGATTCACGATCTCGGTGGGTGTACCGCCCGCCGACGATCCCGCAGTCGCGGGCAAGCACCGGCAGAGGACTATGCGGGTGATAGTTCCCTCATCCGCTTTCTTGCCTTCGGGTGTGAAGGTGATGCGATACCCGGTTCCTGCTTCGGAGTCGGCCGGAAAGACTGCAACCGATTCGCCGTCGGAATTGGTTGTGGCAGTGAAGGGACCGTACAGTTCGGCGGCGCGCTGCATCTTCTGGCCGACGGCCAGTCCGTCCAGTGTGACAGCACCGGTCCGGGGTGCAATTTCGACGAGAACGCCATCGGTAAAGGTCAATTCGCAGTCTTGCCATTCGACCACCACCGTTCCGGTCTTCGATACCGACACCAGATCGCCGGCCGCTTTCCGTGCGTCCTCCACCGTCATGCCGATCCGAAGGTCACGGAAGCCGCTGGTGGAGAGTCGCTCCCGTGCGGATTCGGGATTCGAGGCAACCGCCAGCCGTGCGGTGAGTTGCGCTGCGTTGGCGGCGTCGATCGCCATGCCCCCGGTCGCGTCGGCGATGCACTTCAACTGGCCGGACGCAGCGGCGTCGAGCTTGAATCCGATTGTGTGGATAGTCAGGTCAGGATCGTGAGGTATCGCTTCCGTGGACTCACATGGAGGTTCGGTTGAGCAGGTGTCCTCTCCATCGGAGACGAGGATGATCGTGCGCTCGCCATCGGTCGGGAGTGCGGCGGCGGCTTGTTGAAGCGCAGCCATGATCGGCGTGTATCCCGACGCGGACAACCCGTCGATTCCCGCTGCGAATGCATTTCGATCGAGCGGTCCGAGTGGCACGACGGTCTTGATGTCGCGGCAACCCGCGTCCTTCTCGGCGTCGCTGCTACCTGTGGCGGTGCCGTACGCGATCAGACCGAGCGCTGTGTCGTCTGGAAGACCACTGACAAGAGTGTGAATCGCGTTCTTGGCGGCATCGATTCGAGGACCGGGAGCGTCGTCCTGCTTCATCGACCCCGAGGCGTCCAGGACGATGATGTTAGGCGCCGTTGCGCTCGCCTCTGAAACCGGATCAGCAGTGACACTTGCCTGCTGGGGCCCGCCTACTTCCTGGGTCCCACCTGCTTCTTTGGGCCCGCCACTGCCCTGCGTCGAACACCCGACGGCAATGATCGCAGTCGCCGCAATACAGATCGCCACACGAAGACGCATGGAATGAGGCTACGAGGTGCCGCCGCCCACCAACAGTCGTCCGAACGGACGACAGGCTCAGCGAATCGCGAGCCGCTCCTTGCGGAGCTTGTCGACCTCGGGCAGATGCAGGGGTTCGAGCTCGTTGACGCCCAAGGCCCGCATGAGCAGGAGGTCCGCGAGTTCCGGATTCCGGGCCAAGGCGGGTCCGTGCATGTACGTCCCGATCACCGAACCCTGCACGACGCCTTCGAATCCGTCACCGACGCCGTTTCCGACACCATGGGTGACACGTGCGAATCCAGAGGCTGAGCTACCCAGAGTTGTTCCGCCGCGGTGATTCTCGAAACCTGAGAGAGGCGCGGTGAGCCCGTCGATCAAGGGCTTCGTGATGACCTCGCCGATGGAACGCTTCTCCTGCGGAGAGGTCGTGACGTCGAGCATCGAGACACCGTCGACGCGTTCGCCGCTGGAGGTTTCGTACCAGTTGCCGAGCACCTGAATTGCAGCGCAGATCGCCAGAACCGGTGCGCCGCGCTCGGCGGCGCGTTGCAGGCCAGGGTATTTCGCGAGATGGCGCGTTGCGAGTCGCTGAGCGGAATCCTCGGCGCCACCCAATGTGTACACGTCGAGCGAGTCGGGGACCGGATCGCTCAAGGTGATGTCCACGATTTCGGCGTCGTAACCGCGCATCCGCAGACGCTGACGCAGGATCAGGGCATTGCCGCCGTCGCCGTAGGTGCCCATGACGTCGGGGAGAACCAGTCCGATGCGAATTGTCGAGTCAGACATTGCGAGACTCCTTCGCGATGGCGGTGTTGAGGTCACGGAAGGCTGTGTAGTTCGCCAGTACCTCCACGCGTCCGGGAGGGCAGGAAGCGATGGCGCGCAACGGATCCGGATCGAGGGTGTGCTCGACGCCTGCGTACGTGAGGCGAACGGCGAGATCGGTTCCGCGTTCGCCGGCGGCCACTACCTTGACGCCTTCGAAGTGCTCGAACTTCACGTCCCACAGCCAGGAGAGGTCCTCGCCGTCCGGCACCTGACCGTTCACCGCGATCACCAGTCCGTCCACCGTGGGATCGATCATCGACAGCGCTTCCTGCCAACCGGCGGGATTCTTCGCGAGCAGCATGTGGACGGAGTGCGGTCCGACCTCGACGGTGCTGTAGCGGCCGGCGACTTCCTGGACCGTCGACGCGGCGGCAACTGCCCCGACCGGATCTGCGCCCAAAGCAGCCGCAGCAGCTACGGCCTGAGCGGCGTTACCGCGGTTGGCTTTTCCGGGGAGAGTCAACGTCATCGGAATCTTCAGGCCGTCGGGGCCGTAGAGATTGTCGTCGTCGAGCCACCATGTCGGCTCGGGCCGCGCGAAGTCGGAACCGGTACTGCGCCAGTGCTTTCCCTCCCACACGATGGGTTCACCGGTGCGCGGGCAGCTGACGGAATCGCCGGCCCAGCCGCCGCCGGCAGCAACCCACACGACGTTGGTGGCGTCGTATGCCACGGAGGTGACCAGTACGTCATCGCAGTTGGCGACGATCACCGCGTTCGGATGCGCGTTGACGCACGCGCGGAGCTTCCGCTCGATCATGTTGATCTCGCCGACCCGGTCGAGCTGATCGCGGCTGAGATTGAGCAGCACGATCACTTCCGGGTTCACGGCGTCGGCTACGTGGGGGACGTGCAGTTCGTCGACCTCGAGTGCTGCCAGCGTTGCGTCCGTACGCGCGGCCAGAGCGGCCACGATCCCGGCATCCATGTTGGCGCCGTCGGCCTGCGTGGCGACGTCACCGAGTGTCGCGAGCGCTGCGGCGGTCATACGCGTGGTCGTCGACTTGCCGTTGGTGCCCGTGACCACGACGGTGCGCTTGCCGCGTCCGAGCTGAGTCATGAGCGTCGGGTCGATCTTGAGGGCGATCAACCCGCCGATCATCGAACCCTTGCCGCGACCGGCCTTCTGCGATGCCCAAGATGCTGCTGCGGCAGCTCGCATGGCGAGCTTTCCGCGCACTGTGATCGATAGTCCAGTTCCCACGGCCCGAGTTTGGCACAGGGCATCGTCAGACGCCGAGTCGCGCCGGTGGTGAGGCTGCAGGTGTGTCCGAGAAAACAGTGTTCGCGGGCTTGCGCCTCATCTGTGCGGCACTCGCTCCGGCGATCACGATGACTGCCCCGACCAGGGACAACGGGCTCGGATCCTCGTGCAGGAACAGCCAAGACGCGCCGATTCCCACTACCGGTACCAGCAAGGAGAGCGGCGCCACCATGCCGGCGGGATAGCGGCCCATGAGCATCGTCCAGAGCCCGGATCCGGCGATAGTGCCGAGCAGAATGATGTAGGCCAGCCCGACCAGTGACGGCCAGGCGTCGGCGCTGAACGCGGTGCCGAGCGCGTGCCATCCGACGGTGGGGCCTTCGACCACCGCTGACAGGGCGAGCATCGGCAACGGCGGGATGACGCACATCCACAGCATCAAGCGCATCGGTGCGGGCTCGCCGACGGTGTTCGCCGCGGCCAAGCGGCTGCCGAGATTGCCGAACGCCCAGGACAGGCCGCCGAGGAGCGTGAGGATGACGGGCAGCAGTGCCGCGTGGTGTGAACGGTCCCAGCCGATCAACGACATACCGACTACGGCGACGGCGATCCCGGAGACCTGCCAGACGCTGAGCTTCTCGCGGAGTAGGAACGCGCCGAGGACGACGGTGAACGGCGCGGACGACTGCAGGACCAGTGATGCGAGACCCGTCGGCATCCCCGAATGCATCGCCCAGAAGAGGAAGACGAACTGGCCGAATCCGAAACCGAATCCGTAGAGCAGCAACCAACGGAGCGGTACCTGCGGACGCGGCACGAAGATGACCACCGGAATCGCGATGATCAGGAACCGCAGCGCCGCGAAGAAGAACGGCGGGAAATGATCCAGGCCGACGCGAATGGCCAGGAAGTTCAGACCCCACAAGACGATCACGGTCAGGCCGAGGAGACGGTCGCGGGGAGTCATGACGTTAATCGTGAGCCGTACGAAGCATCAGAACAAGCGAATATAGATGCACTATCCATGTAGTTTTGCTACATGGATATTCGTCACCGTATGGATGCCACGCGCTTGCGGATCCTCCGTGAGCTCGCCGACCGAGGAACCGTCGGCGCTACTGCTCTCGCTCTCTCGATGACACCGTCCGCCGTCTCGCAACAACTCAAGATCCTCGGCCGAGAGGCGGGGGTCTCGCTCCTCGAGCCGGACGGGCGCACGCTGCGCCTCACCGACGCTGGTCGAGCGCTGGTGCTCCGCGCCGACGACGTGGTGGCGGCGCTCGACCGGGCAGCGGACGAGATGGCGTCGTACCGAGGCTCGCCGCGCGGCAAGGTGCGAGTCGCGTTCTTTCCCTCCGGAGCAGCTCTCCTGCTGCCCGGCGTCCTGACGGCGCTGAAGAACTCGGACGTGGACATCGACGCACACGACGTCGACAAACCGGCGTCGGCCGTCCCTGGACTGTTGGCCGATCACGACGTGATCCTCACTCACCGTGACGAACGCGGCGCCGAGACCTCGTTTCCCCGGGTCAGCGTGCAACCGCTGATGCGTGAACCGATCGATCTGGTGCTGCGGCCTGATCATCCACTCGCCGAGCAGGATTCGGTCCGGTTGGAGCAATTGGCCGACGAGAACTGGATCAGCGTGCGCGGCGGGTTTCCGGTCGACGACGTTCTGTTGTCGGTTGCGTCCGTCACCGGGGTCCAACCTCGAGTCGCTCATCGGATAAACGATTTCCGAGTTATCGAAGAGTTGGTGGCGGCGGGCCACGGTGTGGCTTTGATGCCGCGTTACGCGATCACACATCCTGGAGTGTCGAGGAAACCGGTGGCAGGCGTGCGCGCTGCACGCGTTTATGAATTGGCAACTCGATTACACATCGACCGCAGCCCGGCTATCGGAGTGGTTCTCGACGCTTTTCGCGACGTCGCGCGAGCTGTCGGTGAATGAACGGCTGTCGGTGCATGAACGGCTGTCGGTGCATGAACGGCGGATGGTGAATGAATACGAAACGGGAGCGACACGATTAGTGTCGCTCCCGTTTCGGTAGTGCAATCCTCACTGATTAGTGAGGGCCTGAATCAGGCGAGGGCCTTGGCCTTCAGCGCTGCGAATTCTTCTTCGCTGATGGTGCCGGCGTCGAGAAGTGCCTTTGCATCTGCGATGGACTCGGCCGGGGACTTTCCGGCAACCTCACGGATGTAGCTGTCCTGTGCATTCTTGACCTGCTGAGCAGCCTCCATGGAGCGCTGGGCCATTCCGTCGCTTCGGACGATCAGATAGACGAGCGAGGTGAGCAGCGGAATGAAGAACAGGAAGACGATCCAGATTGCCTTTACCCAGCCGGAAGTCTTGTGATCACGGAATAGGTCGGTGATGATCGAGAAGAGCAGGATCAGGTACGCGATGAACGCGAAGCTGATGATGATCAGCCAGAGGAAGTCCCAAAAGGAATCCATTGTCGAGCCCCATTTCACAAGTCGGATTTGTCTGAGGTGACTATCTCACGTGCCGGGGTCGGCTGCATCATCCTCGATGGGTGAATCCTGTTTGTTAACTTCGCTAAGCGACTCTTTCGGGACCTATGTCATGCCGAAGCGAAAACGCGGACCGAAGAACTTCTGTGCCGTGAAAACAACCCTGGTCTCACCCGAAAATCGGGTGAGACCAGGGTTTGTTGAAGAGCCGGGTTCGTATTGCGTGAGTGTCAGCTCGCGCGGTTCACTGCCGAAACCACGGCGCGCAGCGACGCCGTCGTGATCGACGTGGCGATACCCACACCCCAGACGACGGTGCTCTGACCGTCCGGGCCAGTCACTGCGCACTCGACGTAGGCCGCCGCTTGGGCGTCGTCGCCGGCGGACATTGCGTGCTCGGAGTAGTCGAGGACACGAACGTCGAAGTTGATGCTTCCCAGCGCGTCGACGAAGGCAGCGAGCGGGCCGTTACCGGTTCCCGAGATCTCCTGCTCCTTGCCGTTCACCTTGACGATGGCGGTGATGGCGTCGGTGCCGCCGTCCTCCTCGGAGGCGGTGACCTTCTGCTTCATGCGCTCGAGCGGGGTGACGGGGGCGAGGTACTCCTCGTGGAAGACGTCCCACATTTCCTTCGGCGAGACCTCGCCGCCTTCGCCGTCGGTGATCTTCTGGACCGACTGCGAGAACTCGACCTGCAGACGACGCGGCAGCACCAGACCGTGATCGGCCTTCATGATGTACGCGACGCCGCCCTTGCCGGACTGCGAGTTCACGCGGATGACGGCCTCGTAGCTGCGGCCGACGTCCTTGGGGTCGATCGGCAGGTAGGGGACCTGCCAGAGAATGTCGTCGACGTCCGAGTCCTGGTTGTCGGCGTCGACCTTCATGGCGTCGAGGCCCTTGTTGATCGCGTCCTGGTGGCTGCCGGAGAACGCGGTGTAGACCAGGTCGCCGCCGTACGGATGACGCTCGTGGACGGGCAGTTGGTTGCAGTACTCGACCGTGCGACGGATCTCGTCGATGTTCGAGAAATCGATCTGCGGGTCCACGCCGCGCGTGAACATGTTCAGTGCGAGGGTCACCAGGCAGACGTTGCCGGTGCGCTCACCGTTACCGAACAGGCAGCCTTCGATGCGGTCCGCGCCGGCCTGGTAGCCCAGCTCGGCTGCAGCGACGCCGGTGCCGCGGTCGTTGTGGGGGTGCAGCGACAGGATGACCGAATCGCGGCGGGCCAGGTTGCGGTGCATCCACTCGATGGAGTCGGCGTACACGTTGGGTGTCGCCATCTCGACGGTGGCGGGCAGGTTCAGGATGACCGGGTTGGCAGGCGTCGCACCCAGGGTTTCGGTGACGGCGTCACATACTTCCTTGGCGTACTCGAGCTCGGTGCCGGTGTAGGACTCGGGCGAGTATTCCCAGCGCCAGTTGGTGTCCGGGTACTTCTTCGACTCGGCCAGGACCAGTTCGGCGGCGTCGGTGGCGATCTTCTTGATCGTGTCCTTGTCGGCGCGGAACACGACGCGGCGCTGCAGGATCGAGGTGGAGTTGTAGAAGTGCACGATCGCGTTCTCGGCACCTTCGCACGCCTCGAATGTGCGCTTGATCAGTTCAGGACGCGACTGCGTCAGCACCTGGATGGTGACATCGGACGGGATCGCGCCGTCCTCGATGATCTCGCGAACGAAGTCGAAGTCGGTCTGGCTCGCGGACGGGAATCCGACCTCGATCTCCTTGTAGCCCATACGGACCAGGAGATCGAACATGCGACGCTTGCGCGCCGGGCTCATCGGATCGATCAGCGCCTGGTTGCCGTCGCGCAGGTCAACGGCACACCACTGGGGTGCTCGGTCGATGATCTTGTCCGGCCAGGTGCGGTCGGGCAGCGTGACCGTCTCGACCTCTTCGGCGAACGGGCGGTAGCGGAACGTCGGCATCGACGAGTTCTTCTGCGTGTTCCACGCAGGCTGGTCGGAATGTGCCGGCTTCGTGGGCGGGGTAATGGTGCGAGTGCCGGTGGTGAATGCGTCAGCGGGGGACATTGGTGTGATCTCCAGGATTGTGGACCTGGCCTGATGACCTGTTGGTCAAGACCATGAGTCCGGAAGGCTTGGTCGACCGGCGCACAAAAACCCCGCGGCGGGAGGCCAGTCTGGATCAGACCCCGTCGCGGCAACCAAGAAGGAGTGCGCGCTGCATGCACAGCACTCTACTCCTGGATTTCGCGAGAAATCGGTGGGGTTCGCCCTCATGTCCAATTTGTCGCCGAATTGTGCTGCCGTTTCGGCCTCGAAAATGGTGGACTGTCGTCCATGGATCCCCGAATCGCCGTGGCGAGCACGTACCTCGACGCGCTCCGTAGTCACGATGGCAGTTCCGTACCGCTGGCTCCGGACGCGGTACGTCGCGAGGTCGGGTTGAAGACCGGATTTTCGGGGAATCATCTGCGGCGCAGCCTTTCCGGAGGTCCTCAGTATCGCGTGATCCGCGACATTCGTGAGGTGGAGTGGACGGTCGACGGGGACGACCTGACGGCTGACTACCTCCTTGACGCCGGGTTGTTCGGGCGCAACCTGATGACCGTTCGGGTTACCGAGACCTTCCGGATACCCGCTGACGATCACCGCATTCACCACATCACCGCGAAGATTCGACCGGCGCGCGCCAAGCACACGTGATGCGCTCGATCCGCTGGATCGTCTGTTCACTGCTGATCGTTCTCGCTGGTCTCGGTTTTGCCGGCTCGGTGCTCGCGCTGTTCGTCCACACCCAGGTGAACGACACCGACAGCTATGTCGAGTCCGTTGCCCCGCTGGCTGCCGACCCCGCTGTCCAATCGGCGGTCGTTGATCGGCTGACCGAGGAATTGACGCAGCGGTTGGACGAGTTTCCGCAGGTGGTGACGAGACAGGCCGAGAGACTTGTTCGTGAGGCCGCTCAGTCGTTGGTCTCGAGCGACCAGTTTGCGACGCTCTGGACCGCGGCCAACCGTCGAGCGCACGCGCAACTTGCCGCGATGGTGACCGGCCGAGCCGCCGACGGCATAGTTCGGGCCGACGAAAGCGGAACGGTCACCGTCTCCCTCGAACCGGTCATGACGGAACTGAGGACGAACCTGCGCGATCGCGGATTCACCGTGATCGATCGCCTCCCGGCGCTCGATCCGCAGTTCGAGATCCTGCAATCCGACGAGTTGGTGCGGGCCCAGGATTTCTCGAACACTCTCGACCGAGCAGCAGCCTGGTTGCCGTGGGCGTCGGTGGCCTGCGCGATTGCGGCCGTCGCAGTTGCACCGGGGCGAATGCGCGCGCTGTCCCTGGTCGGGCTGGCGACGGCGGTGGCGATGATCGCCCTGCTGGTGGCGCTGGCCGTCGTGCGCCGGGTCTATTTACAGAATTCAGACATACCGTCGTCCGAGGCGGCTGTGGCGGTGTACGACGCGCTGGCAGTTTCCCTGGTCAGCAGTATCCGCGTGCTTCTCGCCTGCGGAGTTGCCGTCGCGGTGGTCGGTTACGTTGCCGGTGGTTCGCGTTCTGCGACGTTGATGCGAGCGCGGATCTCGCAACTGATCCCGCGCGGATCTGAGGCGAACAGCAGTACGCATCGGGAAGTCCCAGGACCACCTCGGTAAGCTCGACCTCTGGTATCTGTAAACAATTTCGACCTGGAGGTAGAAACGCGTGGCTCTCGTCGTCCAGAAGTACGGCGGATCCTCGGTGGCAACCGCCGAGCGCATCCGACGAGTCGCTGAACGGATCGTCGAGACCAAGAAGGCCGGCAATGATGTCGTCGTCGTGGTGTCAGCGATGGGCGATACCACCGATGAGCTGCTCGACCTGGCTCAGCAGGTGTGCCCTTCCCCGCCGGCCCGTGAAATGGACATGCTGCTGACCTCGGGTGAGCGCATCTCCAACTCCTTGGTAGCGATGGCAATTCACTCCCTCGGCGCCGAAGCTCGTTCGTTCTCGGGCTCACAAGCCGGAGTCATCACGACCGGCAGCCACGGAAACGCCAAGATCATCGACGTCACGCCGGGCCGTGTTCGCACCGCCCTCGACGAAGGCTCGATCGTTCTGGTCGCCGGATTCCAAGGCGTCAGCCAGGACAGCAAGGACATCACGACGCTCGGACGCGGTGGCTCCGACACCACCGCCGTGGCGTTGGCAGCTGCACTCAACGCTGACGTCTGCGAGATCTACACCGACGTCGACGGCGTCTTCTCCGCCGATCCGCGCATCGTCCCTGACGCTCACCGCCTCGAGACGGTTTCCTTCGAGGAAATGCTCGAACTCGCAGCGTGTGGTGCCAAGGTGCTCATGCTCCGGTGTGTCGAGTACGCCCGTCGTTACAACGTGCCTGTGCACGTCCGTTCGTCATACACCACCAAGCCCGGAACAATCGTGTCCGGATCGATGGAGGACATTCCTGTGGAAGAGGCCCTGATCACCGGAGTCGCGCACGATCGCGGCGAAGCCAAGATCACCGTTGTCGGATTGCCGGACACACCGGGACATGCTGCCAAGGTGTTCCGCGCTGTCTCCGATGCCGAGATCAACATCGACATGGTGCTGCAGAACATCTCCAAGGTGGAGACCAACAAGACGGACATCACCTTCACGCTGCCGACCGCCGACGGCCCCCGCGCCGTCGAGATCCTGACCAAGCGTCAGGAAGACATCGGCTTCACACAGATCTTGTTCGACGACCACATCGGCAAGGTTTCCCTGGTCGGTGCCGGAATGCGGAGCCACCCGGGCGTCACGGCCACGTTCTGTGAGGCACTGGCCAAGGCCGACATCAACATCGATCTCATCTCGACCTCCGAGATCCGCATCTCCGTGCTGGTCAAGGACACCGAACTCGACGACGCCGTGCGCGTTATCCACGCCGCTTTCGGTCTCGGCGGCGACGAAGAAGCCGTAGTACACGCAGGAACAGGACGGTAATTTCTGATGACAACAATCGCTGTTGTCGGTGCGACCGGTCAGGTCGGCATCGTCATGCGCACTCTGCTCGAAGAACGTAACTTCCCCGCGGACAAGGTGCGGTTCTTTGCATCGGCACGCTCCGCCGGTAAGAAGCTGACGTTCCGCGGCGAAGAGATCGTTGTCGAGGATGCCGAAGCAACGTCCGACGAGGATCTGAAGGGCATCGACATCGCCCTCTTCTCCGCCGGTGCGACGCTGTCTCGTGCGCAGGCTCCGCGCTTTGCCGCGGCCGGTGCGACGGTTGTCGACAACTCTTCCGCATGGCGCAAGGATCCCGAGGTTCCCCTCGTGGTCAGCGAGGTCAACCCGCAGGACACGAAGAACCTGGTCAAGGGCATCATCGCGAACCCCAACTGCACCACCATGGCAGCGATGCCGGTGCTCAAGGTTCTGCACGACGAAGCCGGTCTGCAGCGTCTGATCGTCTCCAGCTACCAGGCTGTGTCCGGTAGCGGGATCGCCGGCGTCGAGGAACTCCTCGGCCAGGTGCGCGCCGTTGTCGGTGACGCCGAGAAGCTGGTTCACGACGGCAGCGCCGTCGACTTCCCGGCCCCGAACAACTACGTCGCCCCCATCGCGTTCAACGTCCTGCCGCTGGCAGGTTCGCTGGTCGACGACGGAAGTGGCGAGACCGACGAGGATCAGAAACTCCGTAACGAGAGCCGCAAGATCCTCGGACTTCCTGATCTGCTGGTTTCGGGCACCTGCGTGCGCGTTCCCGTCGTGACCGGACACTCGCTCGCGATCAACGCAGAGTTCGCGAACCCGCTCTCGGTCGCTCGTGCGAAGGAAATCCTCGCCGACGCTGCCGGAGTGGAGTTGGTCGAGGTTCCGACGCCGCTGGCCGCTGCCGGCGGCAACGCGTCGCTGGTCGGTCGTATCCGTCAGGATCCGGGTGTCCCGGAGGGACGCGGACTCGCGCTCTTCGTTTCGGGTGACAACCTCCGTAAGGGCGCCGCTCTCAACACGATTCAGATTGCCGAGCTGTTGGTCGGCTAGATCTTTTGTTCGGTACCGGCCCCGCACCTAGGTGTGGGGCCGGTGTCGTTTCAGCAGGAGCTCTAGTCGAGTTCGGAAATGGCGACCAGGCCGCCGAGGTACTCGGCATCCGAATACGCTTTGGCGAGAAGCACTCCGAGTTCACCAAGAGCTTCGTTGTCGCTGCCGTACGCAACAAACATGCCCGCTTCGGGATCGGTGCCGAAGCGGCCCTCCAGATGCGGTGCATCGCGGCCTACCACTGCGTGGGCGACCGACGCCCAGTCGTAGCCGGAGCCTTCGAAACCCTCTACCTGCTCGAATACCGCTGCTACCTTGCCGAAATGCTGGTCGGTGAGCATCAGTGACCAGTTGCCCGGAGACGTTTCGAAAAGCTGTAGCGGTTCGATCGATGGTGATGTCATGCGTGTATTGAAGCAGATCCGACCGACAGGTTTCAGTGGTCTGCTAACGCCCGACCGACTGAGCGAGCGCAACGGCAAAGCTGGAAAGGCGTTCTCGGGTATAGGTTTCGGGGTCGCTGACGGCCAACCGTCCGAGCATTTCGGCAAACGACATCATCGTGTGTGCGAGGAGAACCGGATCAAGGTTCTCGAGCTTCGGTTCGAGGGCAATCCCGGCACGCGCCAGTTCTTCGGCGCGGGCGAAGACAGCTCCGCGAGAGAGCTTCAGCAAGCCGTGATACTCGCTGGGGGCGTTCTCCACAGACGTCAGAATCAGGCGCCAGCGCGTCGGGTTCTCCAGTACGGCGTCGACGAAGGCGCCAACGGTTCCGGTGTATGACGCCGCTGGGCCGAGTTCGCTCAGATCCGTCGGCATGGTTTCGAGCACCTGAGCGATGGCTCGCTCGTGCTCGCGGCGCAGGAGTGCGGCGACGAGATCGGTCCTGGTATCGAAAATCGTGTAAAGGACGGGCTTGCCGACGCCGGCTTCGGCAGCGACGGATTCCATGCTGAGGTTGTGCAGGCCTGCGCGGCCGGTGACCTCGAATGCTGCGTCGAGGAGCTGTTCGCGTCGTTGCTCGGGCGCCATGCGCGGGGCGTATTTGCGTCGCGGTGTATCCGTTGCGTCAGCTTGTGACCTGGTCATCGTGTGCCTCACCTCCGCTCCCACCCTAATCTGCCTGCCAATTCTTCGTGAATCATACGCAACCGTTGTATTCGTCGTCATCAATTGTTACGGTGGCGTTGTATTCGAAGAGGCGGTCAGTGAGGCGCCTCTGCCGAGATCTCTAGGAGAACAACCGCGATGACAGCGTCGACCTCTTTAGTGCCGAATGATCTGTTGCTCCATCCCTCCACTTACGATCGGCCGGAATTCGACGCGACCACGCGGAGACTGCTGGGCGCGACCGTCGACTGGTTCGAGGCGCGTGGAAAGAATCGACTTCTGGCCGACTATCACGACAAGACCTTTTACTCCGACTTCCTCGACTTCGCGGCAAAGGAAGGCCTGTTCGCGACTTTCCTGACCCCCACCCGCGACAGCGGCGGTGACTCCGACAAGCGCTGGGATACCAGCCGTATCGCCGCGCTGTCCGAGATCCTCGGTTTCTACGGACTCAACTACTGGTACCCGTGGCAGGTGACCATTCTCGGCCTGGGGCCGGTGTGGCAGAGCGGTAACGAGACTGCAAGGGCGCGAGCAGCTTCCGCTTTGGCTTCCGGAGGCGTTGCGGCATTCGGATTGTCCGAGAAAGAGCACGGCGCCGACGTCTACTCCACCGACATGGTCTTGACGCCGAACGGCAGCGGCGGGTACCTGGCCAGCGGTTCGAAGTACTACATCGGAAATGGCAACTGCGCCAACACGGTCTCTGTCTTCGGTCGCGTCGACGGAGTGGAGGGCGCCGATCAGTACGTATTCTTCTACGCCGACTCGGGCCATCCGGCATTTACCGTGGTGAAGAACATCGTTCCGGCCCAGATGTACGTAGCGGAGTTCTCACTCGCCGACTATCCCGTTGCGGCAGAGGATATCCTGCATACCGGCGAGGCAGCATTCAGTGCCGCACTCAACACCGTGAACATCGGAAAATTCAACCTGTGTTTCGGCGGAATCGGTATGTCGACTCATGCCTTGTACGAGACGATTACCCACGCGCACAATCGAATCCTGTTTGGCAATCCCGTCACGGCGTTCCCACACGTACGACGTGAATTCGTCGACGCGTACGCGCGCCTGCTGGCGATGAGGCTCTTCTCGGATCGTGCGGTGGACTACTTCCGCACCGCATCGCCCGAGGACCGCCGCTACCTCTTGTTCAATCCCGTCACCAAGATGAAGGTGACAACCGAGGCACAGAAGGTGATCGGACTGCTCTCCGACATCGCTGCGGCAAAGGGCTTCGAGAAGGACAGCTACCTCGCGGTGGCCAAGATGGATGTCGACGGGCTGCCCAAGCTCGAGGGGACCGTCGCCGTCAATCTCGCCCTGATCGCCAAGTTCATGCCGGCGTACCTCTTTGCCCCCGAGTCATTTCCGGCGATTCCGACGCGTAACGACGCAGCCGACGACGAGTTCCTGTTCCGTCAGGGCCCGGCACGGGGGTTGTCCAAGGTTCGATTCGACGACTGGCGAGCGGTGTACGCGAAGTTTGCGGATGTTCCCAACGTCGCACTGTTCGTGGAGCAGGCCGAAGCTCTCGTGACCCTCCTTGCCGAAGCTGCACCGGATGCGGCGCAGCAGGTCGACTTGGACTTCGGCCTGGCGATCACCGAACTCTTCACCCTCGTCGTCTACGGCCAGTTGATCCTCGAACAAGCCGAGATCTTGGGATTGGACGAGGGGCAGCGGAGCGATGGGGTGCTGGATCAGATCTTCGACGTCCTGGTCCGCGACTTCAGTGCTGCAGCGGTGAAGTTGCACGGAAAACCCAGCGCCAGTGAAGATCAGCAGCGGTTGGCTCTCGCATCTATTCGGCGCCCCGCGTTCGCGGGCGAGCGATTCGAGTACGTCTGGCAGCAAGTAGTCGCCTTGTCTGGTGCCTACGAAATGAACGGTGCAGGGTCAACGAACGGGGAGGAATGAAATGTCTGAACTGACGATGAATCGACCGCGTGAGGATTACGGCTTCTTCGGCCCAGGATCACCCAGTTGGAAGATCTGGGCGGCTCCGACAGCATTGATCGGTTTCCAGCGGTCAGTGGTGCTCGAGCACTTCGACCCCTTCCTTGCTGCCGCGGTGGCAGATATGAGCGGGATCTACAGCGATCCCGCCGGGCGACTCGACCGAACCTTGGCGTACTTCCTGACCGTCGCCACTGCCGACGGGCGGACGGCACTGGCGTTGTCCGACCATCTCATGACGGTTCACGCTCAGGCCACGGGTATCGAACCGATCACCGGAACTCGTTACAGTGCAAACAATCCGGCGTCACAACTGTGGATCCACGTGACCGGTTGGCATTCGGTGCTCAAGTGCTACGAGATGTACGGGCCGGGCCCACTCTCCGCCGTCGAAGAGCAGCGGTACTGGGAAGAATGCGTGATCGCCGCCGAACTGCAGACATGCAAAGCGTCCGACGTTCCGCGCTCGCGAGGTGAGGTACGGGAGTACTTCGCTGAAGTCAGGCCCAGATTGTGTACCTCCGAGCGTGCCAACCGGGCGATGCACTACTTGTTGAGAACGCCAAGGGCGCAGGGGAAGACGAAGTTCGCGACGTTCAGCCGATTGGTCGCGCCGGCCACTATCGCAACATTGCCGGGCTGGATGCGAACCATGGGCGGCTTCGATCAACCCGCTTTGTTGGACAGGGCAATTGCGCCCGCGGTGCGAACTGCGGTCCGGGTCGGCAGTTCACCGAAGAACATGACCACTGCTCTGAAGGTCATCGCGCCGATGACTGGCAAGGTGTTGGAGCGCCACCTGCGTGACGAGCAACCCCTCGACCCGAGAGTTGTCACCCCAGCGGAGATTCGGGAGCGATTCCCACGCGCCACCAAAGTTCCGCAGGCGGTCTGACGGAATTCACGGCTTTCGGCACCGCATCGAGATCTGCTCGATGCGGTGCTGGGCCGTGTTCTGTTGTGCCTGAGGTTCTTCTCAGGTTTTGAATGTGGTGTTCGCCGGCCGCGGGTGCTGCTGCGGGTCGATCGAGGGTGGTGGGATGAACCAGGGTTTGTTGTCGACGCCGATGCGGATTACCCATTTTCCGACGAACCCGGCTTTGCGGTGCATCAGCCGGTGATGTGAACGGCACAGTAGGACAAGGTTGTTCATCACCGTCGGGCCGCCGTTGGCCCAGTGCCGGATGTGGTGTGCATCGGTCCAGGCGGGCACGCATGTGCAGCCGGGGAATGCGCAGCCTTTGTCTCGGGCGATCAACGCCACTCGCTGTTCGGCAGAGACCAACCGTTTCCCGGGTTTCGCATCCAACGGCGCCCCGTGATCGTCGAGCAGGACAGTGGAGAGGAAACAATCGCAGCCGAGGAGTCTGCTCTGCGACACCGACAGTGGCCCCAGCCAGGGCATGTGCCCGACATCGAGATCCGACACAGCCACTCCACTACCAGAAGCAGCGGATGTTGCGGCGCAGTCCCGATGCTCAGCGAAGTCGCGGGCGTTGATGTGCACGTTCACGTGCGGACGTTGACCACCATCGAAACCGGTCTTGGCGCAGTCCAGGTAGCGGCGGATCAGTTCGGTGAACCCGTCCGCGGTCCGTTTCGCTGCGGACCGGGCGTCCGGGGTTCCATCGGGTGCCGGGGTGGGCATCGTCAGATTCGACAATGCCGACAACAACATTTCCCCGGTGAGGGCATCGAAATCTCCGCGCACCACCACCCGACCGTTCAATGTCGACGCGATCCGCAACTCGTTACGATCCACATCCTCGGCGGGCGGAATGTCATCCGATTCGAACACTCGCTCCAAGGTCGCGATAACACTCCGCACCTTCGTCGTCGTCGCCTCCACCCCCGACGCGGCAGCCAACAACAAATCGACACAGCGAGGGAGCGCTTCCTCCGGCATGCCCTTCGGTGGTGATTCGCAGAACGCCACGATCAACACGGCATGCTCGAAGGAGCAATCCCCGCCATCGAACCGGGCAGCCACCGCCGGAAACGGCCGTAGCGCAGCCCCCAGGGCGGCGATATTCTTTCCGTCCCGAACCTGCAGCATCGTGTTCGCCGCCAACCAGCAACCCACCCCGCGGCTGGCGATCACCTGATCATCCGGCCGCATCGAGAGTTCGTCCACCACCGCCACCCGAACGGCCTCGAGACGAAGAATCTCCGCACTCGCCGACACCGCAGCGGTACGCAACTCAGAAGCAGACAACCGCCACAGGCGTCCGCGCAACCCCACCGCAGAACCCGACACCACATCCGACAACAGAACACTCATTGAATCCCCCGATCCCCTCCCCAAATCGTACTCGAACATGCGTTCGAGTCAAGAGTGTTTTCGAATCCTCGATTCGATCCCGTCAAGGAGGATCTGTAGGCCCTGAGTAAATGACTCTTCGGTTTCTCGTTCAAGATAGAAGTCGCCGCCCGGTACCGGTGGGGCCTCCCGACCCAACCGCATCGTGTGGGGGAAGTCGTCTGCGAAATCCGGTGCAGCATCGGCCAGTGCAGCAGAAGACTCTGCCCACCAATGAGATTCGGAATCTCCGATGGTCGAGGCGCTCCGGACCTCAGCTAGGGTCCGCGCGGACCCCCGGATGAAATGGAAAAGCATGCTCACCGATCGGCGGATGGTCGGAGCATCGAGACCCGTGGAGTAGAGAATGGACAGGAGTGATTCGAGTCCTGCCTGCTCGTGCGGACCCAGGACGGGGCGCGCCAACGAGACATCCAATGTCCACGGATGGCGTGTATGTAGGGCGAAGAGTGCGGCGGCCCAGTCGGACAGTGCCATGCGCCAGTCGCCGGTGTCTGCGATCGGCGGTAGCTCGGCATGCACCCGGTCGTACATCAGGTCCAGTAGTTCGTCCTTTCCCGGTATGTAGGTGTACAACGACATCGCAGTGCGGCCGAGGTGGTCGCCGATCATGCGCATCGACAACGGTGTCGTGGGGTTGGCGTCGGCGACTTCGATCGCGGCGTCAACGACTGTGTCCGTGGACAGCGCGGGCTTCGGTCCTCGGCGGCCGGAAGGCGTATCGGGTTGACGCCACAGAAGTGAAATCGTGCGTGCGATATCGCGTCGGCCTGCCTGTTTGTTCATCTTGTCGCTTTCGTGGAGTCGCGCTATTCTTAATTACTTTACAGTGTAAAGATTTGGGAATGGGCATGGTTGAGGCAAGACTTCACGACGGGACAACTATCGATGTCGAGGTTCTCGGACATGGCCCCGCCGTGCTGATGCCCGTGAATCCGATTTCGGCTACCGGCATCAAGGCTGACGAACTGCGCGCCTGGGGCGTTGACCCCTCGCTCGGTCGAACGTTCATGGAAGGGTTGGCGTCGAACTTCACTGTGGTTGCCTTCGACTACGAAGGGCACCGGATGGCGTCGCCCGCTCCGGACACGCTCACTCCCGACAACATCACGTCCGACATTCTGGCTGTGGCGAATTCGGCTGGGATCGACCAGTTCGCCTACTACGGATACTCCTGGCTGGCTCTGTGCGGATTGCAGTTGGCGCTGCGCACCGATCGTCTGACCGCACTGGTCATGGGTGGTTTCCCGCCGGTGGATGGGCCGTACAAGGCGATGCTCCAGGTTACCGAAGCTACACACCGCATGACGAGTGAACCGCCCCGGCGCACATCGCAGCCCACGGCATCGCCGGACGAGTTCGATTGGAACTCCATCGACATCGCGTTGACCGGAGCGCAGACCCGGCAGTTCGTGACGCTGTACCTCGCACTTGGTGAATTCGACGATCGAACGATTCAAGGGCGCATCCTTTGTCCGCGAATGTGTTTCGTCGGTTCGCAAGACGTCATCGAATACGGTGACCGATGGGGTGGGGTACGGGTCGCGCCGGCCGATCTCGACCTCGACGCCGCTCGGTCAGCAGGGTGGGATATCGAGGTACTAGACGGTCTGGATCACACGCAGGCAATGCAACCGGCTCATGTTCTACCCATTCTCAAACGTTGGTTGGAGAAGGTGGTCGGTGTTTGACCGTGCGAGCACACGGGTAACCCGCTCCGGATGCCGTCAGCGTGAGGGGGCCGTGAGTGGACGAGTCACACAAGATCCGTCGACGATCGTTTGTTCAAGGGCTTGGCTTGCTGGCCGGCCTGAGTGCATTGTCCGCTGGATCAGCGACAGCTCGACCCCCTGACATCGATCCGCTACGCCCATTCCAACTTCCGTCACCCCGGCTGGAACCGTTTCGGGAGACCCTTCCTGTCCTGCCGGGCATTTCGGGTGGCAACCTGGAGCTTCGCGCGGCTTCGTCGATGCACCGTTTCCATCCGGACCTACCGTCGTCGCCGTCGCTGGGTTACGGCGGAATGGATCATCTGGGCCCCACCATCGAAGCTCACGTCGATCAGCTCGTCACAGTCCGATATGCCAATGACATTTCTGCGTATCCGCTTGCCGCGGATGTCGATCCGGGTCTGCACGGCGTCAGCGACCTCGACCGCACACAGGTCCCCACCTCGCTTCACCTGCACGGAGGAGTTACTGCACCACAGTTCGACGGACATCCGGAGTTGATCCAGCGTCCGGGCGAAGGTTTGGTCCACGAATACACGAATGGTCGTGCCGCCGGCAATCTCTGGTACCACGATCACGCCATGGGAATGACGCGCCTCAACGTCTATGCCGGATTGGTCGGGATGTATTTTCTCCGTGACGACGTTGACACGGGCGCCGCCGGGAATTCTCTCGGCCTGCCGTCCGGTGAGTTCGAACTCCCGATGATTCTGCAGGACAAGGTCTTCACCTCCGACGGTCAACAGAGTGTCCGTTCCACGTGGCTCACTCCGCAGGGTTCCTGGGATCCGGCGACACCCGGTGACGTTGGCGTGGTGAACGGCGTCGTGTGGCCGAAAGTGGAGGTTGCCCGCGGCCTGTATCGATTGCGACTGCTCAACGCCGCAACCTATTCGGTGTGGAATCTGCACTTCGCAAATCGTATGCGGTTCTGGGTGATCGGGTCCGAAGGCGGTTTACTGGCCGCTCCGGCGCCGACGGATCACGTCCGGTTGAGTCCGGGTGAACGCGCTGATCTGCTGGTCGACTTCAGTATGCTCGAGCCGGGCACAACGGTGGAATTGCGCAACGACGAACCGGTACCCCTTGCGGTGGCTCAACGCGGCACGCAGGTGATGCCGGTGTTCTGTCGGTTCGACGTGGGCAGCGCAAAGGGATTCACCGGCTCGATCCCGCAGCAGCTGAATTCCGTTGCCGCCGAACCGGCGTCCCCGGATGTGGTGCGAAATCTCACGATCATGCAGCTGTCGCGTCCGTCGGATTACCCGTCGATCACTATGTCGCTCAACAATTTGAGGTTCACCGATTCGGATATCGAACTGCCACGTCAGGGGGCCGTCGAGCAATGGAATCTGATCAACATCACCACGGAACCACATCCGATTCATCTGCACCTGGTGGCGTTCCGCGTTGTGGGACGCCAGAGCCTCGACACTGCAGCACTGATGCAGCGGTATCCGGTGCCTGACTTGGGGGTCCGGTGGACGCCGTCGGCGGAGGAATTCGTGACCTCTTCGCTGCGGCCTCCCGAAGTGTGGGAAACGGGGGAGAAGGACACGGTCATCGTGGATGCCAACTCGATCACCCGCGTGATCGTGCGCTTTCCGACGGCCGACGAGTTGGGCTTCGATCCGGATGCAACTTTCGCGAGAGGTTCCATGGCAGATCACTCGGCGCACGGAGAAGCTGGCATGGGGGACTTGCAGGGGTACGTCTGGCACTGCCACATGCTCGATCACGAAGACCACGACATGATGTTGCGATACCGGGTGGTGACGTAGCCTTCAAAGGGAGAAAAGTTCCCAGAGGAGGCAGCTGTGTCGGAAGGTGCGCCCACCGGGCCCCTGGACGGATATCGGGTGATTGAACTCGGAACCTTGATCGCCGGGCCCTTCGCCGGGAAATTGCTCGGCGACATGGGAGCCGACGTGATCAAGATCGAATCACCGGACCGTCCAGACCCGCTTCGTACCTGGGGTCAGGCAGAGCAGGACGGTCATCGATTCTTCTGGACGGTTCACGCCCGCAACAAGCGGTGTGTGACGTTGGACCTTCGCGTCGACGCGGGCCGCGACCTGTTTCTGAATCTGATCGAACATGCCGACGTGGTGGTCGAGAACTTCCGGCCGGGCACCCTCGAGAAGTGGGGTCTGGGATTCGACGTGCTGAGCGCGCGCAATCCGAAGTTGGTGTTGGCCAGGGTATCCGGCTACGGGCAGAGCGGACCGCAAGCCAAGAGTGCCGGCTACGCCTCGGTTGCCGAAGCAGTCAGCGGATTTCGGCATCTGAACGGTTATCCAGGGCAGGCACCCCCGCGTATTGCCCTTTCACTCGGAGATTCTCTCGGTGGGATGTTCGCCGTTCAGGGAGTGCTGGCGGCGTTGCTCTCGCGAGAGCGGACCGGCCGTGGTCAGGTGGTCGACGTCGCCCTCACGGAATCCTGTCTGGCGGTGCAGGAATCCACGATCCCGGATTACGATCGGGGCGGGATCATCCGGCAGCCCTCGGGAACGAGGTTGGAGGGTATCGCGCCGTCCAACATCTACCAGACCTCTGAAGGAAACTGGGTGGTGATCGCGGCCAATCAGGACACGCTCTTCGTGCGTCTGTGCACCATCATGGGTCGACCGGAACTAGCGCAAGACGACCGATTCTCCAATCATGTTGCGCGTGGCAAACATCAGGACGAGCTCGACGAATTGATCAGCGCCTGGGTTGCGCTCCAAGATCCCACCAGTCTGGTGGAACGCCTCACGGAAGTGGGAGTTGTTGCCGGGCCGATCAATACGGTTGAAGATGTGGTCAAGGATCCGCAGCTGATCGAACGGGGGATGCTCGTCGACCACTACGACGAGCGGATCGGGGAAAACGTCCTCGGCCTGGGCGTCGTGCCTACATTCAGTGAGACACCCGGATCCGTTCGCAACGCGGGAGCAGCGTCGCCGGGGTACGACAACGCTTCGGTCTGGGGTGGGCTCCTCGGACTCTCGGGCGACGAGCAGACAGAACTGAAGAAGAAGGGCGTGATCTGACGTGTCGGTACCTGAAGCAGGTGTTCCCGCGGTCAGCATTCGTGAAGTCGGGCCACGGGATGGGTTGCAGATCGAAGACCCGGTCTCGCTGGCGGAGAAACTTCGTCTTGTCGAAGCTCTGGCTGCGACAGGTGTTTCGCGCATCGAGGCGACGTCGTTCGTGTCAGCGCGTGCGGTGCCGGCACTGGCCGACGCGGAGTTGTTGGCCGCAGAGTTGCACCAGTGGCCAGGCATCGAGTTCTCGGCATTGGTCGCCGGAATCGGTGGAGCGAAACGGGCCGTTGCTGCAGGAATGAAAACCGTCGAATATGTGGTGTCGGCATCGAATAGCCACAGCGAGGCCAATACTCGGTCGACGACGGAGCAAGCGACCGAACGTATCGGAGAGGTCGTCCGGATCGTCCACGAGGCTGGTGGACGGGTGGAGGTCATCGTGGCCACAGCCTGGGACTGTCCGTTCGACGGTCCAACCGATCCGGACCGTGTTCTGCGGATTGCGGAGCAGGCCAAAGAGTTCGGCGCTGATCAGTTCTCGATCGCGGATACCATCGGCACTGCCACACCGGGACGCGTCGGACGGTTGATCGACGCTGTCGGCGAAAGAGTGGGTGACTTCGGCTTGGGTGTGCACTTCCACAACACGCGTGGCGCTGGTCTTGCCAGTGCGTTGGCGGCTGTGCAGCACGGAGTTCGAAGCCTAGATGCGTCCACCGGTGGCCTGGGCGGTTGCCCGTTTGCTCCCGGTGCCAGTGGCAATATCGCGACTGAGGAACTGGTCTACATGCTCGAAGACATGGGCATTGCGACAGGTATCGACCTGGATGCGAGCATTCGTGCCGCTGCCGTTGCAGAGGAGATAGTGGGCCATACGGTTCCCAGTAATCTTCTCCGCGCCGGCGATCGGAAGCGATAGGGACCTTTACTTTTCTCGGTTGGGTGATGCCAGCTGCAGTTTGACCAGCTGCTCGTGTGCCGCCGGCGGCCAACCGATGCGCTGTTTCTCCAGATGCCATGCACCGGCGGCACATGCGATCGCGAGGACGATCCAGATCGCGACGCTTCCGATCTGAGAGCCCAGGTCGCTCGATGAGGATACTTCGCCCGTGCTGTAGTCGTATTCCGTTGTCGTGGTGATTCCCTCGACTGCGAAGGTCCACAGAATCGGAAGGGCACACAGTGCGGCAAGGGCGCGTGCAACATGTGCTGGACGCAGTTCGAAGATCATTCATTTCTCCTGGTGATCGACGCGGTGAATCTCACTCTCCTCGAAAGCTATTCGGGATAGACGGCGCTGTCTGTAGTCGGATCGACGGACATGGACGAGGTGCCGAGTTCCCTCTGATCTCCCTGCCGTAACAGCTGCATTCCGTTGTGATCGAACTCGATTCGTCGAACGTCTTCAGTGTCGACCAGCATCGTGGCCATAGCGGTGCGCCGAGGTGGAAGGATCCGAATGGTCACTTTGCCTCGCGTGATCGCGGTGAGTTCCCGGACGATGCTCGCGTGGATTCGGTCGCGCACGGCGGGGTCAGCGCCATCCATTCCGTGGTCGTCGAGCAGGACTACCTCGACGCCGCGGTTTCGAGTGGCATGCACAGCATCGATGACATCTGTCTGTTGTAAGCCAGGCGCCCTCAGCGAATCTCGGAGTTGCGCCTCGAGGAGTTCGCATTCTTGCCGCTCGGCGGTTGTCAGCGGAATCCCGGAAGCGACCCGTTCGAGGAGTGGGCGCGCAAGTAGATCGAGCCTGTCGAGTTGCGCGTCGCGTTCCTCGAGAATCGCAGCGCTAGCGGATGCGGAGGCAATTCGTTGGGTGGACTGCTCCCGAAGTTCGTAGATAACCCTGGCTTGAGGACGGATGGTGTACGCGAAGAAGGTCGACATCAGAACAGGGCCCGCGTTGATGACCGTCAACGACACTCCGTACATGGCCCCCTGGCCGGTAGTGGAGGACCAGATGGCGGTCACCAACACCATGAGCCCAAGCCCGAGCCACGCGAGTGCTGTACGCCCACGAACGCACATGAAGGTGAAAACGGCCGTAGACATCCCGAACATCCACAATTGAGTCATGTCGTTGACGGGCACTGGAACCACTGACAACACAAGGCCACTCGTGACGGCGCCAGTCAGAGACACCAGAACGCTCTGCCCCAGCGGCATCGGGTCGCCTCGGCTCAGAACGAGTGTGAAAGCCGCAGTTGAGCACACGATAATTGCCAAGACCATCGGCCAGACTGCGCGGACGTCGGAGGAGGTGTACGCGACCGAGATCACGCAGGTGAGCGCGAAGCATGCAGCCATGAATCGAGCAGCACGGCTGTGCATACCGAGGAGATCGCGGACATCTCGTCCGTCCGGTCTGGTCATGCCATCACCGCTGCGGGCAAGCTCAGGGTCAGAGTCACCGAAGTGCCGCGGCCGGGTGACGATCGAATGGTTGCCGATCCGCCGTCGAGTTGGCGCATTCTGCCGCGGATGCTGACAGTGATTCCGAGGCGATGCGTCTCGACGGAGCTCGGATCGAAGCCGACGCCGTCGTCCGCGACGACTACTTCGAGGTGGGTGGTGGTTGCCGTGACCGTGACCGAACGCCGTGCACTGCTTCCGGCGTGCTTGACGCTGTTGCGCAGCGCCTCGGCCATCGCACCGGCCATCGCACGAATCGAGTCGGGCGCGTATCCGCTCGGATCGGACCCGACTGACAGGGCGGTCTCGAACGTGATGTTTTCGTCCACTTCCGAAGCGGCTGAACGCAACTGAGCGAGGATTCCGTCGAAGTCGAAACTCGTCTCGTGATCGGTTCCGGAGCGGAGTTCGTCAAGCCTCTCGACAGTCCTTCGTGCCTGAGCGATGACCGAGGGATCGGCATCGTTTCTCGAAGCAGCGAGCAGGGTGGACATCACGGTGTCGTGGATGAGTGCGTCGAATCTCTCGCGTTCGACGGACTTGGCCTCGGCCGCGGCGGCGCCTGCCGCAGCGGCATGAGTGGTGGCGATAGTTGCATCCAGCACTCGACCGGTACGCAAGGCCATGACGGCCGCTGCGACGAATACCGCGCAAAATGTCCAGGCGAAGGCGAGGTCGGGAACAAGCAGGTGCGTCGTGGGACTCGTCCGGATTATGTGATTGGTCAACTGTGCGAGTGTTGCCGCCACGAAAAGGTGCACGACGGCAGCGGCCGGTCGCCAAGCCGCAGCTGCCGCAAGGCTGGCGACGCCGGGGAAATTGGAAATCCACAAGGTGAAATCCGTGACGTGCTCACCATTCCAGGCCGGCCACCACAGGAGGATGACCACGACGTAGAGGAGCGCATTTGCACTCGCGGCTCGTTTCACCCACCGGGTGTCTGCGTGAAACGTCGATGCTCCCAATACCAGTCCACTACCGAAAGTTGCGACCACTGCCAGCGGGGTCCACCAAGACGCGGACATCGCAGTGGCTTCGGCAATGGCAGGGGCGAGCAATATCAGATAACAGACATAGCCTGCGCCGATGAAACGGCCGAAGAGCCTGAGAATTTCGTCCGAAGCAGTGGCTGTTTTGTCGAAAGCAACTTTGTCGATCAGAGTTCGTCGATCGTCACTATCTGATCTTGTATCGCTCGCACGAGTAGTTCGCATTTCGTCGGTGCGTTCCTTCCAACGTCGGCATACTTCTCGCGAATCCGGGACAGGTGGGTTCCCACCGTTCCCACGCTTATGTAGAGGTTTTGAGCGACGCGTGATTTCGAATCACTCAGTAGCCATTCCCTGAGAACCTCGACTTCGCGCTCCGAAAGGTGCGGTCCGACAGGGTCTTGTGTCATGCAGTTTTCCACAGTGACGGTCATGAGTTTCGTCTTTCTTTCGTCTAGCGGAATGACAGACTCCCCGACAGCGCCGTCTTCTTACCAGGTGAATGTAAGTCGAAGTTGGCCATTTTTCCCAGACATCAATTCCTCTGCCCATATTTCCAGGGGCAGCCTCAGCGAAATCAATCGTTACCGAACTTTTTCATTACTGAAGGTCATTGTTAGTCAAGGTCAGATTTCTACCGAGATTCCTGCGTTCCGGAATCGGTAACACCCCGTCCTCGACCGCGCGTTTGTACAGATCTGTCTTTGTGGGGGCCGGCCGTCCGGCAGCCGCATATTTCTGCCTGATGCGTTGGAGGTAATCGTTGACCGTCTGCGGCGCCAAACCGGTGAGTCGCGCAACGCGATCTGCCTTCTCTCCGGATGCGTAAAGTTCGAGGACCTCGAGTTGTCGAGGGCTCAGACCCACCTCGTCGAGACCTGGATCCCCGTCGATTGCGGCAGCCCACTCTGTCGTCACCACCTGCCTTCCCGACGCGGCGGCGCGTATTGCATCAATCACGACGGCAGTCGGTTCGGACTTGCGCACGACGCCCAGCACACCGGCACGGGCAGCCGAGCGAACGAGGAACGGGTTTTCCGCCCCGGTGAAGATCAATGTCTCGAGCCCCGCGGCCCGCAGTTCCTCGACGTTGCTCTTGGGCGATGAACCGTCGGCCAGTCGGAGGTCGAGAATTGCCAGATCCAAGCTGACGTGCTGAGCGAGCATCTCGGACACAGTGGTCGCGATGCACACCAACTCGATATCCGGCTCGTCCTTCAGCATCACGGACAAGCCGATAGCCACCGACTCGTGGTCTTCCACCAGTCCGACACGGCGGTGTGGAAATGCAGTTTGCTCTGGCATAGCGATTGTTTCCCTCCGCTCGATGCGAGGACGTTATCAGGCAGAGCTGACTGATCGGTATGTTACGTATCAAGATTTGAAGTCAGCCTGGACTGTTTTACGTTTCGGCTCTACAGTTGTTTTGTGACCGAGACCACTTCCGATGCGAAAGTAAGCCGTACGCAGGCCGAACGAACTGCCGCGATGCGTGGGCGCCTGCTCGACGCCGCCGTCGAATCGCTTGTCGAACTGGGCTACGCCCGGACCAGCACCCAGGAGATCGCCCGTCGCGCAGGCGTCTCGCGAGGTACGCAACTGCATCATTTTCCGACCAAGGAATCGCTGGTCGTTGCCGCCGTCGAGTATCTGGTCGACAAGCGACTGGAAGAAATCCTCACCGCTGAAGTGGATCGCGGCCGAGGTCTCGAGGTCCTGGCGGACGCGTTCTCCGGGCCGCTGTTCTACGCTGCGCTCGAATTGTGGGTCGCGGCGCGAACCGATCCTGTTCTGCATGCGGCGACGGTGCCCCTCGAACGCAAGGTCAGTGAGGCACTCGAGTTCGGTAGCGCCGAGTTGTTCGGCGATCGATTCGATTCCGAGTCGGTCGAACTCACCATCGAACTCGTCCGCGGTCTTGCAGTCTCAGCCCTTTTCCGTACACCCGAAGCCGACGACGCGCTCAGAGCGCGACTGTTGCCGGCCTGGCAATCCCGAGTGGAGAAGAAGTGAAGCTTCCCGAACATGTCGAAACGCTGATCGTCGGTGCCGGATTCGCCGGTATGGGCTTGGCAGCCAGAATGCTTCGCGACAATCGCGCGGCGGACGTCGTGTTGATCGAGCGCGGAGCTGACATCGGCGGCACTTGGCGCGACAACACCTACCCAGGGTGCGCCTGTGACGTGCCGACGGCGCTGTACTCGTATTCTTTTGCGCCGAGCGCCGATTGGAGTCATACCTTCGCTCGTCAGCCCGAGATCTACGACTATCTGAAGAAGGTGGCGGCAGACACCGGCATCGTGGATCGCGTAGTCCTGAACTGCGAACTCGAAGCTGCTGTGTGGGACGAGGATGCGGCGCTGTGGCGTGTTCGGACATCCCGAGGGGCATTGACGGCCAAGACGCTGGTCGCTGCGACCGGGGCGTTGTCGACTCCAAAGATTCCCGACTTTCCCGGTCTCGACCAGTTCTCCGGTACCACTTTCCATTCGGCGACGTGGAACCACGAACACGACCTGCGTGGTGAGCGCGTAGCAGTGATCGGAACGGGAGCGTCGGCAGTCCAGTTCGTTCCCGAAATTGCCGACCCTGCTGCCCATGTCACCGTGTTCCAGAGAACTCCGGCCTGGGTGATTCCGCGAATGGATCGCACCCTGCCTGCGGCGCAGAAGGCCGTCTATTCGCGGATTCCCGCTACGCAGAAAGTTGTTCGCGGAGCGGTTTACGGTTTTCGCGAGTTGCTCGGTGCCGCGATGTCACATGCGACGTGGGTCCTGCCGGCCTTCGAGGCGGCCGCGCGCCTCCATCTGCGCAGACAGGTGAAAGATCCGGAGTTGCGCCGGAAACTGACTCCCGATTTCACGATCGGTTGCAAGCGCATGCTTCTGTCCAACGACTGGTTGCGCACCCTCGACCGCGCGGACGTGAGCCTGGTCGACAGCGGGCTCGTCTCGGTCACCGAGGGCGGGGTGGTCGACGGGCACGGAGTCGAGCACAAGGTCGACACCATCATCTTCGCCACGGGGTTCACGCCGACGGAACCGCCTGTGGCGCATCTGATCACCGGAAAACGTGGCGAAACGCTGGCCGCGCATTGGAACGGTAGCCCCAATGCCTACAAGGGCACTGCGGTCAGCGGGTTCCCGAATCTGTTCCTCATGTACGGTCCGAACACCAACCTCGGACACAGTTCGATCGTGTACATGCTCGAGTCCCAGGCCGAGTACGTCAACGACGCGTTGAACACCATGAAACGTGAGCGACTGGACGCTCTTGATGTCAACGAGTCGGTACAGGTGCACTACAACAAGGGAATTCAGCACGAGTTGCAGCACACGGTGTGGAACAAGGGCGGATGCTCGAGTTGGTACATCGATCCGGAGGGGCGCAACTCGGTGCAGTGGCCGACGTTCACATTCAAATTCCGTTCGCTGCTGGAGCATTTCGATCGTGAGAACTACTCCGCTCGCAAGATCGAAAGCGTCCAGGCATGACCACGACGCACTACGACGTGGTGGTAATCGGATCGGGATTCGGTGGCAGTGTCGCCGCTCTTCGCCTGACGGAGAAGGGCTACCGTGTCGGGGTGCTCGAAGCCGGTCGACGGTTTGCCGACGACGAGTTGCCCGAAACCAGTTGGCGGATGCGAAAGTACCTGTGGGCGCCGTGGATCGGATGTTATGGGGTTCAGCGTATCCACCTTCTTCCGGACGTACTCGTGATGGCGGGAGCCGGCGTCGGGGGCGGATCGTTGAACTACGCCAACACGTTGTATCAGCCACCCAAGCGGTTCTTCGAAGACCGTCAGTGGGCGCACATCACGGACTGGCACGACGAACTGGCGCCGTACTACGACCAGGCCAAACGGATGTTGGGTGTTCGCACCAATCCGTCCTTCACTCCGGCCGATGCGGTGATGAAAGACGTAGCCGAAGAGATGGGCGTGGGGGAGACCTTCACGTCCACCCCCGTCGGTGTTTTCTTCGGGGAGGCAGGAGTTTCCGTGCCGGACCCGTTCTTCGGCGGAAAAGGGCCCGAACGCACCGGCTGCACCGAATGCGGGGGATGCATGACCGGGTGCCGAGTCGGGGCGAAGAACACGCTGGTCAAGAACTACCTCCATCTCGCCGAGCAAGCGGGCGCCAGGGTTCATCCGCTCACGACCGTCACCGAACTTCGGCCGAGCGCAAGCGGTGGTTATCACCTGCTCGCGAGGCGAACGGACGGCGTCCGCCGGCGAGAAGTTCTGTTCACCGCCGATCAGGTGGTGGTAGCCGCCGGAACGTACGGAACGGCGAGACTGCTGCTCGGTATGAAGGAATCCGGTGCCCTGCCTGACCTGTCGGACACTCTGGGCACCGTTGTACGTACCAATTCCGAAGCCGTACTGGCCGCAACGTCGAAGTCGCGTCGACGGAACTTCACGCAGGGCGTAGCGATCACATCGTCCTTTCACCCGGATGATCACACGCACATCGAGCCGGTGCGATACGGCAAGGGCAGCAATGCAATAGGACTTCTGCAGACCGTCCTGAGTGACGGCGGCGGGCGAACTCCCCGGGTGCTGAAGACTCTGGCGGTCGCGGCACGGCACCCAGGTGCGTTCTTCCGGTCCTTGTCGGTACGGAACTGGTCCGAGCGAACCGTCATCGCGCTGGTGATGCAGACCGACGACAACTCCCTCGAGCTTTCCAAGAACACCAAACGATTCGGGCGTTCCCTCACCAGTAGGCCGGGACCGGGTGATCCACCTCCCCAGTGGATTCCGCAGGGCCATACAGCTATTCGCAAGGTCGCCGAGAAGATCGACGGCGACCCGGGCGGTTCCATCGCCGAGATCGTGAATATCCCGATGACGGCGCACTTTCTGGGTGGCTGCGCAATCGGTGACAGCGCGGCGAGTGGCGTCGTGGATCCGTATCTCCGTGCTTACGGACATGCCGGCCTGCACGTCATGGACGGTTCGGTGGTGAGCGCGAATCTCGGCGTGAATCCTTCCCTGACCATCACTGCGCAGGCGGAACGAGCGTGCGCGATGTGGCCGAACAGAGGTGCCGCAGACGCCCGCCCGAAGACCGGCGAACCATACGTACGTATCGATCCGACGTTGCCGTCCAACCCGGTGGTGCCGACGCATGCACCAGGTGCTTTGCGGCTTCCCCTGACCGTTCGAGCTGAGAAGGTGTCCGATGTGGAGCGTGCCTGAATCGACAAGTGACCGCGTCGACTGGCCGGTGAGCGATCCGCCGCCGTGGCCCGCTTCCGTTCGCGCAACACTGTGGTGGCACCGCAGTACGCCGGCGGCGCGGGAACTCGGGCCAGACGGTCGAACGATTCCGGTGACGGTAGCAATGATGGTGGACTACCTCGATTCGCCGGTCGGCCCGTATCGCGAGATCCTCGCCAGTCCGGTCTTGCATGCGCCAGGGAAACGGATCGGGCCTATGCCGCGGATGGCGGTCCCTTTCATCGCGGTGGATTCGGAACCGTCGGTGCACGGCGGACGGTTCCACTGGCAACTACCCAAGGTCCTGGCCGAGTTCGACGGAGACGTGCAGCAGAAATTCATTGCAACCGGCGACGGATGGCGGGTGCGTTCGGACACGCGGATGCTCGGGCCGCGTCTGCCGATTGTCGGGGCGTTGGGATTTGCGCAGCCGGAATCCGGTGGAGGTCTGGCGATCGCGTCGGCCAGGCTGACGGGGTCGTTCCGATATGCGCGCGTGAGCGTCGAGGCAGAGGGGCCGACACTGCCGAACTGGTTGGCATCGGGCACTCATCACGGCGTCGTGATTCTGGGCGGAAAAATGACTACGGGAGCAGCCAAGCACCGATAGCAGGGGGTTGACCTGCGAAAGAACGAGCAAGGCCGCCCTCAGTGATTGGGCGGCCTTGCTCGTGTTGTGTAAAAAGTTAGGTGTCGACGTCCCACAGGCGCCTCTCGGCGGGTGGTCGCTCGCAGCGACAAAAGGGGTGGGGCCCGGGGCTTGTTCGGACGCCGACAGGGTGTTCAACGGTGGTCGCCCCGCATTTGTTCCCGTCCCGGGTATGTGACGCCGGTCTCGATTCAACTTAGGCAATCCTTTTCTTGACTAATTCCAGAAAAGCGGCATACTGGGAAACATGCGAGACGGAGAGCATGACTTCGACCCCCGAGCGCAACTTCGCGCCGTCGGGTTGAGGATCACTGCTCCGCGCCTCGCCGTGCTGGATGCGGTTACAGCCCAACCGCATTCAGACGCCGATTCTGTTGCAGCACTCGTGCGGCAGCAGCTCGGATCGGTATCCACACAGGCCGTTTACGACGTGCTCAAGGCATGCGTGAACGCAGGTTTGCTGCGACGCATCGAGCCGGCGGGTTCACCCGCACGGTTCGAGACGAGAACTGGTGACAACCACCATCACCTCGTCTGTCGCGGCTGCGGCAAGGTCGTCGACGTCGATTGTGTTGTCGGCCAAGCTCCCTGCCTCGAACCTTCCGATAATCACGGCTTCGAAATCGACGAAGCCGAGGTCGTGTTCTGGGGCCGTTGCGAAGATTGCCTGAAGAATTCTGCCGAATCCGACACCGCGTCGGACACGGTCTCGCAGAATCGAATTGATGCGTCCAGAACCTCCGAGCCAGCCCCTTCGCATGCAGCCCATGCGTTCGGCTCGGATGCAGCCCCGCTCCTCTGACGCCCAGCCCACAACGCTAGGAGGCTTCGCCATGACCAAGCCCACCACCAACAATTTCGGTATCGCGGTCGCAAGTGATGACGAATCGCTGACCGCGGGTATTCAGGGGCCGGTGCTCCTTCACGACCACTACCTGATCGAGAAGCTCGCGCAGTTCAACCGCGAGCGTGTCCCGGAGCGCATCGTCCACGCCAAGGGCGGCGGCGCTTTCGGTGAACTCGTCATCACACACGACGTCAGCAAGTACACGAAGGCCGCGTTCCTGCAGCCGGGTAAGAAGACCGAGTCGCTCGTCCGCTTCTCCACCGTCGCCGGTGAGCAGGGCAGCCCGGACACCTGGCGCGATCCGCGCGGTTTCGCGATGAAGTTCTACACCGAAGAGGGAAACTACGACCTCGTCGGCAACAACACCCCGGTGTTCTTCATCAAGGACGCCATCAAGTTCCCCGACTTCATCCGTTCGCAGAAGCGACTGCCAGGCTCCGGTCTTCGTGACCACGACATGCAGTGGGACTTCTGGACTCTGCGTCCCGAAACGGCTCACCAGGTGACCTGGTTGATGGGTGACCGCGGTATCCCGAAGACCTGGCGCAACATGGACGGCTTCGGATCGCACACCTATCAGTGGGTCAACGCTGCGGGCGAACGCTTCTGGGTGAAGTACCACTTCAAGACCGATCAGGGCATCGAGTTCCTGACGCAGGCAGAAGCAGACAGCCTCGCCGGTAGCGATCCCGACTACCACCGCGCGGATCTGTACAACGCCATCGAGGCCGGTAATTTCCCGAGCTGGACCCTCAAGGTTCAGATCATGCCGGTCGACGAGGCCGAAGGCTACCGCTTCAACCCGTTCGACCTCACCAAGGTCTGGTCCCAGAAGGACTACCCGCTGATCGAGGTCGGCAAGTGGACGCTGAACCGTAACCCGGAGAACTTCTTCGCGCAGATCGAGCAGGCATCCTTCGAGCCGTCGAACGTGGTGCCCGGCATCGGATTCAGCCCGGACAAGATGCTTCTGGGCCGCGTCTTCTCCTACGCCGACGCACATCGTTACCGCATAGGCACCAACTACGCCGACCTGCCGGTCAACGCCCCGAAGAACGAGGTGAACTCCTACTCCAAGGAGGGCGCCATGCGGTACAGCTTCAATTCCCCGTCGACGCCGGTGTACGCACCCAACTCGTACGGCGGACCTCACGCCGATCCGTCTGTTGCCGGTGACGAAGGCCTGTGGTCGTTCGACGGCAAGGCAGTGCGCGCCGGATACATCGAGCACGCCGAGGACGGCGACTTCACGCAGGCCGGAACGCTGGTCCGTGAAGTTCTCGACGACGCAGCTCGTGAGCGCCTGGTGGGCAACATCGTCGGCCACGCCCTTGCCGGCGTCAGCGAAGAAGTTCTACTGCGTGTCTTCGAGTACTGGAAGAACGTCGACGCAGATTTGGGCAAGCGCGTCGAAGAAGGTGTACGCGCAGGTCAGTGACCCGCTGACATGAGCATCGCCTAGGTTTACCGAATGCGGACCGCTGCAAGGGAAATCACTTCCCCGCAGCGGTCCGTTTTTGTCTGCCCAACTACAGCAGTGCGAACCAGTAGACGAAGCATGCCAGAAGGAACACAACCACTGACTCCATGACGACACCCCTGTTCGACGTGCACTTCTGCTGTCCGCACTCTCCATGATCCGCTTCTCGAGCGGAGAATGCTCGGGGCACAAGTTTCGCGAACGGAAGTGTTGGGCAGTCAATTCCCATGGCAACAGGTGCAGTTCTCTTCGACATCGACGGAACGCTCGTCGATTCCAACTATCTGCATGTAGAAGCGTGGTCACGAGCCTTCTTCGAGGTGGGTCGCCCGGTTGACGCCTGGCGGGTGCACCGCAGCATCGGTATGGACGGAGACCAACTACTGGAGACGTTGCTCGGCGAAGACATCGACGGGTGCGGGCCTCGGGCCAAGGAACTTCACACCAAGTACTACCGGCAGTCGGCTGACCGTCTCCGAGTACTGCCGGGAGCGCGAGAGTTGATCCGCCGAGTTCACTCGCTCGGACTGCACGTCGTGCTCGCTACCTCGGCGCCCGACGACGAACTGGAGTTGTTGCGCCAGACGCTCGACATCGACGAAATGATCTACGCCGCGACCTCTTCGGAATCCGTCGACGAGGCCAAGCCTGATCCGGACCTGATCGAAATCGCGCTCGCGAAGGCAGGTGTCGACGCGGGCGATGCGGTCATGGTCGGAGACGCCGTCTGGGACATGAAGGCGGCGACATCGGCAGGCGTTGTGGCTGTGGGAGTGCGCAGCGGCGGCATGTCGACCGACGAACTCGACGGCGCGGGTGCGGCGGGGGTGTACGACGACGCCCGCGACCTTCTCGACCACCTCGACGGCAGTGTGATTTCCGAACTCGTTTCAGGCCAAGATACCGGGAGTTGATCAGTGATGGCACGATTCGGCTATACCTTGATGACCGAACAGGCCGGCCCGAAAGAACTGGTCCGCCATGCAGTTCGGGCCGAAGAAGTCGGCTTCGACTTCGAAGTGATGAGTGATCATTACTCGCCGTGGCTGACCGAGCAGGGGCATGCGCCTTACGCCTGGTCGGTGCTGGGAGCAGTTGCCCATGCCACCGAGCGAGTCGGGTTGATGACGTATGTGACTTGTCCGACCGTCAGGTACCACCCTGCCGTGGTCGCGCAGAAAGCCGCGACGATCCAGATCCTCGCGGACGGGCGCTTCACACTGGGATTGGGAAGTGGCGAGAGCCTGAACGAGCATGTGGTCGGTGAGGGGTGGCCGTCCGTCGACACCCGGCACGACATGCTGCAGGAAGCAGTGAGCATTATTCGTGCACTGCTTGCCGGAGATCTGGTGAGCTGGAAGGGGGAGTACTTCGACGTTCAGTCCGCGCGGATCTGGGATCTCCCGGAGAACCCGGTTCCCCTGGCGCTGGCCATGTCCGGCGACAAGTCCGTCGAGCGTTTCGGTCCGATGGCCGATGATCTGATTGCCGTGCAACCGGATTCGGATCTGGTGCACCAGTGGAAGCACGTTCACGGCCGGGCGTACGGGTTGGCGCCAGCAGGCCGGACCATCGGTCAGATTCCGATCTCGTGGGATCCTGATCGCGACACGGCGATCGCTCGCGCTCATCAGCAGTTCCGGTGGTTCGGTGGAGGGTGGTCTGTGAACTCCGAACTACCCACACCGGCGAGTTTCGCAGGTGCGACTCAGTTCGTGCGCAAAGAGGATGTGGCGGAAAGTATTCCGTGTGGCCCTGATCTCGATGTCATCGTGGAGGCAGTCAAGGCGTACACGGATGCCGGGTTCACCGATGTGGCGTTGGTACAGATCGGTGGAGATACCCAAGACCGATTCTTCGACGAGGCAGCCAAGCCACTGCTCGAGGCTCTGCATGTCGAATTGGGTTGATCGAGAAAATCAATCGAGTTCCGCCGAGGGGGCTCGCGTCGAGTCGCGCGCTACCGCCGTGCAGCCGCGCCTGCTGTGCGACGAGGGCCAACCCCAAACCGCTTCCGGCGTCACCGGCTCCGGTACCACGAACAAATCGCTCGAACATCGCTTCGCGTTCCGACGGCGCGATCACGGTGCCGTTGTCGTCGACGAATACCGTCGCCGAACCGGTGGCAGCCCCTGATCGGACGGTGATCTCGACTTCGTCGGCATTGCCGTGCCGAACGGAGTTGGTGACGGCGTTGGTCAACACCAGACGGATGCCCGCGGGAAAGGCCTGAACCGAAAGTTCTTCCGGTGCTTTCAAACGAACGTCGACCTGAGGGTGCAAACGGCCGGCGTCAGCGACGGCGCGATCGGCAACCTCCACGAGATCGACGTCGGCACAATCCTCCGGATCGGCCACTTCACCCAGGGCGAGCGTCTCGAGATCGGTCAGGGTGCGCTCGATCTGGCGCTGCGCCTCCAACAACTCGCTGGACAGTTCGCGGCGTTGGCTTTCCGTGAGATCCAGTGTTGCGAGAACTTCGAGATCGGTACGCATCGACGTGAGAGGTGTGCGTAGTTCGTGGGCGGAGACGCGAGCGAAATCGCGTGCCGACTCCAACGCCTCTTCGGTGCGGCTTCTATCGGTTTCGATGCGACTGAGCATGCTGTGGATTGCCTCCGACAGTTCTTCGGCTTCGCGCGTTCCGCGCACCGACGGTGCCCGGCGCGAGAGTCCTTCGACGTCGAGGTTGTTGCCGATCGAACTGGTGGTCTCGGTCAATTGCTGTAGGGGCCGGACGGCTCGGCCTGTGAGGAACCAGCCTAGCCCGGCCGCGGCAAGGATGGCGACCACTGCCGCAGCGGCCACTTGGAACTGCTGTTCACGGATTGCCTGGGTCAGTGGATCTTCGGGGATGCTGACGGCCAATGCGGCGCCGCTGTCGCCGGGCACGAGAACATCCCGACTGCGAACATCGGTGGTAGCCAAGGCGCTGACGGTCGTGGCGTTGAATCCAGGGCTGATCACGAATGGTTCTGTTGTTGCAGTTGGTGTTTCGATGAACAGGGGGCTCGGCGCACTCGCTGCGACGCCCAGGGTGACGGAATCGAGAGTGCGTTCGAGTTGTTCGGATCCGTTGACGCGCAGGAAGACCGCGAACGCAATTCCGATCGCGGCAATCACGATTCCGGCGGCCAGGCCCGACGCGATGGCTACCCGGGTCTGAAGTGACAGCGGCCGCTTCATCGTTCGGCCCTCAGGACGAAGCCCACTCCGCGCACCGTGTGGATCACGCGGGGCGCCCCGTCGACTTCGAGTTTCTTGCGTAGGTAGGTGACGAAGACGTCGACGACATTGGTGTCGGCAGCGAAGTCGTAACCCCAGACGAGTCGCAGGAGTTGTGCGCGACTGAGTACGACACCGGCATGCTCGGCGAGTACCGACAACAGGTCGAATTCTCTTTTGGTGAGTTCGATTCGCCTACCGTCGATGTGTGCTCGATGGCCACGGAGATCGACCGTCAGCGGTCCCACCGTGATCGGATGGTCGACCGACGGAGTGGCTCGCGTCGTGCGTCGTAGCAATGCGCGCAGTCTGGCGACGAGCTCGGCCAATTCGAAGGGCTTGGTGAGGTAGTCGTCGGCGCCCGCCTCCAGCCCCGCGATGCGGTCACCCACGGAACTTCGGGCGCTGAGTACGCAGATCGGAACCTCGTTGCCGATCGCGCGCAGGGCGGTTACCACTCCGACGCCGTCGAGGCCGGGCATGTTGACGTCGAGAACGAGTGCGGCCGGGCATTGCTTGTTCACCGATGACAAGGCCGATCGTCCGTCGACGGCAGTTGCCGTGTCGAAGCCCGACAATCGGAGTCCACGTTCGAGCGAATTCAGAACCTTCGCGTCGTCGTCAACGATCAGGATGCGCTCGCGTGTACTCACTCCAGCCATGGTGCCATCGGATTGCGACCTGGGGCCTCGCTCGGAGCGAGGGCCGCCGCATTCTCATCAACTCCTAAGAAACCGACAACAGATCTGCAGTGTTGGCTTCATAACCTCGGGTTTCTCGGATGCGACCGCGCCGAGAATTCGAGAACGTTCGATCAAGGAGAACAACGATGACGCGATTGAAAGTGAACGGCAAGCGGGCCAGCCGGACCGGTGTGGTGGTGGCGTCGGTGGCGGTCCTCGGTATGGCCGTGGCGCCGGGAATCGCCTGGGCTTCCAACCCGATTTCCGACGGGTCGCCGGTGGCGGTGCGATCGATCGCGACCGCTCCGTCAGAGGCAGGTGTGGCACCGGAAGTAGCGTGTGGTGCCGCGACGCCGATTTCCGACGAGGAGCTGCAGAAGCTCATCGACGAGGGCAAGGTTGTGCGCGCCGAGGAGGCGGGCACAGCCGCAATCACGATCGAAGTCCCTGGCGACGCCGCGACATTCATTGCGCGTGAAGGGGTGCCGGCGTTGCCGACCGTCGAATGGGCTCCGGCGATCGAGGGTGTTCCGGCAGAGGTGCTCAACATGGCAGGCGTCGCTCCGCTGGAGGAAGGCGTTGCCCTGTCATGCGCGGTTGCTGCGGGCTGACGAGCGAAAAAAGCTCCGCATGAACCGCTTTGACCTGGAACGGTACGGCCGTACTCAACCGGGTCCGGAGGTTGGTCAACCCTGTCGGTAGCACTTGCTACGTTCGGGGCGGTCTCGGCGAGCATGCCGGGGCCGTCGCCGACGGCGTCATGTGTGTGGTGTCTTGCAGAGGGTCCGGTACGGCCTGATGCGGGGCGCGTTTCGAAAGGTGTTGTGTTTCATGGTCATGGGCCCCACCCACGCGATGTCCGGTGCTGCTGTGGGGTTGGTGGTTGCAGAGTTGTTGCCTCTCGATTGGGGAGGGCCCACATCCACCGCTGAAACCTTGACTTTTGCCGGTGTGTGCGCGGGAGCCGCCTTGCTTCCCGACCTCGATACCGGTCAGTCGACGGTTTCCCGATCATTCGGTCCGCTCAGCAAAGCGCTGGCCAAAGGTATCGACGCAATTTCGGTGACCTTCTACCGCATCACCAAAGGCAAGAAGGACGGCAAGCGTCGTGGTGGACATCGGACGCTCACGCACACCGCGCTGTTTGCCGCCGGTCTTGGGGCCGGGGTCTCGGCGCTGGTTGTTCAGTTCGGGAAGCCCGCCATCATCATCACGCTGTTCTTCTGCCTCGGGCTGGCGATCCGAGGATTGGCGGGTGAATTGGCCAAGGAGAAGGGGTGGCTCGCCGTCTCCGCCGTTGCGTTGGTGCTCTCGGCCCTCACCTGGCAGTGGTATCCGAGTGAGGCCGGATCCACCGGGCTAGGTGTTGCAGTGGCACTGGGCTGCGCCACACACTGTCTCGGCGATGCGATCACCAAGGAAGGGGTGCCGTTTCTCGCGCCCCTGATTCCGCTCGGCGGCAAGCGGTGGTGGGAACAACGGCTGCCGTCATTTCTGTCCATCCGCGCAGGTGGGAACCTCGAGAAGATTCTGATCGGGCCGGCGCTGACGGTCCTGACTGCCTGGTTGATCATCAGTGCTTTCGACGGCGCCCCGGAAGCGATCTACGCCGTCTTCGCTCCGATGGTGCAGTGAGCATCTAAATCTTTTATTACGGAACCACTGGCATCGTAATCATATTTGTTCTACGTTCGTCCCTGACATGAACCGAGTCGGCTGACGGAGTGAGCAGTGGTGCATCAAGCAGAGCGCAAGGCGGAGCACAGCTCGAGAGAAGACGGTGTGAGCCGGCGCGGATTTCTCGCAGCGAGTGTCGGCGCAGCTGCTCTCGCGGGTATTTCCTGGGCACCGGCGGGAGCTGTTCCCTGGGGCTCGGCATCGACCATCGCGCCACCGCCCGGATTTCCGTCGGACATTCCGTTGTCACAGCAGGCATACGCGAACTGGTCGCGAGAAATCATGCTCGAGAGTGTGTGGACGGCGACGGCGCGTCACAGCGACGACGTCGTCGCCCTCGCCAACTGGGCGTTCGACAACGGGTACACAGTGCGTGCGAAGGGAACGATGCACGGGTGGAGTCCGTTGACGGTGGTGCCCGGCGCGCCTTCGGATCGAGTTCTGCTGGTCGATACGATGGCGAACTTGAATTCGGTTGTGGTGCAGCACGGCACGCCCGCAACAGTCACGGCGGGCGCCGGCGCCAGTATCGAAGCGATTCTGACAGCGCTCGAGCGCGAGGGGCTCGGGTGGGCCAATTCTCCGGCGATCGGTGAGCTGTCCATCGCCGGGGCACTGGCGATCGGCGCTCACGGGGCAACGTATCCGGCGGTGGGGGAGACGATTACCCCTGGCCAGTCGTACGGGTCGCTGAGCAACCTGATCACCGAGATCACGGTGGTGGCGTGGGACGAAGGCAGCAATCGCTACGGGCTGAAGACTTTTCACCGATCAGATGACGAGATCACGGCTTTCCTGACTCACCTGGGCCGAACCTTCGTCACCTCCGTGACGCTGCAAGCCGGGGAGAATTATCGGCTGCGGTGCCAGAGTTTCACCGACATTCCGTGGCAAGAACTCTTTGCTGCTCCCGGTTCGCCAGGGCGTACCTACGAGAGTTTTGTCGAGAAATCCGGACGGGTGGAGGCGATCTGGTTCCCGTTCACGCAAACACCGTGGCTCAAGGTCTGGACGCCGACCCCGGTCAAACCACCGGAGTCCCGAGAGGTGAGCGGGCCGTACAACTACTTCTTCTCCGACGCGATTCCCGAAGAAGTCACCACCCCGTTGGGGATGGTGGCGCAGGGCCTTCAAGCTGCGACACCGCTGTTCGGCGCCTCTCAGTTCGGAGCTGTAGCAGCAGGATTGGCGCTGACCGACACCGACGATCTGTGGGGCTGGTCAAAAGATGTTCTGTTCTACCTGCGGCACACGACGTTGCGCGTAGTAGCGGGCGGCGGCGCGGTGATCACCAAGCGGTCAAACATCGGCCGAGTCGTCCACGAGATGACGAGTTGGTTGAACGAGCGAATGACGCACTACGCGTCGCTGGGGCAGTATCCCGTCAACATGCCGTTCGAAGTGCGTCTCTGTGGTGTCGATGACAGTGGCGAAGTCCTTGTCGACAGCGCCGGCGTGCCGGATCTGTCAGCGGTGCGGCCCCGGGCGGATCGTCAGGACTGGGATACGGCGATCTGGATGAACGTGGTCTCGATTCCCGGCACCGCGGGATTGCCCGCGTTCCTTCGCGAGATGGAACGGTGGATGGTCGCGAACTACTCCGGCGATTACGCGACTTTCCGTCCGGAGTGGTCCAAGGGATGGGCATTCACCGATCAAGCTGCGTACCAGGACGACGAATTCCTCACCAGCACAGTGCCTGCCACCTTCCGTGCCGGTGGCGACGGGAACTGGGACTTCGCTCTCGCCACTCTGGACGAACACGACCCGCACCGCGTCTTCAGCAATACGTTCATCGACCGCGTCTTGCCACCCAGCTGAATCTCCTACTGCGGTAGTGGTTTGCGCCAGCGCACGTCGGAGATGCGGATGCGCTGATTGTTGTCACCGTTCCAGTCGACGCTCAGTCCCTGGGCTCGGAGTGCGTCGGCTACCTGGCGCCCGACGGTCTGATCGGTGTGCGCGATCATCTGTGCCTTGGCGGTTTCGTCGCCGCCGAACGCGGCGGAGACCAGCGCGGGATCGAGATCGTGGGCCGGACGAAACGCACTGTAGGACAAGTAGAGATCGGACGGCTCGTCGCCGAGACGCTCCGCATCTTGCATGTGGAAGAACGTGTACGCCCACTGAGCAAAGGGATACCCGTTCTCGTCCGGTTCGGACGGCGTGCGTTCGTCGTCGATTTCGGTAGTGCCGCACTGCATGCAGCAGGTGAAGTTCATGCGGGCCACGATGCCGTTGCGCTCGAGTTCTGCGAAGGCGGCGGATACGCGCTCGAAGTCGCCGGGACCCGCCCACTGGGTCTGCTCCCCGAGCCTTCGGTCCCAGACCTCACGCACTACTGCGTCGATCTGTCTGCCGAGTTCATCGTTCTCGAAACCGCCCTCGACACAGTCTCGGGCGGCTTCGCAGATTTCATCGAACGTCGCGAACCCGGGGACTACCAATTCGCGTGCTTGCTCACGGACGGCCACGATGTCGGCCGCGCTGAGCACCGTTGCAGGCTGACGTGACCGTGCTGACCGTGACGGTGCTGACCGTGACGGTGCTGACCGTGACCAGGGCAATCGCATACCGGCACCGTACTGCACCGATCCGGCCGTCAGGCGTCGGCTGCTGCCTTTGTTTCCTCCTCGGTCGACGGGGCAGGCTTGTTCGGGATGAGCGCGGTGGCGATCAGGCCGACCACGACAAATCCGGCCGCAAGGTATCCGCCGAGTGTGATCCCGTGAGTCATTGCAGACTGTGCAGCGTCGGCGACGAAAGCGGTGCTCGGTGACCCGGCCAGCGAGTCGATGGCGGCGCCCGCGCTGTCGGTGACAGCACGCGTCAACTGATCAGCCTGAGCTTGGTCGACACCGGACTCGGTGAGGTCGTTGTTCAGCGTGGAATTGAGAGTGCTGAAGAAGACCGTGGTGAGGACAGCGATGCCCAGTGCGGATCCGAGTTGGCGGAACGCACTCTGAATGCCGGAGCCTTGACCGGCGCTCTGCTCGGGAATCTCCTCGAGCACGACGTTGGTCACCTGCGCAGTCGCAAAACCGACACCGATGCCGTAGAAGAAGAGCACTGCGGCGATAGTCCACCAGGGGCTGTCTGTCGCCGCGATGAATCCGAGACCGGCGAGACCGAGCGCTTCGAGGGCCAAACCGATACGGACCAAGCCCAACGGCGAGACCTTCGACGCCATTCCGAAGCTCGCACCACTGGCGACGAAGCTGCCGATGGCAATGGGAACCAGCGCGAGCCCTGCCTGGAGTGCGCTGTACCCGAGCGTGAACTGAAGCCAGAGAGGAAGCACCGCAACGATTCCGAACTCACCGAGTCCGATGATCAGCGTCGCGATGTTGCCGTTGCGGAACGACGAGATGGAGAACAGCCGTACGTCCATCAGCGCCCGCGACGGATCGTCGCTGCGGGTGAGCATGGTTTGACGGTAGGCGAACGCACCGAGCGACAGAACGGCGAGAACCAACGCCGCCAGAACCGGCGACGGTCCGCTGGACCATGACAGGCCGAACAGATCGAAGGGTTCCTTCGTCGTCAGCCACCCATACGTACGTCCCTCGACGAGGCCGAAGGCGAGCAGGCCCAGGCCGGCGATGGACAGTGCCGCTCCGGTGGCGTCGATGCGCCCAGCGGTGCGGGGTGAGGGCGCGATGAACAGCACCGCGCCGATCAGAATGAGCGCAGCAAGCGGAATATTGATGCCGAATGCCCAACGCCATGAGGCATGTTCGGCAAGCCAGCCGCCGAGTAGTGGGCCGAGGGCGGAGGCAGCACCGATGGTGGAACCCCAGACTGCGAAGGCCTGGCCGCGGGCTTTGCCGGTGAACATCGCGTTCAGAAGCGACAGTGAGGTGGGCAGGATCATGGCCGCGCCGGCGCCCTGCAGGAATCGCGCCAGGATGAGCAGGCCGCCGTTCGGTGCCAGTCCGGCCAGCAGGCTCGTTGCGCCGAACACGACGACACCGGCGATGAAGATGCGACGGGCGCCGACCAGGTCCGCAACTCTGCCGACCAATAGCAGGAGCGCCGCGAACACGATTGCGTAGGACTCTTGGATCCATTGAGCCTGAACGGAGTTGATCCCGAGATCTTCGATGATCGAGGGAACTATGACGTTGACGATAGTGGTGTCGACGACGATCAGTGCCACGCCGAGTGCGATGGCGATCAGGCCCAACCACTTGCGAGTGGTGGGTGAGATGTTCACGAATAAACCTCCATTGTGAAGTAACTTCACAGTGAAGGTATATTTGAGGCGGTAAGTTGTCAACGTGCGCGCTGGGCTCGACCGGCCGCCGTCTGGCACAGGAAAGGTGGGATCACGGGGTGGAAGCACCGCGCGACATCTCCGTGGAGCGGGAGCGGCTGATGGACGAATTCCGCGCGTACGGTGGGACGTTCACCGAATTCAGTCATCGATTCGCGTCGTGGCTCGGCCTGCATTCCACCGACGCGACTGCCTTGATGGAAATCACCGCTGCCGAGGAGAAGGGGGCGCCGCTCTCGCCCGCCCGCCTCGGAGAGCGGATCTCGCTGACGTCGGGCGCAACCACCGCGTTGCTCAACCGCCTGGAGAAGGCGGGACATATCGTCCGGACCCGTGAGAATGCAGACCGTCGCGTGGTCACGCTGCACAGCAGTGCGCATGTGCAGGACCTCGCGGACGAGTTCTTCGGCCCACTTGCCGTGCGACTCGACGCCATGATGGAGAAATACCCGCCCGAACTGCTCAGTCGATTCGAGGAATTTCTCGTCGACCTGCACTCGACGATGAACGAACACCTCGAGCAAGACAACCGCTGAACAAAAAAGCCGCCCGACTCCGGAGAGTCGGGCGGCTTTTTTGTGTCGGTGACGGCTACTTGCCGAGCTTGGCCTGCAGGTCGTCGAGAACCAGGCCTGCGCCTGTCGGGCCGAGGCCCAGGAACCAGGTCTCGTCACTCACCTCGGTGGCGCGGCCTTCCTTGACTGCGTCCATGCTTGCCCACAGCGGGCCGGCAACAACGGTGGTCTGACCGGTGTCTGCGGGATTTCCGTAGCTGGAGTAGAAGATTCGGTCACCCTCTGCCTCGGTGATCGTTTCCGGGCTGACCTCGACGGCCAACTCGTTGATGTCCTGGATCGCCGGGCGTGGCAGGCCGACATCCTTCAAGATGACGCCGATGAACGACAGGTTGCCGTACAGGCGCAGCTTCCCGGACATGAAGCGAACCAGCGAGATGGTCGGCGAACCGTCGATCGACTCACGGACCTGATCCGCGTGCGTCTGGTAGTCGTTGAGAACCTGCTCGGCCTTGGTCTCCTCGCCGAGTGCGTCACCGGCAAGGAGGAAGTTCTCCTTCCACGGGAAGCCGGGGCGGATGCTGAAGACCGTCGGCGCGATTGCCGCGAGCTGCGGGTAAAGCTTGTCCTGGCGCAACTTGCTGCCGAGGATCAGATCTGGCTGCAGTGCGGTGATCGCCTCGAGGTTGAGGTTGTTGGTCGTGCCGACATCGGGAACGCCGACCAATTTGTCAGCCAGGTACGACGGCTGACCGGCGGCACTTTCCGGGCTGGCGATGCCGACCGGGGTGATCCCGAGCGAGAGGACCTCGTCGAGTTCGCCGCTGTCGAGGACGACGACACGGGTCGGCTTGGCCTCGAGGGTGGTCTCGCCCAGAGCATGGGTGATGGTGCGTGGGAACTCGCCGGGCGCAGCATCGCTGCCGAGCTTCGCGGTTTCCGTGTCGGCGGTGCTGAACAGCTTGCCGCCGGTTGCGACATCGGTGTTGCCGTTTGCGTTGCCGCCGGCGTCGGAAGAACCGCAGGCCGTAGCGGCAAAAACAGTCGCCAGGGCAACCATGGCGACCCGGACCGACGTGCGGCTCCGGAGAGTGGTGCGTGAATGCATTAGGCTACCCTACCTTCCGGCTATCGGGCTTGGTCAGAGAGGTATCCGCACCGTTGATATCAGGTGAGCAGCGCGTCAGGTCTCGCTCAGCGGGACCGCTACGCAATTCGGACTACAGGGTGCGACCAACGTGTTAGCTTCGCGAAAGACCTGTACTGGTAAGCGAAGACGCGTGTAGTGAGGATTTCGATGACCCTGAACATTGCCGATCTGTTCGAGGCCGTTGCCGATGCGATCCCCGATCGGGTTCCCTTGATTCTGGAAGATTCGCGGTTGAGCTACGCCGAACTCGAACTGCGATCGAACCGACTCGCACATCATCTGCAGTCCGTCGGCGTCGAGCCGGGGCAGCACGTCGGTATTCACATGCGTAACTGCGTCGAGTACGTCGAAGCGCTCCTGGCTTGCTTGAAGATCAGAGCGGTGCCGATCAACGTCAACTTCCGCTATACCGATGCAGAACTCCTGTACATCTACACCAACTCTCAAATGGTGGCATTACTCGTCGAAGAGGAATTCGCGCCGACGGCATTGGCCGTGGTTCCGCAGTGTCCGGAGATCTCCCACGTGCTGATCGTCGGCGACGACTATGAGAACGCCCTTGCCGCGCAGACTGATGCTCGCGACTTCGGCCCGCGAAGCAACGACGACCATTTCATCATCTACACCGGCGGTACAACCGGAATGCCCAAGGGCGTGGTGTGGCGGCACGAGGACTTCTTCTTCGCCGCGCTGTCCGGAGCGAACCTCAGCGGGCCGCCGCGTCGGAGCCTCGAAGAGGTTGTGGATGCGGCCGTGGCGAACACCAATCCAACTGTGCTGCTACTCATCCCGCCGCTCATGCATGGAGCCGCGATCTATTCACTGCTCACGGCTTTCCTCATGGGAGCGCCCCGAGTACTGACCCGCAGCTTCGATCCGATGGAAGTGTTGCGACTGGTCGAGGCCGAGAAGATCACCGGAATCACGGTCGTCGGCGATGCGATTGCTCGGCCGATCGCCGACGCCATCGCCGCAAGCGAAGGCCGCTACGACCTTTCGACTCTCAAGCTGATCGGGTCGGGTGGCGCATTGTTCTCCCCGAACCTGAAGGCAGAACTGACAACCCGATTACCGGGACTGGTGATCAAGGATGCCTTCGGTGCTTCGGAATCCGGCAACGACGGCGTCGTCGAATTCGGTGAGGACGGTTCAAAGCGAATTCGATCCAACCCCAACATGATTCTTGTCGACGACGAATTTCGTCGCATCGAACCAGGCTCGGGCACAACCGGGTTCATCGCCAGGGCCGGCCATGTCCCCGTGGCCTACTTCGACGACCCCGCCAAGACTGCTGCAACTTTTCCTGTCGTCGACGGGGTGCGGCTGGCGGTACTCGGGGACATGGGCACGATGGAAGCCGACGGAACCATCGTGCTGCTCGGGCGCGGTTCGATGTGCATCAACTCCGGCGGCGAGAAGGTCTACCCCGAAGAAGTGGAGCAGGCGCTCAAAACTCACCCGGCAGTTTTCGACGCCTTGGTAGCGGGCGCGCCCGACGCACGATTCGGTGAGAAGGTTGCCGCTGTCGTGCAGGTTCGGCCGGGGTTCGAAGATGTTGCGACGGAATCATTGTCGGAGCACTGCCGCACCCATGTCGCCGGGTACAAGATCCCCCGGTCGATCGTGCTGGTACCCAGCATCCTCCGCTCACCCAGTGGGAAGGCCGACTACCGTTGGGCTCGCGAAACCGTAGCGGGAGTGTGAATCACCTTCCGATACTTCGGACGACGCACCACTCGTTTCCCTCTGGATCCAGCAGCACCTGAAAGGTACCGGCCGGGTCCTGCTGGACAGTACCGACCCGAGTTGCGCCGAGGCGCTCGGCGGCCTCGGTTGCAGCGACGACGTCATCCACGCTGACGTCGATGTGTAGACGATTCTTCGTCAGCTTGGATTCCGGTACGCGCTGGAACGCGAGGCGGGTCCATCCGGGTGGGTCGACAAACGCCCATGCGGTGTTTCGCTCCACTGGTTGTCCGCCGAGGACGCCGGCCCAGAATTTCGCCAGTGCAATAGGAGACGAGCAGTCGACGACCACCTCATCAACCTGCCCGATCACCGTTTCACAGCTCCGCTCAATTCGGCTGTCACAGCTGTGCTGAATTCGGCTGTCACAGCTGCGCTCAATTCGGCTGTCACAGCCACGGCTCGATCGGCTTCTTCACCCACATGATCTTCTCGTCCGGATGCTCACGCCGAGCTTCGGGACGGTCAGGGTTAGCGGCTGCCCACACAGCTTTCTCGTCGAGCAGTCCGGCCGCGATGGTCCAGGTCTCCCGCGTGCTCGGCGGATTGGCGCCGGCCGCACGTGCGAGTTTGCGCAGCCGATCGTCGGGCATCTCGAGCAACTCTGCGCTACTGATATCGCGATCCCAGGCGAACTTGGCCAGGCCGACGGCTTTCTCGCGTCGGCTACGGCTCGCCATGTCGTTGTGCGCAAAGTCTGGTTGGGATGCCACGGCTTCACCTTATCGTCAACGCAATCGAGGCCCTCCCGCGTGAGCGGAAGGGCCTCGATTGCTGTTCTTCACTGTCGGGGTGGCGGGATTTGAACCCACGACCTCTTCGTCCCGAACGAAGCGCGCTACCAAGCTGCGCCACACCCCGTGTCGAACCTCGGTTAGCTTACATTACCGAGTCGACTGACATTAAATCCGCAGGTCAGTTGCGTAGAACTGACGCTGGAGACTCTGCGGAACTGTGTGCGGAGACGTGCTCCGGTTCGCGCCTGGTGGCCGGAACCAGAGTCAACAGAGTTGCCTCGGGGCGGCAGCAGAAGCGTGCCGGAGCCCACGGCGAAGTGCCGATGCCCGCGGAGACGTGCAGCTGGGTGTGCGCGCCCCACTTCGACGGCCCCTTGACCCGGGATCGATCGATCTGGCAGTTGGTGACCAACGCGCCGTAGAACGGAAGGCACAGCTGACCACCGTGCGTGTGGCCGGCGAGCACAAGGTCGTAACCGTCGTCGGCGAACCGATCGAGAACTCGAGGTTCGGGCGAGTGCGTCAGACCAAGCTTGAGCTGGGCGACGGGATTGGGTGTTCCGGCGACGGTGTCGTAGCGATCACGCTTCAGGTGCGGATCGTCGACGCCGGCGGCCGCGATGCGAATACCGGCCACTTCGAGTTCGCGGCGCACGTGGGTCATGTCCAGCCATCCACGTTCGGTGAACGCGGCCCGCAGATCGCCCCAGGGGAGGGGATCCCCGGTGATGCGCTTGTCCTTGTTGAAGATGTAGCTCAGTGGGTTCTTCGGTTTCGGAGCGAAGTAGTCGTTGCTGCCGAAGACGAACAGACCCGGCCGAGCCAACAGATCACCGAGCGCCTGGACCACTGCCGGGACGCTGCGCTGATGCGACAAGTTGTCGCCGGTGTTGACCACGAGGTCGGGGTCGAGGCCTTCGAGCTCACGCAACCAATTCTGTTTCAACCGTTGGTTCGGCATCATGTGCAGGTCGCTGAGATGGAGGACCCGCAGCGACGACGAACCGGGCGCCAGGACTGGCATCGTCACCTCACGCAGTGCAAATGCATTGCGTTCGATGCCGGATGCGTACCCGATCCCTAGTGCAGCGGCGCCCGCGGCACCAAGTGCGGTGCGGGTCAGATTGGTGCGGAACTGGGAAGACACCTCTCAAGGATACGGGTGTGGCGTTCTTCTGCGTCGCTCTCGCCGCCTTTTACAGCTATTCCACAGAGAATTGTGTCCGGGCGGAGGTAACTATCGGCACGCTCGAAACGCCGAGCGCGTAACGTTTCCACCATGTCCGACACGACACCATCGCTCAAAGCCACCCTCCGAACCGACATGGTTGCATCCATGAAGGCGAAGGATCCGCTACGTACAGCCACCCTTCGGATGCTCATGGCAGCCATCCAGACCGAAGAGGTAGCCGGTAAGGAAGCGCGCGTCCTCACCGACGAAGAAATCATCAAAGTCCTTGCAAAGGAATCGAAGAAGCGCGGCGAATCGGCCGAGATCTACACCGAGAACGGCCGCGGTGAGCTTGCCGCGAAAGAGCGCGCCGAAGCTCAGATCATCGACGAGTACCTGCCGACGCCGTTGACCGACGCCGAGCTTGTCGACGTCGTCGACACCGCCCTCGCTCAGGTGTCCGAGGAGCTCGGTGAGCGTCCGGGGATGCGCCAGATGGGCCAGGTCATCAAGGCCGCCAGCGCGCTGGCCAAGGGCAAGGCCGATGGCGCCCGTATCTCTGCAGCAGTGAAGTCCCGCCTGTAGAAGCGCGCCACCAGAATCGAAAACGGCCGCGATCTCCGAGTCACTCGGAGATCGCGGCCGTTATTGTTTTCAGAGCCGTCAGTTTTCAGGGCCGTCAGTTCGGCGGGGTCCCCGCAGGCGGTGCGGGTTCACCTCCGGGCGGAGTCGCATCCGGGGGAGTCGCGCCCGGTGCCGGAGCTGCTGGAGCTGCCGGGGATGCGGGTGCTGCCGGAGCCCTCACGGAACCGTCACTGATGTAGATCGTGACGGTCGAACCCGGGATCGCGGACCCGGACGGCGAAACTCCGGTGACCGTTCCCGCGCGTGCTCCGGACGCCGTGGTCACGGAATTGACCGTGAAGCCGGACGCCTGCAACCTCGACGTCGCCGCCGACTGGCTCAGTCCGACAACCTCGGGAACCTGGCCGTTCTGCGATCCCCTTGCGTACTTCTCGTCGATCGGAGGCAGCGAGGTGGGCCCGAAGTTGTTGGCGACCGGGTTCATTGCCGCGAACCAGGATCTCGCCGGTTCGGTACCGCCGTACAGGTTGCCGCTGTAGCAGGGGCGCAGCGGGCTCGAGCAGATCTCTCCCGGCGTCGGGGAGTCGCCGAAGATGTAGACAGCGGCAGCGAGGTTGTTGGTGAAGCCGAGGAACGCCGAGGACTTGTGGGTCTCGGTGGTACCCGTCTTGCCCGACATCGGCAGGCTCCATCCGGCGCTGCTTGCAGCTCCGGCAGACGTACCGGCGCCGACGTCGTCACGGCTCATGGCGTTGGCGAGTGTGTCTGCCAAGCCGGGCTCGACAACCTGCTCACAGCCCTGCTCGGTGACGGCCACAGGCTTGCCGTACCGGTCGAAGACCGAATCGATGGGACTCGGCGGGCACCACTTGCCGTGCGAGGCGAGAGTGGCCGCGACGTTGGAGAGTTCGAGTGGGTTGATCCAGGTGGGACCGAGGGTGAACGAACCGAGGTTCTGTTCCTTCTGGAAGTCGGCCATGCTGCGCTCGTCGAAGCCCGAGGTGTTGGGATCAGCGTACGAGCGCATGCCGAGACGGACGGCCATGTCGACGGTCGGCGTGACGCCGGTTGCCTCGATGAGCTTGACGAAAGCGGTGTTGGGGGACTGTGCCAGCGCGTCGGTCACCGACAGCGTCGGCGGGTAGTTGCCGGCGTTCTCCACGCAGTAAGTCGACACCGGGCAACCGGCCGCACCACCGCTACCCATGCCCTTGGCTTCGAATCGCTTGGGCACGTCGAGCGTCGCGTTGATACCGAGGCCCTTCTCCATCGCCGCAGCCGTCGTGAAGATCTTGAAGACGGAACCCGCACCGTCACCGGCAAGGGAGTACGGCTGTGCCTGGACGGTTTCGTCGGCGTCGGCGTTGAGTCCGTACGTGCGACTGCTGGCCATCGCGATGACCTTGTGTGAATCCTGGCCCGGCCTGATCACGTTCATCACGTTCGCGATGCCGTCGAGGTTGGCGCTCGCGTTCGCGTTCAGACCGGCCTTGGTGGACGCCTGGACCTGCGGATCGAGAGTGGTCTTGATGAGGTAACCACCCTCGTTGATCTGGTCGCGGGTGATTCCGGCGTCCGAGAGGTACTTCAGTGCGTAGTCACAGAAGAATCCGCGATCGCCTGCAGCGATGCAGCCGCGCGGCAAGTTGTTGGGGGTTTCCAGGACGCCGAGGGGCTCTTCCTTGGCTGCGCGGAACTCGTCGGCACGATCCGGAATGTTCGTGATCATGGTGTCGAGCACGGTGTTACGACGCTCGGTCACGCCCTCGACGTTCGTGTACGGGTTCAGTGCGGAGCTGGACTGAACCATGCCGGCAAGCATCGCCGACTGGGGAACGGTCAGATCTGCGGCATCGACGCCGAAGTAGGTCTGAGCGGCGTCCTGGATGCCGAAGGATCCGTTGCCGAACGGTACGAGGTTGAGGTACCGGGTGAGGATCTCGTCTTTCGTGAGTTCCTTGTCCAGCGTCAGGGCCATCCGGATCTCGCGGATCTTTCGGGCCGGGGTGGTCTCGATGGCAGCGCGGCGCTCGGCATCCGTCTTGGCCACGACCAACAGTTGGTAGTTCTTCACATACTGCTGATCGAGTGTCGACGCGCCCTGCTGCACTTCACCGGTCGTCGTGTTGGTGAGGAAGGCACGCAGCGTTCCCTGCCAGTCGACGCCCTTGTGGTCGGGGAACCGGCGGTCCTCGATGGAGACGATCGCCAACTTCATGTTGTTGGAGATCTTCTCGCTCGGGACTTCGAAGCGTCGTTGGTCGTAGAGCCAGGCAATGGGATTGCCTGCCGCATCGACCATGGTGGACACCGCGGGGACCGTGCCTTCGACCAGTTCGGCCGAGACGTTGTCGACGGTATCGGCGGCGCGGTTGGACGCGAATCCTAATCCGCCCGCCACTGGGAACATCACCCCTGCGACCAGGACACCCGCCAATGCGGAGCTTCCGGCGAGCTTCGCCACTGTTTTTGCAATCGACACGATCTACAGAGTACGTGTGCCCACCCATTGGAACCGGTTTCAGTGTTTTGGGGGTGTTCAAAACCTTCTGAACACGCGCTTTGTACTGCCGTACCAAAAAATGCTCCCGAGCGTCTTGCGTTAGGGCCGTTCTTTACCTAAATTGTGATCAGTGTGATCGACGTAACACTCGATCACGAATGTGTCTCAGCTTTCACCGTGCTACCGCGGGGACGGCTGAGATGGTGCGCTGCTCGCCCTATGGCGACGGTCAGACTTTGTAGAGGGGACCCAGAATGTACACAGCCACCCCGAGTAGCCGTTTGGACATCGAGCAGGCCGAGGCACGAATTGCCTGGGTAATTAAGGCACGATGCCGCGAGGTCGACCCCGACCAACTTTTTGTTCGTGGCGCCGCGCAGCGCAAGGCGGCCACCATCTGCCGTCACTGCCCGGTCCTCATGCAGTGCGGAGCAGATGCTCTCGACAATCGTGTCGAGTTCGGTGTGTGGGGCGGAATGACCGAGCGTCAGCGCCGTGCACTGCTCAAGCAGCACCCCGACGTCGACTCCTGGTCCGAGTTCTTCGAAGACCAGCGCCAGCATCACTCAGCAGTCTGATCCAGGCCGATCGGGGGGATCAGCCCTTACGAGTGAGCTGATCTCCCACCGCGCGCAGCGCCTCGAGGTCCGAGACCTCGAACGGTAGCGACGGAACACCGATCAGCGGCACCCTCGGGTGAGCTGCGGTGAATCGACTCAGCAAGGCGATCTCCCGCTTCGCGATCACTGCCCGATGGGCATGGATGCGGAGAACGGCTGCGGTGAGGGCTTCGGCCTCGGTCGCACTTTCCTTCGCTTCCAGTTTGTCGGCGGCGGTCACCGCATGATCGGCAGGCAGAGCCGTCAATGTCGGGTGCGTGCGGTTGAGAACCAGACCGGCCAACGGCATCGAGTCGCCCGCAAGGCGATCGACGAAGAACGCCGCCTCTCGCAGAGCGTCGGGTTCGGCCGCTGCGATCACCAGGAAATGAGTCCCCGGCTGACGTAGCAACTCGTAGGTCTTCGTTGCGCGTTCACGGAAACCGCCGAACATCGAGTCGAGCGACTGCACGAATGCCGATGCATCCGAAAGCATTTGGCTTCCCACGATGGTAGAGACACCCTTCAGTGCCAATCCCATCGCGCCGGCCACGAGCCTGGTCAGGCCACGGCCGGGTGCGGAGAGCAGCCGGATCATCCGTCCGTCGAGGAACGTGCCGAGCCTCTGCGGGGCGTCGAGGAAGTCGAGCGCATTGCGCGACGGCGGGGTATCGACGATCACCAGATCCCACGCGTCGTTCGACGCCAGCTGCCCCAACTTCTCCATCGCCATGTACTCCTGCGTTCCGGAGAACGATGTGGCAACGGTTTGATAGAAGGGATTCGCCAGGATCTGCTCGGCCTTCTCAGGGCTCGAATGCTCGATGACCATCTCGTCGAAAGTCCGACGCATGTTCAGCATCATCGCGTGTAGTTCGCCCGTGGCCTCGGGACCCAGCTTCACCGGCTGCGGAGTGTTGTCGAGTTCGGCCACACCCAAGGCCTGTGCGAGGCGGCGGGCCGGATCGATGGTGAGGACGACTACGCGTCGGCCCTCTTCGGCTGCACGCAACGCCAGCGACGCGGCCGTCGTGGTCTTGCCGACGCCGCCTGCGCCGCAACACACCACGATTCGGGCTGTCGGGTCCTTGATGATCGCCGAAATATCGAGGGCTGGAGCTGCGCGTCGGCCGGTCCTGGAACTGCCGACCGTCACGTTCTCGGTGGTCTCGGTCATCACACGCCCTGTTCCGTGAGGTATTCGGCAAGCTCGTACAGCCCGCCGAGATCGACGCCGTCGGCGAGTGCGGGAAGTTGCACCCGAGCCCCGTCGATCTCGCGGAGCTTCTCGGCGCTGGATTCTTGAGCTTCGAGCACCGACGCGTGCTCGATCGTCTCGGTGAGCAGGCCTGCGAAGTCGTCGTCGGACAGATCGATGCCGACGTCCGAGAGTGTCGACCGGATCGAAGCCGCGTCGATATCGCCGGCAGCGGCACCGGAGAGTTGGTCTTCGGGCAAGAACCTCGGGCTGGCGCGGTTGACGATGATGGCACCGAGGTTGAGGTCGTCGCGCGCCAGTTCTGCGGCGGCGTCGGCAGTTTCCTGAACGGGCAGCGCTTCGAGAAGTGCAACCAGATGTACGACGGTCTCCGGCGAGTGCAGCAGCCGAACGACGCCTTCACTCTGGGAGTGCACCGGGCCGCCCTTGGCGAGATCGGCCATCGCCTTGGTGACGTCGAGGAAGCTGCCGATTCGTCCGGTCGGGGGAGCGTCGACGACAACGGCGTCGTACACGCGCTTGCCGGTTCGATCGGTGCGGATGACGCACTCCTTGATCTTGCCGGTGAGCAGAACGTCGCGAAGGCCGGGAGCGATGGTGGTGGCGAATTCGATGGCGCCGAACTTACGCATCGCCCGGCCGGCGAAGCCGAGGTTGTAGAACATTTCGAGGTATTCGAGGAACGCGGTCTCGATGTCGACGGCCAGAGCCATCACTTCACCGCCACCTTCGGCGGCCGCGACTTTGGTCTCCTGCGGTGGAAGCGGCGGTACGTCGAAGAGCTGCGCGATTCCCTGGCGGCCCTCGACCTCCACGAGGAGAACGCGCTTGCCGCCTTCGGCCAACGCGAGCGCCAACGCGGCGGCAACCGTGGACTTACCGGTTCCGCCTTTACCCGACACAAAGTGCAGGCGGGCCTTTGTCGCAGACTCGGGCCAGGTCCTGCTCAGCTCATCTTGGGATGCAACCACACCGCGAGCCTATAAGTCTGGGGCCGAAGATGTACGCGGGATAGGCTCACCGCATGAGCGAAATAACTTCCTGGGAATACACCGTGACTCCGTTGCTGGTCCACAATCCGAAGGCAATTCTCGACAACTGGGGTGTCGACGGCTGGGAACTCGTGGCAGTCCTGCCGAGCGCGTCGGGCGAGCAGCACGTCGCGTACATGAAGCGTCCGAAGGGCTGAATCACATGGCAGAGGCAACACAGACCTGGTCGGAGCGTCTCGCCGAACTGGGCATTGCACTTCCCGCCGTCGCGGCACCGGTTGCTGCGTACGTTCCCGCGGTTCGCAGCGGCAACCACGTGTACACGTCGGGTCAGCTCCCGTTCGTCGACGGAAAACTGGCGCTGACCGGCAAGCTCGGTGCGGGCGTGTCGGATGACGACGCCAAGGCTGCGGCTCGCACCTGCGCGCTCAACGCTCTCGCTGCCATCGACGCCCTGGTCGGCATCGACAACGTCGTTCGCGTTGTCAAGGTTGTCGGCTTCGTGGCATCCGCCGAAGGATTCACCGGTCAGCCCGGCGTGATCAACGGCGCTTCCGAATTCCTCGGTGAGGTGCTCGGCGACGCCGGTATCCATGCTCGTTCGGCAGTCGGCGTGGCAGAGCTTCCCCTCGGCTCTCCGGTCGAGGTGGAACTGATCGTCGAAGTTCGCTGATGTCGACGGTCCATCCCGCCTACGCGCAGCTTCGCCGCGTCACCGACATCGCTTCGGTCTTGCTCGAGAACAACCCGGGCATGATGACGCTGGACGGTACGAACACCTGGATTCTGCATGCTCCCGGCAGCGTCGAGTGTGTAGTCGTCGATCCAGGCGACAACGACGAGGAACACCTGCAACGTGTCGCTGGTATCGGTCCGGTTGCGCTGACCTTGATCACGCACCGGCACTACGACCACACCGGCGGGGTGGACCGTTTCCATGAATTGACCTCGGCTCCAGTGCGTTCCGTAGATCCCGCTTTTCTGCGCGGGGGTGCTTCGGCGCTTGTCGACGGTGAAGTGATCGAGGTGGCGGGTCTGAAGCTGCGGATCCTCGCGACTCCGGGACACACCGCTGACTCGGTGTCGATAGTCATCGAGAACGATGCGAGCGTGCTGACGGGCGACACCATTCTCGGCCGCGGCACAGCAGTTCTGGACGACTCCGACGGCGATCTGGGGGATTACCTCACATCACTGCGGTCGTTGGCCGCACTCGGCGAAGGACTGACGGTTCTTCCCGGGCACGGTCCGGACCTGCCCGATCTGCAGGCGATTTCGCAGCAGTACCTCGCTCACCGCGAGGAGCGTCTAGCCCAGGTGCGGGACGCTCTGACGACGTTGGGGGAGTCGGCATCGGTGCGCGAGGTTGTCGAGCACGTCTACTCCGACGTCGACCCGAAGCTGTGGCCGGTGGCGGAGAAATCCGTCAACGTGCAGTTGGCGTATCTGCGCCGCTGAGGCGCTCGGCGCCGACATTCTGCGCCGCTGAGGCGCTCGGCGCCGACATGAAGAGTTGAGTTGTGTAGCCGAACTGCCGCCATCTATGCCGATCGAGGTATAGCTGGCGGCAGTTTTTGCATTTGTTTGATATGGGTCACGGGCCAATAGTTAGTCCATGACCTCACAATGCGACGGATGGATCCGCAATTACGTGGACGGCTCCTATGTCGAACCCGACGAGTCGTCGAGCTTCGATCAGGTCGACCCAGCAACGGGCCGTGTTCTCGCCCGGGTCCACGAGGCCGACAAGGCCCTGGTCGATCGGGCCGTGACCTCTGCCAGACGTGCTCTGGACAACGGTTGGGCCGATACGCCGGTCCGCGAGCGGACGGCTCTGCTGCGACGCGCCGCCGACCGGATCGAGGAGCGATTCGAAGAGTTCGTCGCCGCAGAAATGGCGGACACCGGCAAGCCGATCACACAGGCACGCGAACTCGACGTCGCGCGCGCCCTGACGAACTTCCGCACTTTCGCCGACATCGTCGCCGCGGCCGGACAGGAATCGTTTGTCACGGATCTCGCGGGTGGCAAGCAGGCGTTGAACTACGCGATCCGCAAGCCGCTCGGCGTGGTCGCTGTCATCGTTCCCTGGAACCTGCCGTTGCTTCTCCTGACCTGGAAGGTTGCGCCCGCGCTCGCGTGCGGGAACTCCGTGGTGGTCAAGCCCTCCGAGGAAACCCCAGCGACGGCGTCGTTGCTTGCCGAGGTACTCGAAGAAGTCGGCCTGCCTGCCGGTGTCTACAACGTCGTCCACGGGTTCGGTGCGAACTCCGCCGGCGAGTTCCTCACCACGCACCCCGGCATCGACGGTGTCACCTTCACCGGATCTTCGGCAACCGGTTCCCATGTCATGAAAACCGTTGCGCCGCGAGTCCGTCCGGTCTCGTTCGAACTCGGTGGCAAGAACGCCGCGATCGTCTTCGACGACGTCGACATCGACGAAGCGTTGACGGGTCTGACCAAGTCGGTGTTCACCAACACCGGCCAGGTCTGCCTGTGCACCGAACGGGTGTACGTGCACCGCAGTATTTTCGACGACATCGCCGGTGGACTCGTCGAGCGGGCAGCAGGATTGCGTCTGGGCGACCCGACGCTCGATGCAACGACGACTGGACCGCTCATTTCGCAGGCGCACCGGAAGAAGGTTCTCGACTACTTCGAGATCGCCGAGCAGGAAGGCGCGAAAGTGCTGACCGGCGGCGGTATTCCGGACCTCGGACAGGAACTGTCGGGCGGATCGTGGATCGAACCCACCCTGTGGACTGGCTTGACCAACAAGGATCGCGTCGTGCGCGAGGAGATCTTCGGACCCGTCGCAGCACTCATTCCGTTCGAGACCGAAGCCGAGGCGATCGCCCTGGCAAACGACACCGAGTACGGCCTCGCTGCCTCCGTGTGGACCAACGACCTGCGCCGCGGACACCGCGTCGCGCAGAAGATGAACGTCGGAATCTCCTGGGTCAACACGTGGTTCACCCGCGAACTGCGATCTCCCTTCGGCGGTATGGGCCTGTCCGGCATCGGACGTGAGGGTGGCGAGTCCTCGCTGCACTTCTACACCGAACCGACGAATGTATGTGTGCAACTGTGAACATCGAAACCGCAAAAGTTTTCCAGAAATGAGCGAGGCGTGATGACAGCCCCCGAAGACACCGTATCCGCGCTCGCGCGTCGCCTCGACGACGCTGCGCAGACTCGCACCGACACCCCGAGCCTCGCCGACGAATACACCATCGACATCGACGAGGCCTACCGGATCCAGAACGAACTCCTCGAACGACGAACCAGCCGTGGCGAATCGATTGTGGGTATCAAGCTCGGCTTCACAAGCCAAGCGAAGATGGCGCAGATGGGTGTCTCCGAAGTGATCGTCGGTCAGTTGACCGACGCGATGTGCGTGAGCAACGGCGGCGAAGTCGACCTGAGGACGTTCATTCATCCCAAGATCGAACCCGAAGTGGCATACCGCCTGTCGAAGGACGTCGATCTCGACGATCCGAACGTCGACATCGAAACCTGCGTCGACGCACTGGCTCCCGCTATGGAGATCATCGACTCGCGCTACCGCGACTTCCGCTTCACCTACACCGACGTCGTCGCTGACAACACCAGCGCTGCCGGGTATGTGATCGGGCGGTGGCTGCCGCTACAGAACGTCGAAGACCGTTCCGTACGTATGGAGGTCGGCGGCGAGACGGTAGTCGGTTCCACGTCGGCCATTCTCGGCGATCCGGCGCGCGCTTTGCATGCCCTGCTCGACATCGCCCGCCGACGCCGAATTCCGTTGCGCGCCGGTCAGGTAATTCTGGCCGGTGCCGCCACAGCAGCTGTGCGACTCGACGAGGGCGTCGCACAGTGCACGATCGACGGACTCGGAACCGTCACGGTGAAAGGTGTGAAGCGATGAGTGGGGCGCAGGTCATCGAGAAGCTGGCGAAGCCGCGCGGAAAGTTCCCCCACGTCAAGGTGGTCGGCGATTTCGTCTATGTCTCCGGGACCAGTTCGCGTCGACCCGACAACACGTTTGTCGGCGTCGAGGTCGACGAGATGGGGACGACGGCGCTCGACATTCGGGCGCAGACGCGTGCCGTCATCGAAAACATCGCGGCAATCCTCGCCGAAGTGGGTGGAGAACTCAGTGATCTGGTTCAGGTCACCTCCTACCTGGTGTCCATGAACGACTTCGGTGGATACAACGAGGTGTACGCCGAACTGTTCGACGAAAACGGTCCGACGAGAACGACTGTGGCTGTTCACCAACTGCCCCACCCGCATCTGCTCATCGAAATTTCCGGCGTGGCGTACGTGCCGGCCTCCAAGCGCTCAGCGTCCGAAGATACGGAGAATGCATCATGACCACGATTCCTCCCGTCATCGACTTCAAGAAGTGGATCGACGACAACCGCCACCTGCTGCAGCCGCCTGTCAACAATCAGACGATGGCGCTCGGAGACGACTTCATCGTGCAGGTCGTCGGCGGACCGAACCAGCGGACCGACTACCACCTCGATCCGTACGAGGAGTGGTTCTACCAGCTCGAAGGCGACATCCACGTCAACGTCATGACCGAGGACGGTCCTCAGCGTGTCGACATTCGTGAGGGCGAAACCTGGTTGCTGCCGGGAGACATTCCGCATTCGCCGCAGCGTCCCACCGCGGGCTCCATCGGCCTGGTCATCGAACGCGTCCGCAAGGAAGGCACGCTCGAGAAGTTCCAGTGGTACTGCCTCGAATGCGATCACAAGATTCACGAGGTCGAACTTCAGGTGCGCGACATCGTGGCCGACCTTCCGCCGGTGTTCGTCAAGTTCTACGAGAGCGAAGAAGCCCGCACGTGTGACAAGTGCGGCACGCTCCATCCCGGCAAGGGCTGAGTGATGAGCAACCTGATCGACATCCACACCCACTACGTGCCCAACGGGTGGCCGGATCTGACCGAAGACGCGGGGCCGCAAGCGCCGTGGCTGAAGGTCGAGTCGGAGACCGAAGCCATGATCATGATGGGCACCAAGGAGTTCCGCCGCATCCAGTCCGATGCCTGGGACGCCGAGGTGCGGCTTCGGGACATGGATGCCGACGGCGTGCACACGCAGGTCGTCTCGCCGACGCCGGCATTCTTCAATTACGGCCGAAGCGGCGAGCAGGCAAGTCGCATCGCACGGATCTTCAACGACCTCGCGCTCGAGATCGTGGAGCCGGCGAAGGATCGGTTGATTCCGTTCTGCCAGGTGCCTCTGCAAGACACCGACGCAGCGTGCCGTGAGCTCGAGCGGTGCATCGCGAACGGGCACCGCGGTGTCGAGATCGGCAATCATGTGGGCGATCTGGACCTCGACAGCGAGGGCGTGGTGACGTTTCTCCAGCACTGCGCGTCGCTTGACGTGCCGGTATTCGTGCACCCGTGGGACATGGCCAACTCTCCGCGCCTCGATCGCTGGATGGCGCAGTGGCTCACCGCGATGCCGGCCGAAACGCATCTGTCGATACTCGCGCTGATTCTCGGTGGGGTGTTCGACAAGATCGACGATCGTCTCAAGATCGGATTTGCGCACGGTGGTGGATCTTTCGCGTTCTGGTTGGGCCGGATGGAAAACGCCTGGCACGGCCGCAACGACATCATCGGTACGTCGGAGTTCCCGCCTTCGCATTACCTGGGTAGGTTCTACGTGGATTCCGTCGTCTTCGACGAGCGCGCACTGCGACTGCTGGTGGACACGGTGGGGGTGGACCGTGTGATGGTGGGTAGTGATTACCCGTACCCCTTGGGGGAGCGTCCGGTCGGTGAGGTGGTTCGCAAAAGTGAGTTCTTGGACGATACTGCGCGCCAACTGATTTCGCGGGGGAATGCCGAACGCTTCCTGGGTCTCGTCTGAGACCCCGGCTATACCCTTTCCGGTATGGCGGACGGTGAATTCGGCATTTGTGAGTCATGTCTCGAGCGAGCACAATTCCAAACACAACGATCGACGACGCTCGTGATACCGACAATCCCGAAGACGGGGTCGGTGACTACAGATTTCATCGTCCGCCTGCCCCATCCAATCGATAGGTTCCGCGATGTCAGACAAGATATCCAACAGCACAACGAGTGACGGAAAGCCGTTGCCGGAGAAAGCTGCCCGTAGCCGAGTTGCCATGGCAACTCTGGCCGGCACAACTCTCGAATGGTACGACTTCTTCCTCTACGGCACAGCCGCCGCGCTGATCTTCAACAAACAATTCTTTCCGAGCCTGAGCCCCACGGCCGGCACGCTGGCTGCCTTCAGCACCTTCGCCGTCGGATTCATCGCACGGCCGGTAGGTGGGCTCGTGTTCGGGCACTTCGGTGACCGGATCGGACGCAAGGCCACACTCGTGGTCTCCCTGGTGATGATGGGCGTCGGGTCCACACTCATCGGCCTCATCCCGAACTACGATTCCATCGGATTCTGGGCGCCCGTCCTCCTGGTGGCCATGCGCGTCGTTCAGGGCATCGGTCTGGGCGGTGAAGGCGCCGGTGCGACACTCATGTCGATGGAGCACGCGCCGGCAGGGCAGAAGAATCGTTATGCAGGTTTCCCGCAGATGGGCACACCCGCCGGACTGGTTCTCGCCAACGGCATCTTCCTGACGACCAACGCCGTGATGTCGGACTCGGCATTCGCTTCGTGGGGTTGGCGAATCCCGTTCCTGCTCAGCTTCGTTCTGGTGGCGATCGGTCTGGTGATTCGCCTGCGCGTCACCGAGTCGCCGTCATTCGCCGGGATCATGGAGAAGGGCGAAATAGTCCGCTTCCCGCTGCGTGAGTCGCTCAAGGTCGGCTTCCCCCGTTTGTCTCTCACGCTTGCCGCGTGCTTGGCGAACTCCGCCGTGGCGTACGCCTTCATGGTGTTCACCCTGTCGTACGGAACTCAACATCTGGGCTACGACAAGCAATTCCTGGTGCTCAGCGTGACCGCGGCCGCAGTCCTGTGGTTCCTTTCCATCCCGTTCTGGACCAAGATCGCTGACAAGTACGGGCGTCGACACATGTTCATCGGCGGATCAGCCGCAATCCTGTTGTGGTGCATCGTGTTCTTCCCGCTACTGAACACCGAGAACAAAGTGGTCGCTGTCATCGCGTTCCTGGGTATGGGTCTGATCGTGCCGGTCACCCACTGCGTTCAGGGCAGCATCATCGCCGATACCTTCCCGGCCAAGGTCCGCTACTCCGGTTCGTCTCTGATCCTTCAGAGTGGTGCGATTCTCGGCGGTGGACTGGCGCCGATGATCGCCACCGCACTGCTGGACGCCACCGGGTCTTCGGTAGGCGTCACCTGGTACCTCGCCTCGATATGCACAATCAGCCTGGTCGGCGCCATCGCACTGTTCAAGATTGTCCCCGATTCGTCGCGGGGCTTGGAACACGAGGAGATTCGCGTCTCCGAAAACGCCTGAGTACTGGATTGATCCGACATCGGCCCGTTCCCCCTCGCGGGGAACGGGCCGATCGGCGTTTCACGGTCGCATGAGCTCAGCTGCAAAGGACTCCAGCGTCGCGATCAGGGCCTGTGCGGACGGGCTCGACGTGCGAGTCGCCGAGGAAGTGATGCCGACGCTGTGCCCGATCGGATCGAGTGTGATGGACAGGGTGGTCAAGCGCGCGTCGTCGCGGGGGATGAGGCTCGGTAGGACCGCGATCATGTCGGTCTCGACCAGCAGCTGGCGCACGGTGAGGAAAGAGGTTGCCTCGACGCGGTTTTCGGGCAACGGCAGGCTGTTGCGGGCGAAGAACTCCTCGAGCTCGCGGCGGAGCACTGTCTCGACCCCGGGAAGGATCCAGGGGAAGCCGCGTAGTTCTTCGAGTTGGACGTCCTCGCGGTGAGCGAGCGGGTGATCCACGCGGGTGACGAGTTCGACGGACTCCGCGTAGAGGTTCCGTCTTATCGCGGTGTCATCGGTAGGTGAGGTGAGCCGGCCGACGATCAGATCGATTCGGCCCGCTTCCAGATCGGTGAGCAACTGTTCGGGCGTGCCTTCGCGCACGATGACGGTGAGCAGCGGGTGGTGAACCTTCAGACGCGCGATAGCGCCGGGAAGCAGCACGTTGGATCCGGCGAGATGTGTTCCCACGATGACGGTTCCGCGATTGGCGTCGGCAAGTTCGACGACGTGCCGCCCGGCTTCGGTCAGCTGCGCGATCACGGCCCGCGCATGAGTTGTGAAGGCCTCGCCGAAAATGGTCGGGGTGATTCCGCGTGGGCCGCGGTCGAAGAGCGAGACACCGAGAATGGACTCGATGTCGTGCAGACTGCGGGTCGCGACGGGTTGTGTGATGTGAAGTGCGGCAGCGGCGCCGACCACGCTGCCCTGACGGCTCAATGCGTCGACGAGCAGGAGATGGCGGAGTTTGAGTCGCCCGTCGAGGAGCTTGGGCATGTCCATGGAGCAATCCTAGACGGGATTGCCGCGAGTGGGTAGGCGCCCGAAGTTGCTCAGAAGAAGGTGATTCCGATCGGTTGGGCCGAGGTGTACTTCTCCCAGGTTTCGCTGCTGTCCGGACTTCCCGTGTGCGCAAACGACGTCCAGTGCCGGCGTATCCGACGGCCCAGTGCGTCGATGCTCTGCCAGTCGCTGCTGCCCAGCATCGGTGAGCTCTTCCAGGACTGCTCGGTTCCCAACATGAAGGGTAGTTCGATGCAGTGAGTGGCTCCGAAGACGTCGTCTGTCGGTGCCCAGTCGAAGCGATACGTGTACACCGACGCGCCGGCCGCTGTGAAGGCGTCGGCCAGCTCCATCGCCGGTTCGGCAAACATGTTCTGTGTCAGTGCCTTTTCGGCGACGCGTTCGGGATCGGGTACTCCCGCTACGTCGCGCACGAAAGCGGATCCCTCGTCGCGGGTGTATCCCACGATGACGTCCGGCGCTGTTTCGAAAGTTCGGATCACCGGATCCAGTTCGGAAATCGGTGCGAAGGGCGGTTGCACGACATTGGGGGACCGCCGGCTGAACTCGATTGCGGTGCTGCGGAATGCGTCGAGAATGCGGGAGAGTGGCGCGGTCCGAGGATCTCCGTCGAGCAGTCGGGCAAATGCTTCACCGTTCTCGATCGCGGCAGCCTGCGTGAAATTGAGGTCCGGCCGTGGGGTGCTCTGCAGAATTGCTCGATGGAAAAGAGTTCGAGAGTTGTTACTGCTCAACAGATTCACAATCGAATGAGCGCCGGCCGACTGCCCGAACACGGTGACCGAGTCTGGGTCGCCGCCGAATGCCTCGATGTTCTCGCGCACCCACTCGAGCGCTGCGATCTGATCGTGGACCCCGAGATTGCCTTCGCTCACGCCGTCGAGGAGGAGATATCCGAGCACGCCGACGCGGTAGTTGACCGACACCACCACGACGTCGCCCTCGGCTGACAAAGCGTGGCCGTCGTACCAGGGGAGGGAGCCGCCGCCGCTGGAGTAGCCGCCACCGTGAAGCCAGACCATCACCGGGCGATGACCGGTCAGCGACGGGGTTGTGACGGTGACGGTGAAGCTGTCCTCGCTCTGCTCCGGTTCGGGGAGCGGTGGCCCCATGATGCGCTCGAGCCGTGAAGGTGGTTGGGGGAAGACCGTTCCAAGCGCTGTGGCGTCGAAGACGTCGGAGAACGGTCCCGCCGGCCGCGGCTTCTCGAAGCGGGGTGCGCGGGCGTAGGGGATCGCACCGAAGTAGTAGGAACCGTCACGCTTTAGGCCGCGGATCTTCCCCGAAGCTGTGGATGCGATCACCGTCTCGGACGAGGGCATGGGTTCCTTTCCTCTTGTGCATACCTTTTCGAGCATGCCAGGTGCATGCCGCGGCACAAATGCCTTTGTGGTCGTGCGGTATGCGTTACGGCGTGAGTGCCTGTACCAGTCGATCTTCGAGTCGCGTCGTCACTCGGCTGTATACGGCACCGTCGTCCAGGGCTCGGGACATCACTATTGCGCCTTGGATTCCGGCCACGGCTTCTTCGGCGAGTCCGGTGGAATCTTCGGCGCCGACGAGTGCCGCCTCGAGAGCTGCGGTCCATTCGTCGAAGTAGGTTCGCACCTTGGCGCCGAAGCGGTTTCGCTCTTCACCGAGTGCAAATGCGCCGAACAGGCAAATGCGTTGCCCTGACCGAAAGTAGTCGGCGACGGTAGCGAACATGCTCTGGATGCGCTGCCGCGGTGGAACCGACTCTGCTCGAAGCGGTTCGAAGACTTCGGTGCGAAACCATCCGTCGACCTCGTCGAGTACGGCCTCGGCCATCTCTTCCTTTCCTCGCGGAAAGAAGTTGTAGAGACTGCCTTTGCCCAAACCGGTGTGTTCGGTGATGACGGCCAGGCTTGCTCCGTCGAACCCGTAGGTTCGAAACACGTTCGCGAGGGCGGGGATCGTGTCCGAGCGTTCAGCTACCTGTCTGGCCATGGATTCATCCTTTCATCACAGACCCAACTCGCTCAGGCCCGGATGATCGTGCGGGCGTGGTCCGGTCGAATCCCAGAAGAACTTTCGCTCGGACTCCGCGATGGGGACGTCGTTGATGCTGGCATGACGGTGGTGCATGAGGCCATCCGCGTCGAATTCCCAGTTCTCGTTGCCGTAGGAGCGGAACCACTGCCCGTCGTGATCGTGCCACTCGTACGCGAATCGCACGGCGATGCGGTCGTCGCCGTGTGCCCACAACTCTTTGATCAACCGGTAGTCCAGCTCGCGGGTCCACTTCTCGGTCAGAAGTTCGACGATTTCGGATCGGCCGGTGACGAACGTCGACCGATTGCGCCACCAACTGTCCGGCGTGTAGGCCAGCGACACCTTGTGCGGATCGCGTGAGTTCCATCCGTCCTCGGCGAGGCGGACCTTCTGGACGGCGGTTTCGTGGGTGAAGGGCGGAATCGGTGCTCGGACGGTCATTGCGTGGCCTCTCGATCGGATGTGTACCTATTGGTACACACTTTACCGATAGGTACAACAAGAGTCCAGGGAATGACTTCGGCCGCCCCCACCGAAGTGGGAGCGGCCGAAAGTGTCGAGAAGGAAGAAACTAGCGGGCGCGACGAGCCAGACGCTCGGAATCCGAGATCAGAACGCTCTTGCCTTCGAGGCGCAGCCATCCGCGGTGTGCGAAATCGGCGAGCGCCTTGTTGACGGTCTCGCGGGAAGCGCCGACGAGCTGGGCGATCTCTTCCTGCGTGAGGTCGTGAGTGACGCGCAGGGCGCCACCTTCCTGAGTGCCGAAGCGCTGCGCGAGCTGCAGGAGCGCCTTGGCCACACGGCCGGGAACGTCCGTGAAGATCAGGTCGGCCAGGGTGTTGTTGGTACGACGCAGTCGGCGGGCGAGAACGCGCAGCAGCTGCTCGGCGATCTCGGGGCGCTGCTGGATCCATGCCTTGAGAGCGTCGCGGTCCATGCTCACGGCGCGAACCTCGGTGACGGTCGTAGCCGTCGAGGTGCGGGGGCCGGGGTCGAAGATGGACAGTTCGCCGAACATGTCGGACGGGCCCATGATCGTCAGTAGGTTCTCGCGACCGTCGGGTGAGCGTCGACCGATCTTCACCTTGCCGGACACGATGATGTACAGGCGGTCACCGGGTTCACCTTCGTTGAAGATGACATGTCCACGGGGGAAGTCGACGGGCTGCAGCTGCTTTGTCAGCGCCGCTACCGCTGAGGGCTCGACTCCTTGGAAGATGCCGGCTCTTGCCAGGACGTCGTCCACGTGCGCTCCTTGTTGGGATTTGTTCGTTTGTGGTGTCATTTTTGCGCTAACTATCTTTGTACCCGCGCTGCGCACAAACCGTCGTACACAGGCTCAGCCCTCATGAGTGAGACACTGTGTCCAATGCAATCTGTGTTCAATGCAACAGGTACGGCATCGAAGTCTACGTCCCGATAGCTCGCGACGAGTGATTGATGCCACGTAAGAGCCGAAAATTCTTCCGGAATCCGCTGCGGTGACTACTTTGTATGGCCGTCAACTTGCCCGTTGTGTCCGGATTTCGCCCAGGCTGGCGCTCTCGGGAGCCTCCGACTGACGGCCCTTCCGCTTCCGGTGGAAGCGAGCGAACGCATGGGGAAACCCATCGCTTGCCAGGCGGGCGACGTCGTCGTGACTTGCCTGATCGAGGAAGTCTTCTACTTCGTGCTCTTGAACCGAGAGCCGACGCAATCGCCCTTCGACTCGTTCCATCGCCAGGGCAAAGAGCATCAGCAGTAGCGGAAAGAGAATTACTGCGAGTCCTTGCATAGGGGGAAGTAAACACGTCGAAGGTCTCAGAATCGACACGACGGAGTCTCCACTCATGTCGTATCCGTACAGTTGTCTGAGTGCAGACCACCCCGACAGGCAGTTCAGAGCAGCGGAAGAAACCGCGTTCGGGGGGTGCGCGGAAGGAAGAATCACACCTCGGATTGGTACGCCGGGCGCGTCGGATGAATCGCGAGCTCGCTGTGGCTTTCCCGCACGTGTATTGCGAACTCGACTTCACGACTCCGTTGGAACTGGCAGTGGCGACAATCCTGTCGGCGCAATGCACTGACGTCCGCGTCAACATGGTCACGCCGGCGCTCTTCGCCCGCTATCCCGACGCGAAGGCATACGCGGAAGCCGATCGGACCGAACTCGAGGAGTACATCCGCTCCACCGGCTTCTACCGGAACAAGACGACGTCGTTGATCGGACTCGGTCAGGCGCTACTCGAACGCCACGACGGTCAGGTACCGAACAAGCTCGAAGATCTGGTGAAACTCCCAGGCATCGGACGCAAGACCGCGAACGTCGTGCTGGGCAATGCCTTCGACATTCCGGGAATCACCGTCGACACCCACTTCGGTCGGCTCGTGCGTCGGTGGAAGTGGACCGAGGAAGAAGATGCCGTCAAGGTGGAACACGCCGTCGGGGAACTGATCGAACGTAAGGAATGGACACTGCTCTCGCACCGCGTGATCTTTCACGGCCGACGGGTTTGCCACGCGCGCAAGCCCGCGTGCGGGGTGTGCGTTCTGGCCAAGGACTGCCCGTCGTACGGACTCGGCCCGACCGACAAAACCGAGGCCGCGGCCCTGGTGAAAGGCCCCGAGACCGACCATCTGCTCGCCCTGGCAGGGTTGTGATCGCCGATGACAAGTGCTGGAAGATGGTCTCTCGCTGCGCTGTTGGTCGTCGCGGCTCTCGTCGTGGCGATCTGGCCGCGTGGGGGAGACGACACGGCGCCCACGTCCACGGGTCCGTCGTCGTCCGCGTATCAGCCGCCGACGTTCACTCCGTCGTCGGAATCGCTCGATCAACTCCGTAGCCAGGCCTCACTGGCTCCCTGTCCGACTCCGACGGGCGAAGCTCCGGCCGGCTCGGCTCTGGCCGGTATCACCCTCGACTGCGTGTCAGACGGTCGGCCCGTCGACCTTGCCGCAGCGGTCGGCGGAAAACCGACTCTGCTCAACTTGTGGGCGTACTGGTGCGCGCCATGCGCCGAAGAGCTTCCGTACCTTCAGGAATTCGCGGAGCGCGCCGAGGGCAGCATCAACGTTCTGACGGTGCATTCGGATCCGAATCAGGAGAACGCTTTGACGCGACTCATCGACTACTCGGTCCGTTTGCCCGGCGTCCAGGACGGTGACGGCAAGGTACGGATCGCAGTGGGCGCACCGCCGGTGCTGCCGGTGTCGGTGCTCGTGCGCGCGGATGGAACAGTCGCCAAGGTCTTGCCTCAACCTTTCCGCAGTGCGGACGAAATCGCCGCCGCTGCGGCGCAATATCTGGGAGTCGTCGTATGAGCACACCGGTTCCCGAGTGGTTGCGAGCTGTCGCCAGCACCGAGCCCACCGATCCACACCGGATCAACCCCGTCCTCGAGCGTCGCGCGCCGCGCGGGACCGTGACGCGTCCGGCCGCGGTGCTCGTGCTCTTCGGCGGACCGCGTGAGGCAGACCCTCTCGCCGTCGGCGGCTTGCCGGAGGGCGCAGACGTGTTGCTGACCCAACGGGCGTCGACGATGCGTCAGCACAGCGGACAGGTCGCATTCCCGGGCGGCGCCGCCGATCCGGGCGACGACGGCCCCATCGGCACCGCGCTGCGTGAAGCGCAGGAGGAAACCGGGCTCGATCCGAGCGGAGTTCAGCCGCTCACCGTGCTGCCGGAGATCTTCATCCCGCCGTCGGGTTTCGACGTGACGCCGGTGCTCGGCTACTGGGAGCAGCCGACGACGGTGGGGATTCAGGACGAGGGCGAGGTCGGACGGGTGGCCAGGGTGCCGCTGCGCACGTTGCTCGACCCCGACAACCGGTTTCAGGTTCGCCATCCCCTCGGATACCAGGGCCCGGCGTTCCGCGCCGACGGCATGCTGGTCTGGGGGTTCACAGCAGGAATCCTCGCGGCGCTGTTCACGGTGTCGGGCTGGGAGATTCCGTGGAACTACGAGGACGTGAGAGACCTGGACACAGCGCTGTCCGAGTTCGGTGAAGGTGTCGAGGATTCGGCGGTGCCGCGATGACAGGTTCTCGTTGGGTGGACATCGCCATCGTTCTGGTCGCCCTCATCGCGGCCACGTCCGGATGGCGTCAGGGTGCGGTGGCGTCGGCGTTGGCGTTTGTCGGCGTGATCCTCGGTGCCGTCGCCGGAATTCTGTTGGCGCCCCACCTGCTCGTGCACGTCACCGAAGGCAAGCTGCGCATCCTCGCGGGCATCTCGCTGATCGTGGTGTTGGTCATCATCGGCGAAGTCGCCGGCATGGTGCTCGGACGCGCGGCGCGCAGCGGAATGCACAGTCCGACGGCGCGATCCGTCGACAGCGTCATCGGTGCGGGTCTACAGGCGGTGGCCGTCGTGGTCGCGGCGTGGTTGCTCGCGATTCCGCTCACTTCTTCGTCGCAGCCGAATATTGCCGCCGCTGTTCGTGGTTCGGATGTTCTCGCCAGCGTGGACGAACTGGCGCCGCAGTGGCTGCGCCGCATCCCGACGGAGTTTTCGGCGTTGCTCGACACCTCCGGCCTGCCGGACGTCATCGGCCCGTTCGGGCGTACGCCCATCACCGAGGTCGAAGCACCCGACGCGAGCGTTCTGGCCAGTCCGTTGGCGGCGCAGTTGCGTCCGAGTGTTCTACGCATCAACGGTGTCGCACCGAGTTGCCAGCGCGCGCTCGAGGGATCCGGATTCATCGTCGCTCCCGAACGCGTCATGACCAACGCACACGTGGTTGCCGGAACCGAGAGCATCACGGTGGACACCATGGAGGGCGCGCTGCCCGCGCAGGTGGTTCTCTTCGACTCCGCCGTCGACATCGCGATTCTGGCGGTTCCCGGACTGGACGCACCGGTGCTGCCGTTTGCTCCGGAGCAGGCTCAGACCGGCGACAACGCGTTGGTGCTCGGTTACCCCGGCGGCGGTCCGTACACGGCCAGCGCAGCCCGCGTTCGTGAGGTCCTGAACCTGAACGGACCGGACATCTACAAGGCCGGAACCACTCAACGTGAGGTCTACACCGTCCGCGGATCCATCAGGCAGGGCAACTCTGGTGGGCCGATGGTCGACGATCAGGGCCGCGTCCTCGGCGTCGTGTTCGGTGCTGCCGTCGACGACAGCGACACCGGATTCGTCCTCACCGCCCAGGAAGTATCGCGCCAGTTGAACGCGGCTGCCTCGGCGTCGACGCCGGTGCCGACAGGCGCCTGCATTCTGTAGCGGTCACTTCTCCGTAAGGAGGAAGTCCTCGAGTTCGCGGTTGACGCGCTCGGGGGCTTCCTGGTGCGCGTAGTGACCAACTCCGGCAATGGTGCGCAGTTTCTCGCCGGGAGCCCAATGCTTGTCGCGCCGCACGGTACGGGTGAGCACGTACGGGTCGAGTTCGCCGTGAATCTGGACGATCGGAATGCGAAGAACCTGATCCATCAAACGCATGAAACGACGACCCTCCGGCCGGAGCTGGCTGCGGAAGGCCCAGCGCTGGTACTCCAGCGTGGAATGCGCGACGCCCGGGATTCGGATCGCAGCCCGCATCTTGGTCATCACGTCCGCGAACTCGGGTTGCTGCGGCCAGGTGGGGCCGGACCGCGAGCGAACCAGACGCTCCACCTCGGCGCCGTTGTCGGCCGTCAACCGACGTTCCGGGCGCAGCGGTACCTGATAGGCCAGGAACGAGGGCAAAAGCGCGCGGCGCTGATATGGGTCGCGCACGACTGCTTTCTTGAGTGCCATCGGGTGTGGCGACGAGATCAACGCGATCGACCGCACCAGGCGTGGATGCAGGAGCGCGGTCGCCCAGCACACCAACCCGCCGTCGGCATGACCGATCAGCGTGGCCTTGCCGTAACCCATCGCACGAATGAGACCGGCTACGTCACCGGCGAGCGTCCAACCGTCGTAGCCGCGAGGGGGCTTGTCGGAATCGCCGTACCCACGAAGATCCATGGCGACGACGCGGAATCCCTGCTCCGACAGTGCCGTCAACTGATGGCGCCAGGACCACCAGAAATCGGCGAATCCGTGCAACAGGACCACCAACGGAGCATCCGGCTCCGCGTCGCCTACCTCGACGACGTGAAACCGGATGCCGTTGGCGTGAATGTCCCGGTGAATCCAGGGGCCGTCGAACCTGACGGTGGATGGATCTGGGGCTGCCACTTTCGATCAGACTCGCTACCGGCGCGCGTTGAAATCGACAGACGGCTTTGCGTCGTCATGGCTGCCGGGAAGGACGTTCTTGGCCTGCTTGAGCGATTCGATCGTCTTCTCCGGAGCCCTCAGCTTGCGCACACGCAGATAACCGAGCAGCGCCAGAATCGCGGTGGTCACCACCATGATCAGGAAGACGATGAGGAACGCCAGCCAGCGCGGCACCCAGGTATCGAGCATCTCGGCCAGGAAGAAAAAGAAGAAGAACGAGCTGAACAGCAGAACCGTGAAGGCCAGGATGAAGAAGACACTGCCCTGCAGACCCTTCTTGACCTCGCCCGTGACCTCGGCCTTGGCAAGTTCAACCTCGGCGCGCACGAGGGTGGAGACCTGTGCGGTCGCGTCCTTGACGAGGGCCCCGATGGTGGCCTCACCCGGCGTGCGGGCGTCCACATCGGTGAGAGGGATGGACGAGACCGTGTTCGGTACTCCATCTCCGGTGAAGCGCTGGCTCTCTCCGTTGGTCAAGCTCACTTGTCGACCTCTCCAGGTAGTTCTCTCGCGTCCGTGGCAATGGCGGTGGAAGCGTCGTCTCGAGCCGCATGAACTCGTCCACGTCGCCACAGCAGCGCTGATCCGATCAGCGATGCCACCAACGATGTCACGAGAACTGCGGCCTTCGCTATCTCGGCCTCGCTGCCATCGCCGACCCCGTCCAATGCGAGGTCTGCTACAAGCAGGCTAACGGTGAACCCGATGCCACCGAGAACTGAGAGGGCAAACATGTCTCTCAATTCCAGTGTCTTGGGCTTGGTGGCTATGCCCAATTTGATCGCGAGCAGGGAAATTCCGAAGATTCCGACGGTCTTTCCGACCAGAAGGCCGACGACAACCGATTGCCCGACGGGGTCGGTGAAAATGTCGCCGAGTACCGCGGCGTTGATCGGAACACCGGAGGCGAACAGTGCGAAGACGGGGACGCAGAAGCCTGCGGAGTACGGCTGAATGCGGTGCTCTAGGCGGCTGCCCGGCGCGTACTCCTCGTCCGGATCGCGCCTGACACGGGTGAGTAGGCCGAGCGCGACGCCCGCGAGTGTGGCGTGTATCCCCGCTTCGTGCATCGCGTACCAGGTCAGTAGTGCCAGCGGGACGTAGAGGAACGGCGTCGTGATGCGCTTGTGCTGGGCGTAGGCGTAGACAGCGAGGGCTGCGGCCGCGGTCAGCAGCCACAACATCGCGAGGGAGCCGGTGAACAGTACGGCGATGAGGATGATGGCGAGCAGATCGTCGACGACGGCCAGGCTGAGCAGGAAGACTCGGGCGCTTGCGGGGATCTTCGATCCGGTGAGAGCGAGCACTCCGAGGGCAAAAGCGATGTCCGTCGCGACGGGAATGGCCCAGCCCTTGTCCATACCTGGAGTGCCGAAGCCGATGGACGCCGCGATGATCGCGGGGACCAGGACGCCGCCGCACGCCGCGATGATCGGGAGCATCGCGGCTTTGCGGTCCGCGAGCTCGCCGACCACCAGTTCGCGTTTGAGTTCGAGGCCGGCGACGAAGAAGAAGACGGCAAGCAGTCCGTCTTGCGCCCAGGTGCCAAGGCTGAGGTCCAGATGGAGTGCAGACGGGCCGATCTGGAAGTCGCGCAGTGCGATGTAGCTCTCACCGAAAGGTGAGTTCACCCAGATCAGAGCGACGGCAGCGGCGATGAGCAGTATCGATCCGCCCACCGTTTCGGTGCGGAGATAGCGGGACAGTTCGGAACGCAAAGTGGAGATCACGCGTGGGGACGACCTTTGTTCGTGCACCCGAGTTCGGATGCAACAGACATGAACGTGATCGACGTTGTAAAGCATCGAATGCACGTGCCGACCAGACTTCCCGGCTCACCTTTACGGGATTTTATCGCGGATTGCTCGCTGAGCCGAATTAGCGAACCGAATTTGCGCCGGAAAACCCCGCGGGTGTTCAATTCCTACTGATTGGGACACCATCCCACCAATTGGACAATTTTCGTATAACGGCGCAGGAGCATGTTTTGAGCACGTCAGTCAGTGAGAACCCACCCAAGCCGGAGGGCGGCGACGCAGATACCGTCGCCGGAGTGCCGCGCAGCCGAATCGTGGTTGCCAGCATGGTGGGTACGTCCATCGAGTTCTACGACTTCTACATCTATGCAACAGCGGCAGTATCGGTGTTCCCGCACCTGTTCTTCCCGAAGGGCAACGACACCACCGCGCTTCTCGCGTCGTTGGCGACGTTCGGACTCGCGTTTGTCGCCCGTCCCCTCGGCTCGATTCTCTTCGGACACTTCGGTGACCGCGTCGGACGCAAGGCAACTCTGGTCGGCTCGCTGCTGACGATGGGCATCGCGACCTTCCTCATCGGACTGCTGCCCACTTATCACCAGATCGGTCTACTGGCCCCGGCGCTGTTGGCGCTCATGCGTTTCTGCCAGGGCCTCGGACTCGGCGGCGAATGGTCTGGCGCGGCTCTGCTCGCGACCGAGACGGCCAAGGAAGGCAAGCGGGCCTGGGCGGCGATGTGGCCGCAGCTCGGTGCACCCATCGGCTTCTTCATGGCCAACGGACTGTTCCTGATCATCACGTTGTTCATGAACCACGACAATTCCAGCCCGGACCTCGAAGGTGCCTTCCTGAGCTGGGGGTGGCGAATTCCGTTCCTGCTCAGCGCAATCATGGTGATGATCGGCCTGTACGTCAGGCTCAAGCTCGAAGAGACCCCGGTGTTCGCGCGCGCAGTCGAGCGCGGCGAGAAGGTCAAGACCCCGGTCGCCGAGGTATTCAAGACCAGCTGGCGTCAGCTGATCATCGGTACGTTCGTGATGCTCGCGACGTACACGCTCTTCTACATCATGACCACCTGGGTGCTCAGCCACGGAACCGGCAAGACGGCGGCCGACGGCGGAACTGGCGCCGGCTTCAAGTACACCGATTTCCTTGTTCTGCAGCTCATCGCAGTCGTGTTCTTCGCTGCTGCCGTGCCGGTCTCGGGTTGGCTTGCGGACCGTTACGGGCGTCGCATCACGCTGCTAATCATCACCGGCCTGATCATGGTGTTCGGCTTGACCTTCGGCGTGTTCCTCGAACCGGACGGAATGAACGACGGTCGTATGTTGGCGTTCCTCATCGTGGGCATGCTGCTCATGGGCCTGACCTTTGGGCCGATGAGTGCCGTTCTCCCGGAACTCTTCCCGACCAACGTCCGCTACACGGGCTCGGGAATCGCGTACAACACCGCCAGCATTCTGGGCGCTGCGGTGGCGCCGTTCATCGCCGTCTACCTCGCGAAGAACTACGGCGTCGGCTGGGTCGGCATCTATCTCCTCGTAGCTGCGACGCTGACTTTTGTTGCGCTGCTGGTCATGCGCGAGACAAAGGGTGAGTCGCTAGACGATGTAGGGGCATAACCCTGCTGTGCGCCTTTATTAACCCCCGGCGGTTAATAAAGGCGCACAGCAGTGATCAGGGCTGAGCAGGCAGGACGTGCTCACCGGTCTTGTCGGTGCTCAAGGCCAAGGAACTGATGTACTGCTTCTCGCCGTTCGGGCCGGGAACGTTCGACGCGAGCATGTCGGGTCGCTCGAACTCGATGCCGCTGACGCAGCACAGAAGCGTTTCACCCGAGGGGTTCCCGTACTCGTCGAACATCGGCAGATCGATGCCGTCGTCGGTGCGTCGTAGGTAGTACTTGCCCTTGGTGGCGACGGCGAGGACCGGCGGCATCACCAGTGCGATGACGATCGCGACGATCGGGGAGAACGGCTTGATCGCCGAACCGAAAGCACCGAAGAACACCAGGATCGAAATGCCCGCGGCCAGCAGCATCGACACGAAGCCGACGGGATTGACGTCGTAGAGCATCCCGCGTCGGAACTCGGGGACCTTCGGGGAGAGCTTCAACCAGTACTTGTTGATCGCGATGTCGGAGGCGACGACCACGACCCAGGCGATACCGCAGTTGGCGTAGAAGCCCAGGATCGTGTTGAGGAAGTCGAACATGTTGGCTTCCATCAAGATCAGTGCGATCGCCAGGTTGACCAGAACGAAGATCATGCGTCCCGGGTAGGTCTTGGTGACGCGGGTGTACGAGTTGGTCCAGGCCAGTGAGCCGGAGTACGCGTTGGTGACGTTGATCTTGATCTGGCTGATGACCACGAGGATCACGGCAAGGGTCATGGCCAGCCAGTGCGGCATCATGTCCTGGTAGATCTCGAGGAACTGGTGCACGGGCTGGTTGGCGATCGAAGATCCGTCGACGACGTTCGCGATGATGTACACGGCGAGGAACAGTCCGACGATCTGCTTGAACGCGCCGAAGATGACCCAGCCGGGCCCCGCGAGAATTACTGCAGCCCACCAACGACGGGTGTTCTCCGGCGTCTTGGGCGGCATGAAGCGTAGGTAGTCGATCTGCTCGGCGATCTGTGCGATCAGCGACAGGCAGACACCCGCGGCCAGCATCACCGATCCGAAGTTGACGCCCTTGCCGTTTGCGCCGTCCTCACCGCCGAAGGCGAAGAACGCGCTCACCGAATCTGGGTGCTTGAACAGCAGATACAGGAACGGCAGCACCATCATGACGAGCCACAGAGGCGTCGTCCACACTTGGAGCTTTGCCAGAGCCTTCATTCCGTAGATGACCAGTGGAATGACCATCAGGGTCGAGACCGCGTAGCCGATCGAGAGTGGGATCCCGAGCCCCAGTTTCAAACCCTGGGCCATGATGGAACCTTCGAGCGCGAAGAAGATGAAGGTGAACGTCGCGAAGATGACGTTGGTGACCACGGAGCCGTAGTAGCCGAAACCGCTTCCGCGCGTGATCAAATCGAGGTCGATGTTGTATCGCGCGGCGTAGTAGGCGAGTGGGAAGCCGGTGGCCATGATGACGACGGCAAACACGGCGATGCCCAGCAATGCGTTACCGGTGCCGTACGAGATGCCGATGTTCGCGCCGATCGAGAAGTCTGCGAGATACGCGATTCCGCCGAGCGCGGAGGTCGCGACGACGCCGGTTCCCCATTTGCGGTAGCTGCGTGGCGCAAATCGGAGGGTGTAGTCCTCCAGAGTCTCCTTCAGTGCGGCGTTCTCACCGAGATCTGCCCTGTCCGGTGCGCCGGCGGACACCTGCTCGTTCACTGCTGTCATGACGTCACTTCCCCTGGGTGCCTGTGCATGTGCACTTTGTGGTGCAGGCACCCAACCTAGGGAGGTGGCGTTACGCGGACATGTTTGAAATGTGTCGCCCACGTTGCGGATTCGATCCGCAACGTGAGCGAGCACTCATGGGACTTTCTTTACCTGTATCTGATCACCAACTGCCCGCGCCTGCAAGGCGAGTGGCTGCGTCCCGACTGGTCGTAGGTTGAGAACGGCGGCGGCCACCGGGTCGGCCAAGACGTTTCGGATGGTCCGGCGCAGGCCACGTGCTCCGTACACCGGATCGAATCCGCGCCGTTGCAACAGAGCGACGGCGCTGTCGTCCACGTCGACGTCGACGCCTCTCCTGGCCAACCGAGTCGTGATCAGTTCGATCTCGAGCCGGGTCACTTGTTCCGCGGTCTGTTCGTCGAACTCGTCGAGGATCACGGTTTCGTCGATGCGGTTGAAGAACTCGGGGTCGAAGAACTTCTCGAGAGCGCGCTGCACCAAGTGGTGACCATGGTGTGGTCGATCGATCCGGACGCGATCGGCGAGCTGCCGCACCCGGGACCGTCGACGTTCCGCCACCGCAGCAGAACCGAGATTCGAGGTCAGGAACACGTAGCTGTTGCGGAACGAGATCTTCTGCTGACCGTTCGCCAACCGGAGTTCGCCGTTGTCGAGGACCTGCAGGAGCGCACGTAGAACGGTGGGGTCGGCCTTCTCCACTTCGTCGAACAGGACGATTCCGGGGGTGTACGGATCGCCCTCGACGGCGTTCTTGTCGAACAGTGTGAAGGACTCCTTGCTGCCGGCGTACCCAGGCGGTGCCCCGGAGAACGACGCCGCATAATGCTCTTGAGCAAGAGCATTCATGTCGATGCGGCACAGATCGTCGGGCCCGGACCGTAGTTCCGCGGCCACGCGGCGCACCAACTCCGTCTTGCCGACGCCGGTGGGGCCGACCAGAAGGATATTGGCGAGTGGACGCGTCGGATCCGTGGCACCGACATGCGCGATCGAAATCGCCCGAACCACTGCGTCGACGGCGGCCTGTTGTCCGACGATCTTGGAACTGAGGGCTTTCGAGAGATTGCGAGCGTCGAAGGCCCCGACCGGTACGGGTTCGGATCGTTCCTCGGCTGGTGGTGGTGCTGCACTGTTCCGGTCATGGAGCATGTCGGTGATATACGGCACAGCGAGATCCTTAAACTTCGATTGTCTTCTCGACCGGCAGGTTTCCGACGCGGCAGTCCGCCACGCCCACTGTGTCTCGGGTGATGGCCTCGACGCGTTCCTGAGCCTTCTGGGCATCGGTGACCCACAGCTTGTAGAACTCGAACGGGCAGTCCGCGACACCCTTGTCCCCGTCACCTGCAGCGTGCACGCCGGAGTATCCGCGGTGAAGGAGCTTGAAGATGTGGTTCTGGGACTGATCGTTCTCGCGTGCATCGCGAATGGCGGAAACGGACAGCTGTGCGTACTGGATTCCGTATTCCTCCTCACCGGTTTCACCCAACGTCCGACCGTCGAATCCGATGATCGCGGAGTGTCCGAAGTAGGAGTAGACGCCGTCGAATCCGGCCGCATTGGCAACTGCCACATAACAATTGTTGGCCCAGGCCATTGCCTTGGACATCATCACCTGCTGGTCCTTGGCGGGGTACATGTAGCCCTGGCAGCGGACGATGAGTTCTGCACCCTTCATCGCGCAGTCACGCCAGATCTCCGGGTAGTTGCCGTCGTCGCAGATGATGAGCGAGATCTTCAGGCCCTTGGGACCCTCGGATACGTACGTGGTGTCGCCGGGGTACCAACCTTCGATGGGGCACCAGGGCAGGATCTTTCGGTACTTCTGAACGATTTCGCCCTTGTTGTCGATGAGAATCAACGTGTTGTACGGCGGCTTGTTCGGGTGGTCTTCGTGCTGTTCACCGGTGATGGAGAAGATTCCCCAGGTATCGGCCTCGCGGCAAGCGGCGGAAAAGATTGCGGTCTCGTCACCGGGGATGGTTGCCGCTGTCGCATACATCTCCTCTTCGTTGTACATGATTCCCTGCGTGGAGTATTCGGGGAATACCACCAGATCCATTCCGGGGAGTCCGGTCTTCATGCCGATCATCATGTCGGCGATCTTGCGCGCGTTCTCGAGCACTCCGGCGCGATCGTGCAGGCGGGGCATCTTGTAGTTGACTACTGCTACGCCGACCGTGTCGTTGCTCGAGGAGATGTCACCGTGTCGCATTGTCTTTCACTCCTTGGTTGTGTGGATCAGTTGAAGACTGGATGAGTCTGGGGAACTGCGGCTTTGGGTGCAGCGAGGATCTTGGCCAGGCCGAGGAGAACCAGAAGCGCTCCGGCCCAGCCGGCGGCTACCGCGGGTGTGGTGTGGAAGTTGTCGGTCAGGATCAGAAAGGCGGGAACTGTGCAGGTGGGCTGGCTCAGCAGGACTGCTGCCCAGCCGGTGAAGCGGCTGAGGTTCTCACGGCCGAGGCCGAGTACCAGGAAGAACAGCGTCCACAGTGCTGCCCATGCGAGCCAGATGACCCCGAATACGGGGTCGTTGCTCACCGTGAACGAGAGGAAGGAGTACACGAGCGCGGCGCACGCGACGAACAGTGAGAACCACCCGATTCCTTCCGGTTCGAAGCCGGCGAGATTGCTGATTCCCACGTAGAGGTAGGTGAATCCGAACAGGTAGAGGCCTGAGGCCGCCAGGACGGCGCTCGAATCTCCCTGTGCCTGAATCAACAAAACGGTGGGGACGACGCATTGAAGTGCGCCGACGAAGAGGTTGAGGACCGAGGCGGATCGAACGGGAACTGTGCCGAGCAGCATCAGTCCGTTGACGAAGAGGACGGCTCCCACGTAAAGCAAACCAACACTGCCCATCGGGCACCTCCGGTTACTTTCGGGACGGGTTACTTTCAAATGAAATGATTCCAAATGAAACTAAGTGATGCGCGCCACAGAAGTCAAGAGGTGGATCTCCGGGGAAGGTTTCAGAGGGTGGCGATGATCGAGAAGTCGAGTCCGTCGGCGACGGCCAGCTGAATCTTCTGTCGTGCAACGCGATCGCGAAACTCGACGGTTCCGCGAGGTCCGTCGTACGCGGCGCCTTCGACGACGGCGTCCAGGGCGTGCGGGTGGGTGCTGTCGGCGCGTCGAAGCAGGGCCGAAAGGGTATGTATCCCTTCGTAACACGACTCGGCAGCGTTGTTCAGTGCCGGGGCGTGCGCGCCGTGCAGTGCGATGTAGCGCCCGAGCAGGTCCATGGAGTTACCGTCGACCATCGAGCGGAAGTACGCTGCCGAGGCAAACAGGTTCCGGGTTGCGCGGGGGCCGCTTGCGAGCAGCATGTTTTCTTCCATCAACGGGCTGAATCGGATCATCGACTCGTCGAGGCCTCGGCGGGCGAAGGCTCGGTTGAAGTCGACGGCGTCCTGCCCGACGAGGAGCATGATCACGCCGTCGCAACCGGAGCTCGAGACGGTCTCGACCAACTGCTTCATGTTGCCGCGCCCCAGATCGACAAACGAACCGCCGACCAGGGTGAGATCGAGTTCGGTGGCGAATTGCCTCACGGCCCCGAGCGAGCTGTGAGGCCAGATGTAGTCGTCGCCGACGACGAACCACTTGCGCGCTCCGACGTTGTCGCGCAGCCACTTCAGTGCCGGCGCGATCTGCTGTCGTGGTGTTTCGCCCGAACAGTAGATTCCTGGTCGGACCTCGCCGCCCTCGTAGAGCGAGGTGTACGAGTACGGAATACGGCCTGCGACCACCGGCGCGAGTGCGTGCCGGACCGAGGAGATGTGCCAACCGCTGACGGCGTCGATGTCGCCTGCGTCGAGTAGCTGTTGCACGCGGGCTGCGACGACGCCCGGCGCAGCGCCGCCGTCGATCACTTCGATCTGGACTTCGCGTCCCAGTACGCCGCCGGAGTTGTTGAGATCGCGGGCGGCCAATTCGCTGATCGCCTCACACGACGGACCGAACAGTCCGGCCGGTCCTTGGAGGGGAACCACCATGCCCAGGCGCCACACGGCGCTGCGCGCGCGTTCGAGCGCGCCGGTAGCGCTCATGCGTCGCCGCCGGAATCGGAAGTCAGCGGCCTGGCCTGGGTTACTATCATTTCATTTGAAAGTATTGCCCGAGAAGTGTGAAGTACGCAACAGCGGGGGAGCGATCAGTGGGAAAAAGTGACTCCGGAATTCTTGATGCTTCGCTGACGACCGCGCTGGTCCGAGCGGCTCGAATGGCCGCGGCAGCGGCGGAGAAGACGCTGGCGGCTGAGAATCTCACTCTCGATCACTGGATGACGCTCGAAGCCCTGGCGTCGACCGAGGGGCTGACGATGGCTGAGTTGCGCGATCGAACGGGAACACCGGCTCCGACGCTGACACGAGTCGCGGATAAGTTGGTCTCGCTTGCGCTGATCTATCGGGAGGTCGGTGAGGACGATCGCCGGAAGGTGCGCGTGTTTCTCTCCTCGCGTGGAAAGTCTCTGCACAAGCGGGTTGCCGCAGACATTCGCGTGGCCGAGGAGTCTTGGCTGACGTCGAAAGAGGAAGTGAAGTTGCGAGAGGGGCTCCGCCCCTGTGCGCCTTTCCGGTAGTGGGGACTACCAAAAAGGCGCACGGGGGCCGAAGGCCCTACTTGCCGCGGATTGCGTCGAATACCTTGGGATCGACCAGGGTTGAGGTGTCTCCGAGGTCGCGGCCTTCGGCGACGTCGCGCAGGAGGCGGCGCATGATCTTGCCGGATCGGGTTTTCGGCAGTTCCGGCACGATCGTGATCTGACGCGGCTTGGCGATGGGGCTGATGTCGGTGGAGACCTGCGCCTTGAGCTCGGCGATCAGAACGTCGCCGGTGTTCTCGACGCCTTCGCGCAGGATGACGAACGCGACGATGCCCTGTCCGGTGGTCTCGTCCGCGGCACCGACGACGGCAGCTTCGGCGACTCCGTGATGGTTGACCAGTGCTGACTCCACCTCGGAGGTGGAGATGCGGTGACCGGAGACGTTCATGACGTCGTCGACGCGGCCGAGGACCCAGAGGGCGCCGTCGTCGTCGTACTTGGCGCCGTCACCGGCGAAGTACCAGCCTTCTTCGGCGTAACGGGACCAGTAGGTGTCGCGGTAGCGGTCCATGTCGCCCCAGATGCCGCGGAGCATCGCCGGCCACGGCTCGTCGAGGACGAGGTAACCGTTGCCGCCGGGGCCGAGGGGCTTGGCGTCGTCGTCGACGATCTTCGCGGAGATACCGGGCAGCGGTGCCATCGCGGATCCGGGCTTGGTGGCGGTGATACCGGGCAGCGGAGAGATCATGATCGCGCCGGTCTCGGTCTGCCACCAGGTGTCGACGATGGGGGCCTTGTTGCCGCCGATGACGTCGCGGAACCAGCGCCACGCTTCGGGGTTGATGGGCTCGCCCACAGATCCGAGCAAGCGGATCGAGGACAGGTCGTGGGCGTCGGGGATTTCCCGGCCCCACTTCATGAACGTCCGCACGAGGGTGGGTGCGGTGTAGTAGATGGAGACGCCGTACTTCTCGATGATGTCGAAGTGGCGGTGCTCGTTCGGGGAGTTGGGGGTGCCTTCGTAGACGACCTGGGTGACGCCGTTGGAGAGGGGGCCGTAGACGATGTAGGAGTGTCCGGTGACCCAGCCGATGTCGGCGGTGCACCAGTAGACGTCTTGTCCCGCTTTGTGATCGAAGACGTTGTGGTGGGTGTACGACGCCTGGGTGAGGTAGCCGCCGGAGGTGTGGATGATGCCCTTGGGCTTACCGGTGGTGCCGGAGGTGTAGAGGATGAACAGGGGATGTTCGGCGTCGAAGGCCTGCGCTTCGTGCTCGGGCGAGGCTTGCGCGACGGTCTCGTGCCACCACAGGTCGCGGCCGTCGGTCCACTCGACGTTGATGCCGGTCCGGTTGACCACCAACACGTTCTGGACGGAGTCGGCGCCGGCGACGGATTCGTCGACCGCTGTTTTGATGGGTGCTGCGGCGCCGCGTCGCCACTGGCCGTCGACGGTGACGACGAGCTTGGCTTGGGCGTCGTCGATGCGCGAGCGTAGGGCAGTGGCGGAGAATCCGGCGAAGACGACCGAGTGCGTCAGGCCGAGGCGGGCGCAGGCGAGCATGGTGACGATCGCTTCGGGGATCATCGGCATGTAGATCGCGACGCGGTCACCGGCGACGAGGCCGAGGTCGGTGAAAGTGTTTGCGGCGCGGCTGACTTCGGCGAGGAGGTCGTTGTAGGTCAGGTCGCGGGAGTCGCCGGGTTCGCCTTCGAAGTGAATGGCGACGCGGTCGCCGTTGCCGGCGAGGACGTGGCGGTCGACGCAGTTGTAGGCGACGTTGAGCTTGCCGCCGACGAACCACTTGGCGACGGGGGCGTCGGTCCAGTCGAGGACGTCGGTCCATTTCTCGTGCCAGTGAAGGCGCTCAGCCTGATTCGCCCAGAAAGCGAGGCGGTCGGTATCTGCGGCAGCCTGCAACTCCGGTCCCGCGTTGGCGGCCGCAGCGAACTCTGCGCTCGGCGGATATGCCTGGGGGACGTCTGTTTCGGCTGCGCTTGTCATGGCTGACGGCCTTCTTTCCACATTGATCGACACTTTTCTGACTCCGTGTGAGGGTAGTCACAAGCTCGCTCAAACGCACCGTTGCATCACGTTGCAACCCGTTGTCCTGCGACGATCGGTCGAATCGATGCGACGGGTGGTCACTTCCGCCGACGAATGAATGTGTCCGAATTCAATTACCCCCAATTTTCCAACAATGGGTGCGGTGCGCGCTTCGGGTTCGATGTGTCTATTGTCAAACCATTATTCGACCGCAACTCGAAGTCACGTTCACTTTCAGTTGTAGGCGACACGACGCCGGCAGTTACGGCTGTCGGCAGGCCGCGAGCATGCTCGGGGTCACTTAGATGTGGAAGGAATTCCTTTGCGTATCTCACGCATAGCGACCGGCGCGGTCGCGCTCGGAATGACGGCAGTGCTGATCACGGCATGTTCGTCCGGCGATTCGTCGGGCGGATCGTCCAGTGGCGTCGTCAACGCCTGGGCGGGCGAGCCTCAGAACCCGTTGATCCCCACGAACACGAGTGAGAACATGGGCGGCCGCGTCCTCGACTCACTGTTCTCCGGTCTCGTTTCGTACACCGCAGACGGCGGTACGGAGAACGAGGTTGCCGAGTCCATCGAGAGCACCGACGGTCAGAACTTCACCGTCAAGCTCAAGGACGGCTGGACCTTCACGGACGGCACCCCCGTCACCGCGAAGTCGTTCGTCGACGCGTGGAACTACGGAGCCCTCTCCACCAACGCTCAGCTTCAGGCATCGTTCTTCGATCCGATCAAGGGCTACGACGAAGTTGCCGCCGAGGTTCCGACGGCACAGACCATGTCGGGTCTGAAGGTTGTGGACGACTCCACCTTCACCATCGAACTCAAGCAGCCCGAGTCGGCGTTCCCCGATCGCCTCGGCTTCACGGCGTACTACCCGCTGCCCGAGGTCGCGTTCAAGGACATGACCGCCTTCGGTGAGAACCCGATCGGCAACGGCCCGTACAAGCTCGACGGAACCGGCGCGTGGCAGCACAACGTCCGCATCGACACCGTCGTGAACCCGGACTACAACGGCAACCGTAAGCCGAAGAACGCCGGCGTCGACTTCATCATGTACAACAGCCTCGACACGGCGTACACCGATCTCCTGGCCAACAACGTCGACGTTCTCGACCAGGTTCCTCCGAGCGCCGTCACGACCTTCGAGTCGGACCTGCCCGGACGCACCGTCAACCAGCCGTCGGCAACCATCGAGACGTTCACGATCCCGGGTCGCCTGCCGCACTTCAGCGGTGAAGAGGGCATGCTCCGCCGTCAGGCGATCTCGATGGCGATCAACCGCGATCAGATCACCCAGCAGATCTTCAACAAGACCAGGACGCCTGCACTCGACTTCACCAGCCCCGCGATCAAGGGCTGGAACGACTCGCTGACCGGTAACAGCAACGTGAAGTTCGATCCTGAGGCGGCCAAGGCTGCTTGGGCCAAGGCCGACGCCATCGCACCGTGGTCCGGCAGCTTCGAGATCGCCTACAACTCCGACGGCGGACACCAGGAATGGGTCGATGCCACGGCGAACAGCATCCGCAACACCCTCGGTATCGACGCGAAGGGCAAGCAGTACGCCACCTTCGCTCAGATCCGCACCGAAGCCACCGACCGCACCATCCAGAGCTCTTTCCGCTCCGGTTGGCAGGGCGACTACCCGCAGCAGTACGGCTTCCTGGCGCAGAACTACCAGACCGGCGGCAGCTCCAACGACGGTGACTACTCCAACCCCGAGTTCGACCGCCTCCTGCGCGAATCGGCCGGCCAGACCGATCAGGCGAAGGCTCAGGAACTGCTCGATCAGGCCCAGGAAGTCCTGCTCAAGGACCTGCCCGCAGTTCCGACGTGGTACCGCAACGCTGCCAGTGGATGGTCGGAGAACGTTTCCAACGTGACCATCAGCTGGAACGGTGTTCCGGTCTACGAAGACATCGAAAAGAACTGACGCGTAGAACGATCCGCATCTGAAACGTGAGTTCGGGGCGGCAGGCGCCCTGCCTGCCGTCCCGAACTCGTGTTCACACCGGACTGTCCGCTGACGTACACGATCATCGACAAGGAGGTGATCCGATGCTCTGGTACATCGGTCGCCGAGTGCTTCAAATGATCCCGGTTTTTCTCGGGGCCACTCTTCTGATCTACGCCATGGTCTTCCTGCTTCCCGGTGATCCGATTGCCGCGTTGGCGGGCGACAAGGCGCTCAGTCCGGCTGTGGCAGCACAGCTTCGGGAGCGCTACCACCTCGATCTCCCCTTCTATCAGCAGTACCTGCTGTACCTGAAGGGCATCTTCACGCTGGACTTCGGCACGTCGTTCTCCGGACGACCTGTCAGTGAAGTTCTGGCACAGGCATTTCCGATCACGATGAAACTTGCCTTCATGGCACTGATCGTCGAGACGGTCTTCGGTGTCGGCTTCGGCCTCATCGCGGGCCTGCGTAAGGGCGGATTCTTCGACAGCACCGTCCTGCTGTTCAGCCTCGTTCTCATCGCCATCCCGATCTTCGTGATCGGCTTCCTGGCTCAGTTCTTCATCGGCGTCAAATGGGGCATCGTCCCGCCGACGGTCGGTGGCAACACCAGCTTCACCAATCTCCTGCTCCCTGCCCTGGTTCTTGGTTCGGTCTCGTTCGCGTACGTACTGCGACTGACCCGAACGTCCGTGGCGGAGAATCTGACTGCCGATTACGTCCGCACCGCTACCGCCAAGGGACTTTCCCGTGGACGAGTGGTTCGCGTGCACGTGTTGCGCAACTCGCTGATCCCCGTGGTCACGTTCCTGGGTGCCGACCTCGCAACGTTGATGGGCGGCGCCATCGTCACCGAGGGCATCTTCAACATCAACGGCGTCGGTGGCACGATCTACCAGGCCGTGACCAGAGGTGAAGCGCCGACGGTGGTTTCGTTCGTCACCATCCTGATCGTGATCTACCTGATCGCGAATCTGCTCGTCGACCTCTTGTACGCCGCGCTCGATCCGAGGATCCGCTATGTCTGAGACCGTGAAGACCGGACGCGCAGTCCGGCAAAGTCATTTCGTGGCACCGCCCGAAGTTGCGGCACCGGGGGAGACGGACGCCGTCAAACTCGATCAGGCGCCGACGAGCATGTGGACCGATGCGTGGCGCGACCTACGCAAGCGCCCCCTGTTCATCATCTCGACGATCATCATCCTCGCGGTCATCGTCATCGCAGCGTTTCCGAGCTTGTTCACGAGCACCGATCCGCGGTTCTGCGACCTGACCTACAGCATGCAGGGGCCGACCTCAGGGCACTGGTTCGGTTTCGACCGCCAGGGCTGTGACGTGTACTCGCGCACCATCTACGGTGCTCGCGCATCCGTACTCGTGGGCGTCGGTGTCACGGCGTCGGTGCTGGTGATCGGCGTGATCTTCGGTGCGCTGTCCGGTTTCTACGGCGGATGGACCGATTCGATCCTCTCCCGTGTCGCCGACATCTTCTTCGGCATCCCGCTGATCCTGGCTGCCATCGTCCTGATGCAGCTGTTCACCGATCGCACCATCTGGACCGTCGTCGGCGTGCTGGCGCTCTTCGGCTGGCCGCAGATGGCAAGAATCGCTCGAGGCGCGGTGATCTCGGCGAAGAACAACGATTACGTCATGGCCTCGGAAGCGTTGGGTGTCTCGAAGCTCAAGACACTGATCCGCCACGTCATCCCGAACTCGTTGGCGCCCATCATCGTGGTCGCCACCATCTCGCTCGGTACGTACATCGTTGCCGAGGCGACGCTGTCCTTCCTCGGTATCGGTCTTCCGTCCACCGAGGTTTCGTGGGGCGGCGACATCAGCAACGCTCAGGTGACGCTGCGTCAGGGTTCGACCATTCTGTTCTACCCGGCAACGGCTTTGGCGATCACCGTTCTCGGATTCATCATGATGGGTGACGCTCTGCGCGACGCCCTCGATCCCAAGTCGCGGAAGCGGTGAGCACGATGACCACCAAGGAAACTCTCACCTCGGAGGAAACTCCGTTGCTCGAGATTCGTGATCTCGAGGTGTCTTTCCAGTCCAATTCCGGTCCGGTTCCGGCAGTTCGAGGCGTCAGCCTGACCGTCTACCCGGGTCAGACTGTCGCGATCGTCGGCGAATCGGGTTCGGGTAAGTCCACTACCGCCCACTCGATCATCAATCTGCTTCCCGGCACCGGCAAGGTGACGGCAGGCGAGATCATCTTCGACGGCAAGGACATCTCGAAGGTCTCGGAGAAGGACTTCGTCCACATCCGGGGAAGCCAGATCGGTTTGGTTCCGCAGGACCCGATGTCGAATCTGAATCCCGTGTGGAAAGTGGGCTTCCAGATCGAGGAAGCACTGGCCGCCAACGGGATCGCCAAGGGCAAGGCAGCCAAGGTTCGGGCTGCGGAACTGCTCGAGGAGGCAGGACTCGCGGAGGCCGAGAGCCGGTTGGGGCAGTACCCGCACGAGTTCTCGGGCGGTATGCGTCAGCGCGCACTCATCGCGATCGGGTTGTCCGCTCGTCCGAAGCTCCTGATCGCGGACGAGCCGACGTCGGCGCTCGACGTCACGGTCCAGCGTCAGATCCTCGATCACCTAGACGGTCTGACAACGGAACTCGGCACCGCCGTTCTGCTCATCACTCACGATCTGGGCTTGGCCGCCGAGCGCGCCGAGCATCTGATCGTGATGAGCAAGGGTCGTATCGTCGAATCCGGTCCGGCGCTGGAGATTCTGAAGCGCCCGCAGCATCCGTACACGCAGAAGCTGGTCGCTGCTGCGCCGTCGTTGGCGTCGAAGCGGCTCAGCTCATCAGTGGCACGCGCCGAGATTCGCGAACAGGCGGAAGAGGTCGCCGAAGCGGTGAAGGCCGAGGAAAGTGCGGCAGAGTCCTTCGGCAAGGCGACCGACGACGTTCTTGTCGTCGATCATCTGACCAAGGTGTTCAAGCTGCGCAAGGGTTTCCGCAAGACCACCGACTTCACAGCCGTGAACGACGTGTCCTTCAAGGTCCGCCGCGGAACCACGACTGCAATCGTCGGCGAATCGGGTTCCGGTAAGTCGACGGTCGCGCAGATGGTTCTCGGCTTGCTCGAGCCCACCGCAGGCAACGTGGTCTTCGACGGTCAGGACGTGTCCAAACTCGGAGCGAAGGAAACCTTTGCGTTCCGTCGTCGAGTGCAGCCGATCTTCCAGAACCCTTACGGCACGCTCGACCCGATGTACTCGATCTACCGCACGATCGAAGAGCCGCTGCGTACCCACAAGGTCGGGACCAAAGCAGAACGGGAGGCTCGCGTCCGCGAACTTCTCGACAAGGTCGGTCTGCCCCAGTCGGTCATGCGACGGTTCCCGAACGAGCTCTCCGGCGGACAGCGTCAGCGCGTCGCAATTGCGCGAGCGTTGGCACTGCAACCGGAGGTCGTGATCTGCGACGAGGCGGTCTCCGCTCTCGACGTGCTCGTGCAGGATCAGATCTTGACCCTGCTCAACGACCTGCAGGCAGAGTTCGGGTTGACGTACCTCTTCATCACGCACGACCTGGCCGTGGTTCGTCAGATCGCGGACAACGTGTTGGTGATGTCGCGTGGCTCGATCGTCGAATCGGCACCGATCGACGACGTATTCGGCAATCCGCAACAGGACTACACCCGCAAGTTGCTCGACGCGATTCCCGGCGGGTCCATCACGCTGGGAAGCTGACGCAACAGGTAGGTAGGCAAGTCCGCAGAGGGGCTGCAAGGGTACCGTCGTTGATCGTGACGGACCCCTTGCAGCCCCTCGTCGATCTTCCAGGCGTACGCGCCGCCGCCGATCATGCGCGCGACGCTCTGGGTGAGGTTCATCGGCACAAGACCAACCGTCGCGGTTGGTCCACCACTGCCGCCGAAGCCGCGGTTCGCGCTGCGCGAGCTTCCGCATCGCTGGCCGGTGGCACCACCGAATTGCCGGCCGAGGGCATGGCCGGTGATCCGATTCTCGCGGGTGCTCTGCGCGTGTCTCAGGCTCTGGACGGCGACAGTCTTCCCCTCATGGAGTCGACGTGGAAGCGCGCCCCGCTGCAGGCTTTGGCCCGGCTGCACCTGCTGGCCGCGGCAGACCTCGTCGAGGACGCGGATCAACTGGGGCGGCCACGTTCGGATCGCGGAGTGGGGGAGCGGTTGGACGCTCTCGCGCAACTCGTTACCGGCGGAACCAGTGCACCGGCGCCGGTTCTGGCGGCCGTCGTGCACGGAGAACTCTTGGCGCTGAGCCCGTTCGGCACCGCTGACGGCATTGTTGCACGTGCGGCTTCGCGTCTGGTTGCGGTCTCGTCCGGGTTGGATCCGCACAATCTGGGAGTCCCCGAGGTCAGTTGGCTTCGGCGGCCGCAGGCGTACACGGACGGCGCGGCTGGATTCGCTTCGGGAAATCCAGCGGGTGTCGGCAGTTGGGTGATCTTGTGCTGCGGAGCTCTCGAAGCCGGTGCGCGAGAAGCGACTTCGATCGCCGACGCGGCGACTGGATAGTCTGCAACAGGGCGGGGCCGGCACATAACGAACGGGCGGCGCTGCCGATAAATCGACTTCGCCGCCCGTCAGCACGGACTACTCGTTACCAAGCGTGCTCGGTGGGTTGTGTGGGTGGCCTCGGCGAGGGATCGCACTTTCTGAGGTCGTCCCCGCAACCGGTGCGGGGTCCTCGCTCAAATTGAACGAATCTCGCAGGCCCACAACGCTTCTGCCCTTATAGTGGCTTGTGCTCCGCGTGGGTGCCCTAGTGCCCGTGCTAGGAATTTCAGTTGGGGAAACGGTCCTTCTCTTCCGAGCCGTTCCTGGCCTTCCGTTCTTCCGTAACTCCTTTGTACCCTGTGTCCGGGCTCACAGCAAGTACCAATTTTTGTTTGTGGGCATTGGATTTCAGCGTTTCCGACGCAGTAGCCCGAAGGTCATGGCGCCGGCCACCAGAGCTGCGATTCCCACCGCTGCAGTAGTGGCCACCGTCGTCGTGGACTGGGCTGACAATCGCGCGCGAAGCGAGACCGGGTTCGAGAAAGTCAGTATGGGCCAACCGTTTACGGCCGCTTCCTTGCGTAATGCACGATCGGGGTTGACTGCGGTGGGATGTCCGACCGCCTCGAGCATGGGCAAATCGGTCACCGAGTCGGAGTAGGCGTAACTGGCGGCGAGGTCGTAGCCGTATTCCGCGGCGAGTTTTTCCATCGCCTCGACCTTGCCCGGACCGTAGCAGTAGAAGTCGACCTCGCCGGTGTAGTGGCCGTCTTCTTCCCTCATCGACGTCGCCACGGAATGGGTGGCGCCGAGGGCGCGGGCGATCGGCGCGACGATCTCCTCGCCCGACGCCGACACCACGATGACGTCGTGTCCACGCAGCTTGTGATCGGCGATCAGATCGGCCGCCTCGGCAAAGACGAGTGGGTCGACGATGTCGTGCAGAGTCTCCGCGACGATGGCCTTCACCTGTTCCACGTCCCAGCCCGCGCACATCGCAGTCAGGTGCTCGCGCATGCGCTCCATCTGATCGTGATCGGCGCCGGACAGAAGAAACAGGAATTGCGCATAGCTGCTCTTGAGAACCGAGCGTCGATTGATCAGACCCTGGGCGAAGAATGGCTTGCTGAACGCCAGGGTGCTCGACTTCGCGATGATCGTTTTGTCCAAATCGAAGAAAGCGGCTGTCCGCCCGGTATTCAGTCCGTTCGCAGGCTTGTCGGTCACAGGAATGAGGATAGTCCGACAGGCGGTTCGTGTGCTCCTCGGCAAGCGTCCTCTTTCGGCGAAAAACAGCAGTTCAGTGCAGCTCAGGCTTGCATTTCTCGCCAATGGCGGGTGTAAGATCGTTGCTGTTCGATTCGTTCGAACTAGTTCAGCCCGACCCCCCGGGGCTGAACTCAGACGGCCCCCGCCTCCTCCCCCCATTGGCGGGGGTCGTCCTCTGTCTCAGGCCTGTTTCTCCACAACTTCCCAGTTGTCCACAGACTCTCTCGACCCACTGTTTTCGGTGCCGGTGCTCGTTCAGGCTCTGCAGTCATGAACACGACGATCAACTCTCGGGAAACCGGGGCTCCCATTCTGGTTCTCGTCGACGACGCGAAGGTCCTCGCGAGCGTGCGCCGCGTCGCTGCCGCGGTGGACCGCTGTCTGGACGAGGCCGAGCATCCCGTTTCCCGGCAACAGTGGAACCGGGCCTCGGCGGTCGTGTTGGACGCGTCGGCTGCGCGGGATGCTCTGACTCGTTCCCCTAAACGAACGCGAGTGTTCCTCGTGTGCGACGGCACACCGACCGTCGACGACTGGAAGAGCGCCACCGCGATCGGAGCCGACAGCGTTCTGTCCCTGCCGGAAGAGGAGAACGCGTTGGTCGCAGTTCTGGCCGACCACGTAGACGTGAGTGGTGACGGCACCGTCGTGAGCGTGGTGGGTGGTTGTGGCGGCGGCGGAGCCTCGGCAACTGCGGCGGCTGTCGCGTTGACGTCGGCGGCACGTCACGTCCCGACGTTACTGGTGGACGTCGACGCCCTCGGCTCCGGCGCTGATGTGCTGTTGGGCATCGAGACGACCCCCGGATTGCGTTGGGGTGCACTGACCGTCGAGGGCGGGCGGTTGGCCCCGGATGCGCTGCGCGATGCCCTGCCGGCAAAGGGAAAGTTCTTGAGGGTTCTGGCGAGCAGTCGCCGCGAGATCGACGGTCCGACAGTGACCGCCGTTCGCGCCGTGCTGGACGCAGGTCGCAGTTCCGGCGGACTCGTGGTCTGCGACGTGCCACGTCATCCCAGCGAGGTAGGTCAGGCCGCGTTGGAGATGTCGGATTTGGTTCTCGTGGTGGTTCCGGCCACCGTGGCTGCGTGCGTCGCTGCCGAGAAGGTCGGAGCCTGGGTGGTGCGACACAACTCCAATGTCGGGCTCGTCGTGCGTGGGCCGGCGCCGGGAGGCCTACGCGGCGCCGATGTGGCAGACATGCTCGGCCTGCCGCTGACGGCCGTGATGCGCGGCCACCGCTCGCTGGCGCCGATGCTCGAGCGCGGTGGCCTCGAATTGACCCGAGGTTGTCCGCTGAGTGCGGTGGCAACGGCGGTACTCGACGCCGTCGAATCCGGCGCACGCCCGCGCAGGGCTGCGGCATGAGCGCGTTGGTCACGACAGAACTGCTCGACCGAGTTCGCGAGCGGCTGACGGCGTCGTCGGTCGCCGAGCCGACGGCGGCCACCGTTGCCGACGCCGTGCGAGCCGAGTCCTCCGGCGTTCTGGCGGACACGGATCTGTTGGAGGTCGTCAGGGTGCTCCAGACGGAACTGACAGGCGCAGGGCCGCTCGAACCACTGCTGCACGAACCCGGTGTCGCCGATGTACTGGTGACCGCGCCGGATCAGGTCTGGGTGGACCGCGGGGTCGGCCTCGAAAGGTCCGGGGTCCGGTTCACCGACGAGGCAGCCGTGCGTCGACTGGCGCAGCGGTTGGCACTGTCGGCAGGTCGACGCCTCGACGACGCCCAACCGTGGGTCGACGGCTGTCTGCGGGGCGTCGGCGACGGGCACTTCGGGGTACGACTTCATGCCGTACTCGCACCGGTGGCCCAGGGCGGAACCTGCGTGTCACTGCGAGTGCTGCGGCCCGCAACGCAGGGTCTCGACGCGCTGTGTGCTCACGGCGCCGTGGAACCGGACGCGCGCGAACTCCTCGATCGCATCATCTCGTGCCGCTTGGCCTTCCTGGTGATCGGCGGGACCGGCGCGGGAAAGACCACGTTGTTGTCCGCCATGCTCGGCGCCGTCGACCCGCGCGAGCGAATCGTCTGCGTCGAGGACGCGGCCGAACTAGCGCCGCCGCATCCGCACGTCGTCCGCCTCGTCGCCAGGGCTCCCAACGTCGAGGGCGTCGGAGAGGTGACGGTGCGCGATCTGGTTCGGCAGGCACTGCGGATGCGTCCCGATCGCATCGTCGTCGGTGAGGTCCGCGGTGCAGAGGTGACGGATCTGCTCACGGCGATGAACACCGGCCACGACGGCGGCGCCGGCACCGTTCACGCCAATTCGCCCGAAGAGGTGCCGGCCAGACTCGAGGCGTTGGCTGCGCTCGGCGGTATGGATCGCCACGCGTTGCACAGTCAACTTGCCGCGGCAGTTCAAGTGATCCTGCACGTACACAGATCGGCCGACGGATCGAGGCGTCTCGAACAGATCGGCGTCATCGATCGCGGTGCGGACGGATACGTACAAATCATGCAGGCATGGCCGGACGGCGGTTCGGGTCGTGAGCGACTCGAGCGGATGTTCCGGCTTCGCAACCGGGAGGTCGGGACGTGACAGTTTCCTTCCTGGTCCTCGCGTTGGCGGTCTCGATTGCGCCGGTGCGGGATTCACGTGCGCGGCTCGCTACGTACGCCCCGAGCATCCGCAAGCCCTCCCGGCAGATTCCGTGGCAGTTGGTCGCCGCATTTTTCGCGGTGTCGGCTGCATGGGTTCTCGGAGGCTTGGCGGCAGGATGCGCGGCGGTCGTCCTCGCCGGAACCTTGATCTTTCGTGGGCGCCGCGCGCAGGCGGCCGAAAACCGGGACCTCTCACAGAAGATGCTGCTCTCCGGTCTGGAGGTGCTGATCGCCGAGCTGAGCGTCGGTGCGCATCCCGCAGTTGCCAGTTCTGTTGCAGGCGAGGAATGTAGCGGCGAAGTAAGTGCGGTGTTCCGGTCCGCTGGGGCCAGGGCGCGTCTCGGTGGTTCTGCCGCGGCGGCCTTCGCGGTACCGGATTCGTGCATCGAGCGTGAGTTCTCCCGTATCGGATCCGTCTGGCGGGTCGCAGACCAACACGGTCTGGCTCTGGCTGAACTACTCGGCGCGGTCCGGACGGACATGTTGGGGCGTAGACGCTTTCGTCAGCGCACCGAGGCCGGGTTGGCGGGCGCTCGGGCGACGGCTGCGGTGCTGGCTTTTCTACCGCTGTTGGGGATCGGCCTCGGCCAGTTGATGGGGGCGTCGCCTCTGCGCGTGCTGTTCGGGGGTGGGCTCGGCGGCGTGCTGCTCGTGATCGGAACTGCTTGTGTCTCAGCTGGTTTGCTCTGGACCGACCGGATAACTGCGAAGGTCACGTCGTGAGTTGGGCATCCGTGGCGATGATCGCGTTGGCGCTCGCGATCATTCCCGCTCGCCGCGGCGCTTCGGCCAGGGCGGCAGAAATTCTGTTCGCGGACACAACAACAGAAAATTCGGTTTCAGCCCCGGACAAGCCGGATCCACTCGCAGTTGCCGCAAGTCTCGACCTGCTCGGGGCCTGCCTGCGAGCGGGGCTTCCCGTCTCCGCCGCGATCACAGCGATGGCGTCGACGGCACCGAAACCGATGGCCGACAAGCTCAGTCGCGTCGCCGACCTTCTCACGCTCGGTGCTGATCCCGACGCCGCGTGGAGCGAAGCCGCTCTCGATCCCGATACCGAGGCGCTCGCCAGAATGGCTCGGCGTTCCGCCCGTTCGGGTTCGTCGCTGTCCTCGTCCATGGCCGAACTCGCCGAGCGCAGTCGAGGTGACGCCGAGGATCTGGCTGCTGCCGCGGCCGAACGTGCGGGAGTGCTGATCAGCGGTCCACTCGGACTGTGTTTCCTGCCGGCGTTCATCGCCCTGGGCATCGTCCCGGTGGTGATCGGGCTTGCCACGACTGTGCTCGGTAACGGCCTGTTGTGAGCCGGATCCGTGTGAAAGCTCCTGTGGCAGAGATGCTGCCACAGGTTTCGATTGAAGGGGGAGAAATGATTTCGAAGACGCTCAGGACGGTGTCGGCCAGATTTGCGCTGTTGGTAACGAAGGACGACGGTATGTCTACCGCGGAGTATGCGATCGGCACGATTGCGGCCGCCGCATTCGGTGCCGTCCTGTACACGGTTGTCACCGGCGACTCCATTGTCTCGGCGCTGACGGGCATCATCGACAAGGCACTCAAGACAGCTGTGTGATGTTGTCCACGAGAGGTATTCGGCAAGCCGACGACGGCGCCGTGACGGTCGAGGCCGCGATTGCTCTGGCGTCGATCGTCACGGTGGTCGTGCTGTGTATCGGTGGTGTCCTCGCGGTGTCGATGCAGGTTCGGTGTGTTGACGCCGCTCGTGAGGCCGCGCGGTTGGTGGCACGTGGTGATCGTGAGTCTGCGGTCGCCACGGCCCGCCGGATCGCACCCCAAGATGCGTCGATCTCGGTGGAGATCGTTGACGGCTTTGCCGTTGCCGTTGTCAGCGCCGAGAGTACGTTGCTGCCGTTGGTCGACATTTCTTCCGAGGCTGTGGCAGCTGTGGAGTCAGGGGTGGAAGAGGGGTGAACCTACGTGACGACGAAGGTGTTGCCACGGTTCTGGCGTGCTGCGTTCTGGCAGCGATCGTGATGGTGACCGGTGGGATGCTGCATGTCGGGTCCGCGGTGGTGGCCCGGCACACTGCTCAGTCGGCCGCTGATCTTTCGGCTCTCGGCGGTGCGGGCGCCTTGGACGGAGGTGAGGCGTCTGCGTGTGCGAAGTCCGCGGCGATCGCGGAGCGTATGCGTACGGTGCTCGCGGAATGTGAGGTGCAGGGGTGGGATGTAGTTGTCGAGATACGTGCACCGGTGTTGTTGTCGGGCTTCGGGATCGGCGACGCGCAGGCCTACGCTCGTGCGGGTCCGATCGGCTGATCGTGTCTCAGCTGATCGTATCGATGACGGCGGTCAGAACCTTGACCGCGCCGTCTTTGTCGAGTGGGTCGTTTCCGTTGCCGCACTTGGGTGAATAGACGCAGGACGGGCATCCGTGAGCGCACTCGCAGGAGAGTATGGCGTCGCGCGTCGCGGTGAGCCACCGTGACAGTTCGCTGTGCCCCCGGTCGGCGAACCCGGCGCCGCCGGCGTGACCGTCGTAGACGAAGACAGTCGGGAGTCCGGTGTCCGCGTGCATCGCCGTCGATACGCCGCCGATGTCTCCGCGGTCGCAGATCGCCACCAGTGGCAGCAGACCGATCGCGGCATGTTCGGCGGCATGCAGTGATCCGGGGAACCGTTCGGGCGGCACCCCGATGGATTCGAGTAGTTCCGGCGTGACCGTGTACATCACTGCCCTGGTGGGCAAAGTGTGTGCGGGCATGTCGAGTTCGATCGAGTCGAGGACTTCACCCGAAGTCAACCGTCGTAGGTACCCGACGACTTGATGTGTCACCTCGACCTGGACGAGAGCGACGGCGATGTCGCCGTAGTTCTTGTGCTCGAGTTGTTCGGTGATCGTGATTTCGGTGGTCTCGCGGGCCGAGGTGGTCCAGTCCGGATTCTCGGTGTGCACCAATGCGAGTCCGACGTCGAGGTCCAGTTCGTCGACGACATAGGTCTCGCCTTGATGAATGTGCACGGCACCGGGATGAACTGTGGCCGGAGCGCGGCCCGCATCGACAGTACCCAGCATCCGGCCGGATTCACCGTCGACAATGGCCACCTGAGTTCCGATACCGCCGCGAATGTCCAAAGAGCCGTGGGGGTTCGAATCGGCGGTGACGAACCATCCATGCTTTCGGCGCCGGATCTTGCCTTCCTCCGACAGCCTGGTCAGAACCTCGAGAGCCCCGAAAGCGTCCACCTCGACATCGGAAAGTGGGAGTTCCATTGCAGCGCAGAGAAGTTGTGGTCCCAGGACGTACGGATTTCCGGGATCTGTCACCGTCGCCTCGACGGGTTTGTCGAGTACCGCCGACGGATGGTGAACGAGGTAGGTGTCGAGTGGATCGTCGCGGGCGATCAACACGACGAGTGAACCCTCGCCGCGTCGCCCGGAGCGACCGGCCTGCTGCCAGAACGAGGCAACGGTCCCCGGGAAGCCTGCCACGACAACGGCGTCGAGGCCTGCGATGTCGACGCCGAGCTCCAGCGCGTTGGTGGTGGCTGCGCCCAGCAGCGTGCCGTCGGCGAGTGCAGCTTCCAGTTCGCGACGGTCCTCGGCCAGATATCCGGCGCGATACGACGCGACTCGCTCGGCGAGGTCCGGGTCCACCTCGGCGAGTAGACGTTTGGTGGCCATCGCGGTCAGTTCGGCACCGCGGCGGGAGCGGACGAAGGTGAGAGTACGGGCGCCCTCGATCATGAGGTCGGCCATGATCCGCGCTGCTTCCGCGCCCGCGGGACGTCGTACCGGGCTACCGTTTTCGCCGGTCAATGCCTCGAGTAGCGGAGGCTCCCACAGTGCGACGGTGCGTGGGCCGTGAGGCGATCCGTCTTCCGTGACCTCGCTGCAGTGTGCGCCGATGAGCCGCGAGGCCGCTGCGCCGGGATCTGCCGTGGTCGCGCTGGCCAGGATGAAGGTAGGTTCGGCGCCGTAGCGCGCTGCAATCCTGCGAAGTCGCCGGATCACGAGCGCGACGTTGGATCCGAAGACTCCCCTGTAGGAGTGGCATTCGTCGATGATCACGTATTTCAGGTTGCGGAAGAAGTGCGCCCATCGCTGATGGGTGCGGAGCAGCGAAATGTGGATCATGTCGGGGTTGGTGAAGAGCCAGCGTGAGTTCTCGCGTGCCCAGGTGCGGAGTTCCTGCGAGGTGTCGCCGTCGTACGCACTGGCGTTCGTGCTGCGAAGTTCGACGTCGAAGTCGGTGAGGGACAGCACTGCTCGCAGTTGATCCGAGCCCAGCGCTTTGGTGGGGGAGAGGTACAGGGCAGTTGCGAGCGGATCGGTCGCCATGGCCGTCAGCACCGGGAGTTGGTATGCCAGTGACTTACCCGACGCCGTACCGGTGGCCACGACCACGTGTTTTCCCTCGTGAGCGAGGTCGGCGGCCTCACTCTGGTGGATCCACGGGGACCGCACGCTGTGCTCGGCGAGCGCGCGTACGACGCTGGGGTGCACCCACTCCGGCCATTCGGTGAACTCGGCTACGCGAGCAGGCAACTGCGCGGTGAACATCAGTGGTTTTTCGCTTCCACTGACCCCGGCGACGACGCGATCGAGCAGCATCTGCCCGTAGGTGTCGCCAGGCTTCCCTCCCGGGGCGGGGATCGGGGAAGGTGCGTTCACGTGACTCTCCGGGCTCGGCGTTGGGGTGTGGCGGCAATCGGAAACTGTCGCTACCTGCAGTTTTGATGATACGCAACGGCCGGCGGTCTTGGTGGAACCGGGTGGTCGGCGCGGAAGCGGGAAGCCACGATCGTGGGCCGTTTTTCTCGTAGCGAACTTTTAACGTTTTTAGTTCCCTTTTCGACTGTTGTGCACGCGGAGAACATGGTTGACTGACAATCGGTCGCAGCTTCTGTGTTCGTAGGCTTGAGAAAGTGCACGCTCGCAGGATCGTTGTTGCGGGCGCGGTGCTCTGCCTTTCCTGAGGGGGAAATAAAGACGTACAGCGGTCGGAACCGGCCCGGTGGACTGTAAGGGCTGTTCACCGAATCCGGTGTTAGAAAGAGAAGGAAAAGCATGGCACAGGGCACTGTGAAGTGGTTCAACGCTGAAAAGGGCTTCGGCTTCATCGCTCCCGAAGACGGTTCCGCAGACGTCTTCGTTCACTACTCCGAAATTCAGGGCAACGGCTTCCGTACCCTCGAGGAGAACCAGCGTGTGGAGTTCGAGGTCGGCCAGGGCACCAAGGGTCCCCAGGCTACCGGCGTTCGCGCGGTCTGATTTTTTCCGCTCACTCGCTGAGCGATTAGTTCGGACAGTATTTGTCCCCCATCGCATCCGTGCGGTGGGGGACAAATCTTTTCGGGCTGAGCCAGTCTTTCTCTGTCCGAGGTAATGCACGCAGCTGTTCGACCACGGCCGGTCGTCTATGCCGTCAGTACCTTCGTGGCTTACGTTTCACTCTGTGAGCCAACTGTCCTTTTTCTCTGCCGAGTCGATTCCACCTGCCGTGACGGACCTCGCCGGAATGCTGGCCGGACCGGGTCAGGTCGTGACCTCGGAGGACCGTGCCCGGATCTCGATCGTCGTGGATCGGGACTGGAGAGCGCAGGCTGTTGCCGAGTTGATCGCGCAGTGCGGACTCGGGGCCGAGGTGACGCGTAGTGAAGAAGGCAGCCCATTGGTCCGCACTCAGTCGACGCCCGCACTCCTTCCGCTGTCCGTGCAGTGGACCAAGGGAGCTGTGAAGGCGGTGCCGGTCGGTTGGGTACCGAACTCCCGCCAACTCCGGGTGTGGGCCGTCGCGGCCGGCAGGCTCGAAGAAGGCGGCGAGCGATTCGTGTTCGGCCTCGACCCCCATGCCAAGGAGACGCACGCACCGCTGGCTCAGGCCTTGATGCGGGTTGGTATCGCGCCGACTCAACTGGGTAACCGGACACCGGGCCCGGGGCTCCGTGTGTCGGGAAAGAAGAGACTGACAAAGCTCGTCGAATACCTCGGTGAGGCGCCGAAACACGTCGACACTTCGGTCGCCTGGCCGCACGTCTGACAGTGCTCTTGCCTCGCGTCCGACGGTGCTCATGCCGCGTGTCCGACGGTGCTCATGCCGCGTGTCCGACGGAGCCCATACTGTACTGATCTGCACGAATGTCTTGCGGGTATGTCACTCTGTAAAGAGAGACACGGGGTATAACTTGCTCCACACGTCTAGTTCTGAAGATCTGCCGACGGCAGTGAACGTCCAAAGGAAGGCTCGGGCAGCAGGTGGCTAAAGCGGACAACGGCAGCGGTCAGGGAGCGTCCGGTAACCCTCGTCGCCTCGTGATCGTCGAGTCACCGACCAAGGCGCGCAAAATCGCTCCCTACCTCGGTAAGGACTACGTCGTAGAGGCATCGGTCGGTCACATTCGCGACCTGCCGCGAGGCGCAGCAGACGTTCCGGCCAAGTACAAGGGCGAGTCATGGGCCCGTCTCGGCGTCAACGTCGATCACGACTTCGAGCCGCTCTATGTCGTGAGCCCGGAAAAGAAGGGCAAGGTCGCCGAACTCAAGTCTCTGTTGAAGGACGCCGACGAGCTCTTCCTCGCAACTGACCCCGACCGCGAGGGCGAGGCAATCGCCTGGCATCTCCTCGAGACTCTCAAGCCCAAGATTCCGGTTCGTCGAATGGTCTTCCACGAGATCACCGAGCCGGCAATCCGTGCTGCCGCCGAAGACACCCGCGAACTCGACACCGACCTCGTCGATGCTCAGGAAACCCGCCGCATCCTCGACCGTCTCTACGGTTACGAGGTCAGCCCGGTTCTCTGGAAGAAGGTCATGCCGAAGCTCTCGGCCGGCCGCGTCCAGTCGGTGGCCACTCGCGTCATCGTCCAGCGTGAACGCGAGCGCATGGCGTTCAAGTCGGCGTCGTACTGGGACATTTCCGCGACGCTCGACGCCGGTGCAGAGGCCAGCCCGCGTAGTTTCGGTGCTCGCCTGGTCTCCGTCGACGGTTCGCGTGTCGCCTCCGGTCGCGATTTCGGAGCTGACGGAAAGCTCAAGGGCAGCGCGGTCACCGTGCTCGACGAGGCGTACGCGCGTCGTCTCGCGGAAGCGTTGCAGGGCGTCGACCTCACGGTTTCCTCCGCCGAGGACAAGCCGTACACGCGCAAGCCTTACCCGCCGTTCATGACGTCGACGCTCCAGCAGGAAGCCGGACGCAAACTTCGTTTCACGTCCGAGCGCGCAATGCGCATCGCGCAGCGTCTGTACGAAAACGGCTACATCACCTACATGCGTACCGACTCGACGACGCTCTCGGAGTCGGCGATCGCAGCCGCTCGTGCGCAGGCCACCGAGTTGTACGGTCCGGAGTACGTCCATCCGACGCCGCGTCAGTACACCCGCAAGGTCAAGAACGCGCAGGAAGCTCACGAGGCGATCCGCCCCGCCGGCGACGTGTTCCAGACCCCGGGTCAGCTGCACTCCAAGCTCGATTCCGACGAGTTCAAGCTGTACGAACTGATCTGGCAGCGGACCGTCGCTTCGCAGATGGCCGACGCCCGCGGTACGACGCTGACGCTCCGTATCTCCGGCACGGCAGGCACCGGCGAGGACTGCACGTTCTCCGCTTCGGGTCGCACCATCGTGTTCGCCGGCTTCCTCAAGGCTTACGTCGAAAGTGTCGACGAAGAAGCCGGCGGTCAGTCCGACGACGCCGAATCCAGGCTTCCGGTACTGGTCAAGGGCCAGGAAGTCACGGCCACCAAGCTCGATCCGGACGGGCACAGCACCAACCCGCCCGCTCGCTACACAGAAGCCAGCCTGATCAAGACGCTCGAAGAACTCGGCATCGGCCGTCCTTCGACCTACTCGTCGATCATCAAGACCATCCTCGATCGCGGATACGTCTACAAACGTGGCAGCGCGCTGGTTCCGTCCTGGGTGGCGTTTGCCGTCATCGGACTGCTCGAGGTGCACTTCGGCCGGCTGGTCGACTTCGACTTCACGGCAGGAATGGAAGACGATCTCGACGCGATCGCCGGTGGCCGTGAGCAGCGCGGCAACTGGCTGAGCAGCTTCTACTTCGGCGGCGAGACAGGCGCAGAAGGTTCGGTCGCCCGCGAGGGCGGGCTGAAGAAGATGGTCGGAGTCAACCTCGAGGAGATCGACGCTCGCGAGGTCAACTCCATCCGTCTCTTCGACGACGCCGAGGGCCGCGAGGTGCACGTGCGCGTCGGCCGGTTCGGCCCGTATCTCGAGCGCATGGTTCAGAACCCGGACGATCCCGAAGGCGATCTGATCTCGCAGCGGGCAAATCTTCCCGACGACCTGCCGCCGGACGAGCTCACTCCCGAGTACGCCGAGAAACTGTTCTCGACGCCTCAAGAGGGCCGCAAGCTGGGCGTCGACCCACTGACGGGCCACGAGATCGTCGCGAAGGAAGGCCGCTTCGGTCCCTACGTGACCGAGATCCTGCCCGAACCGCCGGCCGAGCCGGAACCGGACATCGTTCCCGTCTCCGCTCCCGAGCCGGAAGAAATCAGTTCGGGCAGTACCAAGACTGCGGTGAAGAAGGCCGCAGCCAAGAAGGCACCCGCGAAGAAGGCTGCCAAGAAGGTCGCGGGCCCCAAGCCGCGGACGGGATCGCTGCTCAAGTCCATGGATTTGGCGACGATCACCTTAGAAGATGCACTTCGTCTGCTGTCGCTTCCGCGCGTGGTGGGTGTCGACCCCGAATCCAAGGAAGAGATCACCGCGCAGAACGGCCGTTACGGTCCGTACCTGAAGAAGGGCACGGACTCACGCTCGCTCGCCAACGAAGAGCAGATGTTCACCGTCACGCTCGACGAAGCGCTCAAGATCTACGCCGAGCCGAAGCGTCGTGGGCGTCAGGCATCGGCAACGCCTCCGTTGCGTGAGTTGGGCGTCGATCCGGTCAGCGAGAAGCCGATGGTGATCAAGGACGGCCGTTTCGGTCCGTACGTCACCGACGGCGAGACCAACGCCAGCCTCCGTAAGGACGACGACGTCGAATCCATTTCCGATGCTCGTGCGTCGGAGTTGCTGGCTGATCGTCGTGCGCGCGGCCCGGTCAAGAAGAAGGCTGCTGCCAAGAAGGCCCCGGCAAAGAAGGCCGCTGCCAAGAAAACAGCCGCCAAGAAGGCCCCGGCCAAGAAGGCCGCCGCCAAGAAGGCTCCGGCGAAGAAGGACTCGTAAGGCTTCGTCGGTGCCGACGGTTAGGGTTTTTGCATGAGTACTGAAGTGGCCGAACGAGGTGTGTTCGGTCGGCTGGTGGGTCAGCACGACGTCGAGCAGAGCCTGCGTGATGCTGCGCTGTCGGCTCGTGGCGATTCCAGCGGCTCGGAGATGACCCACGCGTGGCTCTTCACCGGGCCACCCGGCTCTGGTCGTTCGGTTGCTGCTCTCTGCTTCGCCGCAGCCCTGCAATGCACCTCCGACGGTGCACCAGGGTGCGGTGAGTGTCATGCGTGTACGACGACGATGGGTGGAACCCACGGTGACGTACGACGGATCATCCCCGACGGCCTGAGCATCAGCGTCAAAGGCATGCGCGAGATAGTCAACATCGCTTCGCGTCGGCCGACGACGGGGCGGTGGCAGGTCATCGTGGTCGAGGATGCCGATCGTTTGACCGAAGGCGCAGCCAACGCCCTGCTGAAGGTTGTCGAGGAGCCACCGGACCGCACGGTCATCCTGCTCTGCGCGCCGACGACCGATCCGGAAGACATGTCTGTCACCCTCCGTTCGCGGTGTAGGCACATGCCGTTGGTGACGCCGTCCGTCGAATCGATCGCTCAGGTACTGATCGACCGCGACGGGCTGGATCCGGAGCGAGCGAGAATCGCCGCATCGATCAGCGGCGGACATGTCGGTCGGGCGCGGCGCCTCGCCACCGACGAGAGCGCGCGGGACGAGCGTCAGCGTTCGCTTCGGCTGGCCGCAGACGCGATCGGTGCTTCGACGGCGTACAAGGCCGCAGAGAACTTGGTGAAGTCGATCGAGGCTGACACCAAGGCGTTCTACGCCGAACTCAAGGAACAGGAACTCGAGGAGCTCAAGGTCTCCTTGGGTGGCGGTGGAACCGGCAAGGGAACAGCCGGGACTCTGCGCGGATCGGCTGGTCTGATCAAGGACCTCGAAGCACGCCAGAAATCGCGCGACACCCGGGCCCGCCGCGATCTTCTCGACCGGACGCTGATCGACCTGGCCGGCATGTACCGGGACGCGCTTTCCTATTCGCTGGGGTCGACGTCGACGGCGACCCATCCCGACATGGCTCGGCAGGCTGCCGAGTTGGCTGCACGAACGTCCCCGGTGGGGTTGCTCAAGTGCATCGAAGCGGTGCTCGAATGCCGCGAGGCCGTCGACTTCAACGTCAAGTTGCAGTGGGCGCTCGATGCGATGGTTGCCTCCATCGGAGCCGCTTTCCGACCCCCGTTTTCGCGATCCGGGGGTTGACCAGATAGACTCGCCACCGCCGAAAGGCACGCTGCCTTAGCTCAGTCGGTAGAGCATTTCACTCGTAATGAAAAGGTCGAGAGTTCGATTCTCTCAGGCAGCTCAGCCAAGAGCCCCACACCCGGAAATCCGGATGTGGGGCTCTTGTCGTTAGTTCCCAATTCTTGCGTATGTGCGGTTTATCCTGAGTTCGGCGAACACGTGCCTGAACAGGAGAGACCTCGATGTCGGATCAGAACTGGGGACCAGGCCAACCATCGCAGAATCAGCCGCCGTACGGGCAGATGCCGCCGCAGGGTTATCAGCCGCCGACGCCCGCCTATCCGTACGCAAGCTGGATCTCTCGGGTGTTTGCGTCAATCCTCGACGGCTTTGTCGTTCCGCTCCCCGGCGTCATCCTCGCGGGCATCGGAGCAGTGATCGCGTTCTCCGGATCCGAAGTGACCACATACGACGACGGCAGCGTGAGCGCTGAAGGCGGTAATCCGGTCGGGGTGATCGTCATGGTCGTCGGCATACTGGCGATCTTCTTGATCGAGGTGTGGAATCTCGTCTTCAGGCAAGGGAACACCGGACAGACGCTCGGCAAGAAGTGGCTGGGAATTTCGGTGATTCGGGAGTCCGACGGTGTGCCTCTCGGCCCGGTGATGGCGCTGCTTCGTTGGATCATGATGGCGATCCTGGGTGGCGCCTGCTTCCTCAACTATCTCTGGCCGCTCTGGGACTCGAAGCACCAGTGCTGGCACGACATGGTGGTCCGGTCGGTAGTCGTTCGCGCGCGCTAGTCGCTGCCGAGGTCTCTTACAGTGGATGTCATGGAGTTGGAAGTGGTCGCAAGTCGACGACGCGCGCTGGCCGCACCCGTCGGTGTTGCTGCAGTGGCGGTGACGGCCGCCGCGGTACTCCACTTCCGTGATCCCCACAGTGCGGGTAGTTACGGCGTTTGTCCGATGTATGCGTTGACGGGATTGTGGTGCCCGGCGTGTGGTGGCCTTCGTGCGGTCAATGACCTGACTAATCTGGATGTTGGCGCCGCAGTGTCCAGCAATGTCTTGATCGTGCCGTTTGTCGCGGTGTTGGTGATCGCGTGGATCGGTTGGACAGTGCGCCGTTGGAAAGGCACGCGGGATCGCATGATCGTGCTTCGGCCGACTGTGACGATCGTGGTGCTCGGAGTTCTCGTTGCATTTACGGTTGTTCGAAACACCCCGTGGGGGAGCTGGCTCGCGCCGGCGTGACGGTAAGAGGTCGACATGGCACTGCAGGTTTTTTCGCTCATCGTTCTGCTCGGCGCGCTGATCATCCTGATTCCGACGGCACGGCGTGTCTTCGGCAAGAAGGACGACGAGTAGGCCTCGACAACTGGGCCGGAGCGGCACATGCTGGCGGTATGGCTGATTCGTTGAAAGCGCGCGTCAAGGAAAAGCTACTGAGGCAACTCGCCGAGGACGGTCGGCACCCGATTCAGGAAGCTGAGGGTGACGATCCCCGGCTGGTGTCGATCAACGACGATCTCGAAGCGTTGGAACAGGCCGAGGAAGGCGATCCGATCGTCGAAGAACTGGCCGAGAGGTACTGGGTTCCGTGAAGTTAACCGACCGCAGTGCTCTGACCTGGCGATTTGGTGTTGTGTTGATCTTCGCGTAACTTTGTCCAGGTCAGAGCGACACGGACACCGACTCCCACCTGCGAG